>DASYJY010000195.1:0-12494 GCA_035995985.1 Thermoanaerobaculia bacterium | reverse complement strand
ATCGGCACCTGCAGCACGCCCGCCGCGTTAATCGACTCCCAGAACATCCCCTCCGCACAACTGGCGTTGCCGATGGTGCCCCACGCGATCTCGTCGCCGTTGCGCGAAAACTGCGTGGCCGCTTTCAACTCTTCGATCTCGCGATAGACCTTCGACGCATACGCCAGTCCGACAAGCCGCGGCATCTGCGAACCGGTCGGCGAAACGTCGGCCGAGGTGTTGTAGGTGTCGGTCTGATTGCGAAACGAGCCGTCGGGGTTCGTGAGGCGCGATGCGAAGTGGCAATTCATCGAGCGGCCGCCTGACCACGGATCGTTCTCGACGTCGGCATTGGCGTAAAGCTGCGCGAAGAATTCGTCGAGCGTGCCGATGCCAGCAGCGAAGATGAACGTTTGATCGCGGTAGTAGCCGCTGCGCCAGTCGCCCTTGCGGAAGGCGCGAGCCATGGCAAGCTGCGCGACCTCTTTGCCGTCGCCGAAGATGCCGAACTTGGCCTTGCCAGTCAGCACTTCCCTGCGGCCGATAAGGCTGGCCTGCCGCGAGCGCCACGCGACGCGGTAGTCGTCGATGATGCTCTCGCGCGTGAACTGCGTGCGGATCGTTTCAGTTTGTTCAGGTGTGGCCACGGCGCGAAGTTTACCTTCTAACGATCCGTCCCGTCCTCGGGTCGAGCCTCAGCGCCGCGTCAGGAAAGTCGCCGATGTCGATGCCGCGCCGCGGATCGTGCAGCGGCTTCATGGCGTAATCGATCCGGACCGGTTTCGGCTCGTGTTGCGCGTAACGATAGACATCGCGATAGTTCCGCTGAAAGCGCTGGTACCGTGAATAGGTTCCCGCCGCGCCGGCCAACAGCGGAATGGCCAGGATCGCGATCACCCACCATCGCCGGTCCAGCGCGAAGACAAAGAGCGTGAGCGTTACAGGAACGAAGTACAGCCGCGGAAGAAACGTCAGGTGCGGCACCGCCATCACGTATCGCGCCAGTTCGTGTCCTTGATAGACGGTGAACATCGATAGATAGATGACGATGGCGAAGGCGATGTAGACGGCGAAAGCGGCTCGTGCGCGATATCCGCGCATGGCGATCAGCGATAAGGCGAAGACGGCGTATCCGACTACACCCGGCCGGCCCCACAACGTTTCCCGCCAGTAGCTTTCGAGGAGACCGGCGGCCGTAGGTATGACCATATCCATGCGGAACTGGTGCGTATCCGCGCCGGAGCCGAAGGGAACGACGAGACCGCGTAACGCGAAGTAGACCGTTCCGATGACCATCGCCGGGAGCGCGGTGCGCACTGCATCACGAAGTTTTAAGCGGTCGATGGCGACGAGCAGAAGCAGCAGCGGAAAAATCATCGCGGCGTTTTCTTTGAAGAAGAAGGCGATGCCGAAGACGAATCCCGCTTTCAGGAACCAACCGCGAGCGAGCAGCAGCAAACCGCAGGCGGCGAGGAGGAGCACCGAGGCATCGAAGATGTTGGCGAACCAGCCGCCGGTGATGATGGCGCCGGCGGAAAAGAGGGTGGCGAAGACGAAGAAAAAATCGCGCCGGTCGTCACGCCCCGCCTGGATCGTGACAGCGCGAGTCAGTAGCGCCACGGCGGTGAGGATCATCAACATGTTGACGATCCGAAGCAGCGGCCATGCGGCATTGGCCGGCACGAAATGAATCGCGAGCGCGATGATGATCGTCGGAACGGGACGCCAGAACGGCATCGGCGTTTTCAGGACCATCGAGACGAGCTGCATCGCGCTCTGGTGCGGATCGCCGAAGACGACCAGCGCGCTCGATTCATCCCAGACGTCGGCGATGAACAGCCGCGCCATCGCCGCGATCCAGATGACTACGACGGCGTAGGTGGCGCGGCGCCAAACGCTTTTCTTTGTGTCCTCTGTGCCTCTGTGGTTCAACGCTCGTCCAACTCACGAACGGCCGTATCGAGCATGGAGACCACTCTCGAAGCATCCGGACTTTCGCAGTAGATGCGAATCATCGGCTCGGTCCCTGACTTGCGGAAGAGGATCCACGACTCGTCCGCGAAGTTCATCTTCACGCCGTCTATATCCTCGCGATTCGCGAAGCCGGGACCGAAGGCTGTATCGAGATCGCCCGCTTTCACGCGATCGATCAGACGCGCGCAGACATCCATCGGGCGATTCAGATCGCGGCGGTCGTAGTGCAGCGCGCCGAACTCGGCTTCCATCGCATCGACGATCGCCGACAACGGTTTGCCGTAGTGCCCGACGCACTCGGCGACCAGGAGGCCGGAGAGGATGCCGTCGCGCTCAGGCAGAAAATGGCCGAAGCCGATGCCGCCGCTCTCTTCGCCGCCGATGAGAATGTCGCGCGTAAGCATCAGGTCGGCTACGTACTTGAAGCCGATGGCGGTTTCTGTAAAGCCAGTGCCGAGCGCGCGAGCGACCTTCTCGACAAGCCGCGACGTCGAAAACGTCTTCACGATCTCGCCAGTCAGCTTCTTCTCGCGCACGAGGTAGAGCGCGAGCAACGCGATGATTTTCTGCGGCGAGACGAACGCGCCTTTTTCGTCGAGGATGCCGAGACGGTCGGCGTCGCCGTCGTTGCAGATGCCGAGGTCGTAGGGAGTGGGGAGTCGGGAGTCGGGGGTCGTAGCGACCATTCCTTCCGACACCCGACTCCCGACTCCCGATCCCCGCATCACGTCCATCGACGCCCCGAGGTTCTCCGCGATCGGCTCTGGATTCACACCGCCGAAGGACGGATTGATCTCGCCGCGGATCGTCGCCACGTCGCGGCCGAGGATGCGCGATGCGAGGCCGGAGGAAACGCCGTGGATCGGATCGTGGAGAATGCGAACGCTTTTCGCCACGGCCACCTGCGCGCGCAACGCGGCAACGTAGTCGTCGAGCAGATCGGACTCCTCGATCGATCCCCCTTCGCGCGGAGAGGATTGGCCGAGGGATGCTGCGATGGCCGCGTACATTTCGGGCAGGCCCGATCCGCCGTACCACGCTTTGAATTTGAGTCCGTTGTACTTCGCAGGATTGTGACTGGCGGTGACGACGACACCGCCGAGGAGTTTGCGGCGCCACGCGGTGAACGAGATCGTCTGCGACGGTGTTGGCGCGGTCGACAGAACGACGCGAAAGCCGGCGGATTTCAACGTCTCCGCGACCAACGTTGCGAACTCGCGCGAAAGAAAACGGCGGTCGAATCCGACCACGAGCGCGTTGCGGTCGATGCCGTCCGGCGGCTGCAGCGTCCGCGCGGCGACGGCGATGGCGTCGCTGACGCGGCGCACGTTATCGAATGTAAATCCACCGGCGATGACGGCGCGCCAGCCGTCTGTGCCGAATGTGATCGCCTGCGACATGCGCGCGCATTCTGCCACGCGGTGGCGGCGATAATGTCCGACCTTGACTCCGGCCGATCGGCATCAAACGCGCTGGTACGCGGCTTCCGTCGCCGCGCTTCTCTACTTTTCGGAGGGGCTGCCGTTCGGGATCGTGAGCGATTTGATGCCGGTGTATCTGCGCGTGCACCACGTCGAATTGACCGCGATCGGATTCCTCAGCACCGTCGCCTCGGCATGGACACTCAAAGTCTTCTGGTCGCCGCTGGTCGACGCGTTCGGAACGTATCGCCGCTGGATCGCCACCGCCGTCCTGGCAATGGCGATTTGCATGGCGGTGTTCGCGTTCATGCCCGTAACGGCGGGGCCGGTCTTCTGGACGATCCTTGCCATCTTCGCCATCGCCTCGGCCACGCAGGATCTCGCCGTCGACGCGTTTACGATTCGGGCAACGCCGCCGGAATTTGTCGGTCCGGTCAACTCAATCCGCGTGGCCGCGTATCGCACGGCGCTGATCGTCGGCGGCGGCGGATTGGTCGCGCTGTCGAGTGTGATCGGATGGCGTGGCAGCTTCGCCGCGAGCGGCGCGATCGCGATCATCGTGCTAATCGTCGCGCTGCGATTGCCTGACGATCGCGGAGCGCGCGGCGACCGCAAATCGATCGCCGACCTTTTCCGCGGCCTCGGCGAATGGCTTCGCCGTCCGCGCGCCGGCGTCCTGCTCGCCATCGTCCTGCTCTATCGATTGGGCGAGCTCGCCATCTACGCAATGATCAAACCGTACTGGGTCGACCGCGGCTACTCGCCCGCGGAGATCGGCACGATTACCTCGGTCATCGGCGTGATCATCAGCATTCTCGGCGCGATCGCCGGCGGCGCGATCGTGGCGCGCATCGGTTTGTATCGCGCCATGCTCTGGCTCGGCGCCGCGCAGATCGCATCGAACCTGGGCTACGCGCTCGTGGCAACGATGCACGCCGGACGCTGGGCCATCTACGCCGCCGCGATCGTCGAGAACATCGGCTACGGCCTCGGCACCGGCGCGTTCCTCGCGTTCCTCATGGCCATCTGCGACCGCGAACGCGCCGCCACCGAGTACGCGATGCTCACCGCCGCCTTCGGTCTGACGCGCGTCGTCATCGGAACGCCGAGCGGCTGGATCGCGCAGAACCACGGCTACGCGGCATACTTCTGGCTCACGGTGCTGCTCGGAATCCCGGGCCTGCTGTTGGTTCCGTTCGCGAAGGAGAGGATTAAGCTGTCATCCTGAGCCGCCGGAGCGACGTAGCTGAAGGCGAAGTCGCGCAGGACGGTCGAAGGACCCCCTCAGTGCTTGCATCGTGATTCACCACCGCCCCACCTGGTTATCAGCTGGGGGGTCCTTCGACCGTCCTCCGCCGTTCGCGCTTCGCGCTCCTCGGCTCCGGCGGCTCAGGATGACAACGTGAAACATCGTTTCTATATCGACGCCGACCTCATCTCCGGCAACACGCTCGCGCTGAGTCACGACGAGCAACATCACGCGCATGTGGTGCGCGTGCGCGACGGCGAAGAGGTCGAAGTCTTCAACGGACGCGGCGCGTCATTCGTCGCGAAGTACACGGCGGAAGGATTGCAGATCGTCGGCGCGGCGCCAGATCGTGAAGCGCGCGTGGCGATTCATCTGGCGATGTCGATCATCAACCTCGACAAGTTC
Organism: Thermoanaerobaculia bacterium; assembly: GCA_035995985.1. Lineage (GTDB taxonomy): Bacteria > Acidobacteriota > Thermoanaerobaculia > Gp7-AA8 > Gp7-AA8 > JADGNZ01. The sequence continues at coordinate 7,466 of DASYJY010000195.1, read as the reverse complement.
GACATCGTCATGCAGAAGGCGACGGAGCTCGGCGTCCGCTCGATCGTTCCGCTCGTCACTGACCGCGTTGAAATTCGCGCCGAACGGTATCGCGGCAAAGCGGAGCGCTGGCGGAAGATCGTTTTCGAGGCGGTCAAGCAGTCGGGGCGATCAGTCATTCCGATCATCGAAGAGCCGCAACCGTTCGACGAAATCGTCAAGCGTGACGGAACGAAAATCGTCTTCGATGCCGACGCGGAAACGACACCGTCGCAAGCCGGCAATGCGATGACCCTCTTCATCGGCCCCGAGGGCGGCTGGTCGGAACGCGAGCTGCAAGTTGCTCGCGAACACGGCTGCGCGTTCGAATGCCTCGGCGTCCGCCGGCTCCGCGCCGAGACCGCGGCCATCGTCGCAACCGCGCTCGCCGCTGCGCGCGCTGGCGACATTTGATAGATTGACGCGCTCGATTTGCACCGGAGGAGTCTTTTGCCGACCAACAGCCTCACCATCACCGACAACCGTACGGGTCAGTCGTACGAAGTCCCCATCAACGAAGAAACCATCCGCGCCACCGATCTGCGCAAGATCAAAGTCAACGACGACGACTTCGGCCTGATGACGTACGACCCGGCCTTCATGAACACGGCCGCATGCCGCAGCGCGATCACCTACATCGACGGCGACAAAGGCATCCTCGAATACCGCGGCTATCCGATCGAGCAGCTCGCGGAGCAGAGCACGTACCTCGAAACCTCATGGCTGCTCCTAAACGGCGAGTTGCCGACGAAGGACGAACTGGCCGGCTGGACCCACACGATCACGTATCACACGTTCATCAACGAGAATCTCAAAGGCGTCCTCGACTCATTCCGCTATAACGCCCATCCGATGGGCATGCTCATCGCGATGATCAGCGCCCTCGGGACGTTCTATCCCGAAGCCAAGAACATTTTTGATGAGGAAGTTCGGAAGCGGCAGATCGAACGGCTCATCGCCAAGATGATCACCATCGCCGGCTTCGGCTATCGCCACATGGTCGGCATGCCGTACGTCTATCCCGACAACGAGCTGTCGTATCCGGGCAACTTCCTGAACATGATGTATCGCACCACGGAGCTGCGTTACGAGCCGGAGCCGGCTCTCGAGCGCGCGCTCGACGTGCTCTTCATCCTCCACGCCGATCACGAACAGAACTGTTCGACGAGCACGATGCGCGTCGTCGGCAGCTCGCACGTCGATCCGTACTCCGCTGTCGCCGCGGCGTGCGCCGCGCTGTACGGACCGCTGCACGGCGGCGCGAACGAACAGGTCATCCGCATGTTGACGGAGATCGGCTCGAAGCAGAACATCCCGGCATTCATCGAGAAGGTGAAAAAGGGCGAAGGCGTGAAGCTGATGGGCTTCGGCCATCGTGTCTACAAGAACTACGACCCGCGCGCCACGATCATCAAGAAGGTGGCGTACGACGTCTTCAAAGTCACCGGCATGAGTCCCCTCCTCGACATCGCGCTCGAACTGGAACGGATCGCGCTCGAAGACGAGTACTTCATCAAGCGCAAGCTCTACCCGAACGTCGACTTTTACTCGGGCCTGATCTACCAGGCCATGAAGTTCCCGATGGACATGTTCCCCGTCCTCTTCGCCATCCCCCGCGTCTCCGGCTGGCTCGCGCAATGGGGCGAGATGCTCAACGATCCCGATCAGAAGATCGCCCGGCCGCGCCAGATTTTCACCGGCGCGCAGCGGCGCGATTACAAGGGGATGGAGCAGCGGTAGGACCTTAACCCTTTCACCACAGAGGCACAGGGAACCCAGAGCTCTGTGTCCTTTGTGTCTCTGTGGTGAAAAGGGTTTACTCAGGAATGACATCGCGTCAACTCTCGTTCTTCACCATCGCCGGTACCCGGAAAGGATTCACGATGAACACTTCCAGGTACATTTTCATCACCCTGCTACTCGTTGTCGTCTCACTTCCACTCGCCGCGCAGATTAATGACACGTATGTCATCCCGGCCTCGGCCAATGCCGCAGGCAACTTCGGGACGCGCTGGCTGACGCAATTCAGCGTCTTCAATCCGCAGCTCGACCACCCGCTCACGGTCAGCGTCACATTTCTGCCGACCGGCGGCGGCGCCGGCAGCGAGAAGACGTTCACGGTTCCCGCGAATGGGACGGTGTTGTCGGACAACATCCTCGACGATCTGTTCGGCATCAAGAACGGATCGGGCGCGCTGCTCGTGGCCACGTTCGCCGAGGACAATCCGGCGGTGCCGAATGACGTGGTGTCGCGGTCGTTTCTGGTCACGACCAACACATACAACAACGTGAAGAGCGGCACGTACGGGCAGACCATCCCCGGCGTATGGGCAGGCCTGCAGGATTTCAAAAGCGACGGTATCAGCGCCGTGGCTCACGGCATCCGCAACGTCTCCCGCCTCGGCTGGCGCACGAACGTCGGCGCGGTGAACCTCGGCCGCTCCAATGTAACGCTGCGCATCAACATCTACGACGCCGACGGCAAGACGATCAAACAAGGTTCAACGCTCGACATCCCGGCACTCGGACATCGTCAGGCGTCACTGCCGGCCGAAGTGGACGGCGGGTCGATCGAATTCTTCGTCGATGATCCATCGAAACAAGCGGTGGTCTTTCCTTACTCGTCGACGATCGATGATCTCTCCGGCGATCCGACGTATCAAGGTCCGACGCTTCTCGCCAACGCGAAAGTGCTCTTCAAGATGGGCATGCCGCAGATCCTCGGCCGGAAGATTGACTCGGAGCTCGCGCGCGGGATTCGGGAAACGGCAACACGGCTGGGGCAGGCGAGTGTCGTCAACAGCAGAGTTCGTGCTGATAACCGGTAGTACGGGCTGACCGGAGATCCTGACGTGCCGCTGCGCGGCGCGTCAGGATAAACTTTTCGTCACCATGCCGGCTCTTCTCGAAACCAGCCTTCCTCTCCCACTCGCCCGCCGCGGAAAAGTGCGCGATGTCTACGACCTCGGCGATTCGTTTCTCTTCGTCGCGACGGATCGTATCTCCGCGTTCGACGTCGTCCTCTCGCCCGGAATACCCGACAAGGGAAAAATCCTGACGCAGATGTCGACGTTCTGGTTCCGCCACTTCGGCGACATCGGAAACCATCTCCTCGAAACGGAGTGGGATGCGTTCCCCGCCGAGGTGCGCGCGCATCCCGATCTGCGCGGACGAAGCGTGATTGTGAAGAAGTGCCGCGTCGTGCCGGTCGAATGTGTTGCACGCGGCTACCTGGTCGGATCGGGACTCAAGGAGTACAACGAGACTGGCCGCGTCTGCGGAATCGAACTCGAAAAAGGGCTGACCACCGCCAGCAAACTGCGCGAGCCGATCTTCACGCCGGCGACGAAAGAAGAGACCGGCCACGATGAGAACATTTCGTTCGAGCGGATGTGCACGATCGTCGGCGACGACCTCGCCGCCGAGCTTCGCGATCTGACGCTGCGGATCTATAAACGCGCCGCCGAATTCGCGGAGACGCGCGGCATCATCATCGCCGACACAAAATTCGAATTCGGCATCGATGAGCATGCAACGCGCGGAAACATCGTCGTCTGGATCGACGAAGCCCTCACTCCCGACTCCTCCCGCTTCTGGCCGGCGGACCTTTACGCCGTCGGAAAGAACCCGCCGTCGTTCGACAAACAATTCGTCCGCGACTGGCTGGAAACGACCGGATGGGACAAAGCGTCGACGCCACCCGAGTTACCGGAAGATGTCGTAATGAAGACACGCGAAAAATACATCGACGCGTTCCGGGTGCTGACGGGTGCGGAGGCGGAGCTTTAATTTTTCTTCCGGTGCTCCACCTTCACCACGGTCTTGATGCCGCCGCGGATGTAGAAGTCGCCTTCGACGTAGAGGTAGCGCGGCTCGAGGGCGGCGATGAGATCGTTGGCGATCTTGTTCGTGACCGCCTCGTGGAACGTCCCTTCATCGCGATACGACCAGAGATAGAGCTTGAGCGACTTCAGCTCCACGCATTTTTCATCCGGCACGTAGCGGATGCGGATGGTGGCAAAGTCCGGCTGGGCCGTCATCGGACAGAGGCAGGTGAACTCCGGCGCCTCGAAGGCGATCTCATAGTCGCGTTCGGGGTTCGGGTTGGGGAACGTTTCGATTTGCCGCGATGGTGTGGAAGGCATGGCCGCTACTTCTTCACTCCTCCCATCGCCATCAGCTTCTGGTTCAGCTCCTTGATGCGTTCCTGGAGCTGGGTGATCTTGGCCTGGGCGTCGGCGCGGAGGCGTTCGTTGTCGCCGCGGAGGCGGGTCACCTCTTCATCGTGTTGCGAGCGGGACGCGGAGCTCTGCTGGACGTTCTGGCGGAGAAACTCCATGTCGTGTTTCAGATTTTCGATCTCCTCCTCCTTCACCGATACGCGGTGACGCCAGTGCACTTCCTGCTCTTCGTACAGCCGCTTGATGTCCATCAGCTCGGTGATCTGTGAGTAATCGGAATTGCTCGGAGCCATGTCTCCTCCCTGGCGGACGCGCTCTTCGATTTGCGGGAAGAGCTTGCGGACTTTCAGCGACAGGTCGTCGGGATCGCTGGAAAGGTTCATCGCGTCCTGGTACGAAATCATCTGATGCACGAGCAGCGCGATGAGCGATTGATTCATCGACTGCATTTTGTAAAGGCCGACCGACGACTCCATCTCATCGAGGATGTCCTTCGTGTTGCCTTCTTCGATGAGGCGGGCGATGCGCGGCGAGTTCTTGAGGATCTCCACGGCTGCGGTGAGCGCGCCGGTGGTGGTCTTGATCAGCTTGAGCGAGATGATGCCGCGCAGCACGAGCGCGAACTGCGAGCGGACCTGTTTGTGCTGATCGGGCGGAAACGTGTCGATGATCCGGTCGATCGTCTGCGCCGCGTTGTTCGTGTGCAGCGTGGAGAAAACGAGGTGTCCCGTCTCCGCGGCGGTCAGCACCGTTTCCACCGTTTCCGTGTCGCGCATCTCACCGACCATGATCACGTCGGGATCCTGGCGCATGGCGTTGCGCAGCGCCTCTTTGAAGTTCGGCGTGTCGGTGCCTACCTCGCGCTGCGAAATCGCGGCGGTCTTGTCGACGAAGAGGAACTCGATTGGGTCTTCGATGGTGACGATGTGCAGCGGCTCGGTCTCGGTGATGTGCGAGATCATCGCCGCCAGCGTCGTCGACTTGCCCGAGCCGGTCGGACCGGTGACGAGCACGAGGCCGTCGGGGATTTGCGTCAGCTCGCGGATCGCGTCGGGCAGATCGAGCGCCTCGATCGTCTGCAGGTTGATGGGGATGCGGCGGAAGACGCCGGCAACCGTGCCGCGCTGCAGGTAGAGGTTGGCGCGGAAGCGGGCCACGCCCGGAACGCCGTAGCCAAAGTCGACCGACTGCAGCGTCTCGAACTTTTCCTTCTGCCCGCGGCTGAGCAGCGGCAGCAGCATCTTCTCCAGATCGGCCGGCTTGAGCGGATCGCTCTTGACCGGCACGAGCTTGCCGCGAATGCGCAGCAGCGGCGGCCGCATCGGCTTCAGATGGAGATCGGACGCCTGCTGCTTGGCCATGTAAACGAGCAGGTCGTTGAGCGTAAAGCTCGGTGCCTGCTCGGCGGGAGCCGTGGGGATCTGTACCGTCACGGGGGCATTATACGAATGGTGAAAGATGAAGGATAAACGAGGAACAAAGAACCGATCGCACGTCGGCCTCGGGGTCGTATGCGCCGCAAAGATGTTAAGGGACAGGGAAGTCACCACACGAGACTCGTTGGATTGATCAAGTATCAAATCACTGCCGCTCGTCTCGCCGCGGTGTCTCAGACCGCTTGCCTTCAAGCTGCGACGGTTCGCAGGGAATTAGCACCACGCGGCCGTTGACCTCACGGCCTTCGAGCAGGGCGTGGGCCCGCGCGGCTTCAGCGAGCGGTAGCACGGTGCAGTTGATGCTGGGAAGTCTTGCTTCGAGCAATGCATCGGTTGTCGCGCGCAGTCCATCGCCGTCAATGTCCTCTGTCGAATATCCCGTCAGGGTGAGCGCATTCAGCAAACTCCAGGCGTCGAAGCGCACATCGCCGCCAGCCGCTGCGCCGACAAGGCAGTACCGGCCGGCGTGGCGTAGCGACGCCACCAGCTCCGGGAACCGCGGCCCAGCGACGACATCCAGGACGGCGTCCACACTCCCGGCCTGCAGCGGCCCCGTGTCCCGATCGACCTCCACCACGTTCGCTCCTGCCTGCCGGCCGAGCATCACCGCAATGGATCCCACGCCACCTGTCGGACCCGTAACGGCCAGCACCTTACCGGGAAGCGCACCGAGCGTCAGCAGCCCTCGATGGGCCGTCACGCCGGCGAGGCCCACAGCAGCAAAGGCTACGGGATCAACCGTCCTTGGCAGCAGAGCGACGGCCGAGGCCGAGACCACCACATATTCAGCGTACCCACCGTCTCGCTCCGCTCGTACCCCGCCCAGACCTTGCATCGTCGTCCAGACCCGAGCGCCCTCGTGGACCTGCCCCACGCCACTTCCGACTTCGACCACATCGCCGACGACTTCCAGTCCGGGGACATAAGGAAACTGCGGTGTGCGGTGAATGGCCCACCTTCCGGCGCGAATCTCGAGGTCCGAATGATTGACCGCCGACGCCAGCGCTCGAATCCGAACCTCTCCGGCGCGAAGGCATGGCGCTTCAACTTCCTCGATCGCAAGGACATTCGGCGCGCCGGTGCGGCGCATCACCACTGCTCGCGATCTCATGTCGGGAGCCTACTCCGACCTGGCACCCCGGTCGAGCAAATCGGCAATCGCCGCAGGGCTTCGTCGAGTTCTGTTTCCTGTCGGCTCCTCCGCTCTTAGCGATCACTCCGGTCATGCTTCCAGCAACGGCGCCTTCGTCTCCGGAACCAGTAACGTGGCGGGACCGTGGGTGGCTCCCGCCCATCATTCATTGGCGCCGGCAATGGGGATTCAGTCAGGCGCGGGCCCTCTACCGTCGTTCACCAGGACGGACAGTGGTTGCCCCTGCGAGCCTGCGTAAGTGACGATCACGATGACCGGCTCGGTACCAGTAACACCACGATGCACGTTATTCACCGACTCGGCGAGCCTGCCCGGCGTGGTAGACCGCTTTCCGACCCGTGCCCTTTTCCTCGATCGTCGGTAGTGTCCTAATTCAGGACACTACCCCGCGCCATTCAGAAAAAAGCTCGTGTGTCTCGGCAACGCCGGCCGGGCTCGAGCCGGGCTGGAAGAGCTTATTGAAGTGATGAACCAAGTGCAGGTGCTGCAGGTGATTCGTAAGGAGAAGGACGAGGAGTCGTTTCACGACGTCAGGCCGCATCATTCGCGACGCCCGCACGGATCGACGTATGACCCCGACGCGGTTTTCCACCCTGGGCAAGCGGTAACGCATGGACCCCGAAGCGGTTTTGCGACCCGGGCAAGCGGTAACGCATGAACACCCACGTGTTGCATACG
>DASYJY010000194.1:0-6095 GCA_035995985.1 Thermoanaerobaculia bacterium | reverse complement strand
GAGCGCACGCAACGGCGGACGGCCCTTTCCTCGCGTTTGCGGTTCCCGCCGGTCACACCAACGTTCGCATCCGCTACGTCGACACCTCGTTCCGCATCGCGTCGATCGTCGCCCTGCTGACCGCCGCCGCGCTCCTCTGCCTTATGATCCGCGCCCGTGTTCAACGCCACCTGGATTTACACCGGCGCGCTCTACGCGATCGCGATCGCATGCGCCCGGCGGTGGATTCCGGCGGTCCGTGACTCGCTGCCGTGGCGCGTGGCCGCCTTCTTCTACGCGCTCGTCCTGATCTACCTCTTCCGGCCGATGACGGGGCGCTACGTCAACGTGCCGGTCGACTTCATCAACATCCTGCCGCCGTGGGGAACCTGGAACCGGCTGCGAACGCTGTCGAATCCGGAGATGAACGATCTGGCGATGCAGATCGTGCCGTGGGCGCACCAGGCGCGCGAGGCGTGGCGGTCGCTGCACTTCCCGATCTGGAATGCGCTGGCCGGCTGCGGCTATCCGTTGCTCGCGAACGGCCAAAGCTCGGCGATGTCGCCGCTGCGCATTCTCGCCTTGCCGTTGCCGCTCGGCTACGCGATGACCGCCGAGGCCGCGATGAAATTGCTGATCGCGCTGACGGGGATGTATCTCTTCTGCCGGCGGCGCTACGACGAATTGCCATCCGCGATCGGCGCGATTGCGTTTGCATTCTGCAGCTTCTGCATCACCTGGCTGCACTTTCCGATCGTCACCGTCGCGGTGTGGCTGCCGTTCGCATTTCTCGCGATCGAGTTGCTGATCGAGCAGCGGACACACCGGCGATTTCTCTTCGCAGTAATCGTCTGGACGACGATGCTCTACGGCGGCCATCCGGAAACGGTCACGCACGTGACGTTCTTCGGAGGACTCTTCGCGCTCTGGGTCGCATTCGTCGAACGCGCGGCGGCGAGCCGCGACGCGATCCGCTCGCTCGCGTTGACCGCGTTCGCGATCTTCGTGGCCGCCTTGCTGGCGTCGCCATTCATCGCCACATTCGCGGAGACGGTGAAGAAGTCGCAGCGGTTTCAGGAGCTGCAGGTCCACGCGAACGACGAGCCGCCGTTCTCCGATTTCGCGTCGGCCATCAGCACGTTCCAGCCGAATTTCTACGGCCACGCACCGCGCGAAAAACCATGGGGTCCCGCCACCGCCGAGTCCATCACAGGCTTCGCCGGCATCCTCGGCATCGCCTCCTGGTTCGCGCTGCTCTATCGCGCGATTGCGCAACGCCGCTTCCGCACGCGCGAGTTTTTCCTGGTCATCCTCGCGCTGGTCGCCGCCGGCATCGTCTTCAACTGGCCGGTCATCAGTGCGGTGTTCCACTTCGTCTTCCGCCTTGCCGCAAACGCGCGGCTGCGCCTGTTCCTTTGCTGGATCGCCGCGGCATTGACGGCGGCGGCGATCGACGGCGCGCGGCGCGAGCGCTCCATCTATCTTCTCTGCGGCGTCCTGACCACGGCCGCGATTCTGCTCTGGCTCATGTTGACGCGATCCTTCCCCTCGCCGGCGGCGAAGGAGATGACCTTGATCGCGATCCTGCCGAGCGTGCTCGTGCTCGTTCTGTCGTCGCTCTTCGTGCTGCAGGCGCGCGGACGACACATCGCGGCGATGCTCGTCGGTGTCGCGCTCATCGCCGAACTGTGGACGGCGACCGACGGCTGGAATCCGGTGCTGCCTGCCGAGGCGATGTATCCGAAGACGCCGCTGATCGAGAAGCTGCAGCGGCTGCAGAACGCGGCGCCGCCCAACGCGCCATTCCGCATCGTCGGCATCGGAGCGGCGCTTTTTCCGAATACGCAGGCGATGTACGGCTTCGCCGACATCCGCACCCACGATCCGATGGCCTTCGGCCGCTACCTCGGCCTGCTACGGCTGCTCACCAACTACGAAACGCCCGAGTACTTCGCGAAGTGGTCGAACGCCGAGACGCCGCTTCTCAACTATCTCAATGTGCGCTACATGATCGGCGACCGCGGGCTCGACCCCGGCGATCCTCGCCGCTATCAACTCGTGTACGACGGCCGCGACGGACGCATTTTCGAGAACCGCGACGTGAAGCCACGTTTCTTCGCCGCGCACGATATCGTGCTTGAGTTCCACCACGACCGCTTCGCACAGACGCTGACGGAACACGATTTCTCGAAGCAGACGGTGGTCAACATTCTCCCCGTCGACAGCGATCGCATGCGAAACGATCTGCTGTCGCCGAAGAGCGACCCGACCGTGCAGATCACCGAGGCCGCGGATACGAATTTCCGTCTGTACATCCGATCGCCGCGGCACGCGCTGATCGTCAGCAGCCAGCCATGGTGGCCGGGCTGGCGCGTGTTCCGGAACGGCCGCCGCATCGATCCGCAGCTCGTCAACGGCGCCTTCCTCGGCTTCACGATTCCGCCCGGCGACTGGGATGTCCGCGTCGACTACTTTCCCGCATCGTTCTATGGCGGACTGGCCGGCGCGCTCGTTACGGCGCTGCTTCTGATCGCCTGGCCATTCGCGCGATCGCGAATGCTCCGCCGAGGATGATGATCGCGATCGGGATCAACGAGCGCGCGTCGCCCGGACCGGTGGCAAACTCGCCGATATTGAAGCTGGCCCAATCGGATGCCGCGTCGTCCGGTGAGTGACGGGCGAAGACGATCGCTTCGTCGAGCGTCATGCGGTTGACCGAGGTGTGGCCGATGAAGGTGGCGGCGGACCACGGCGGCGTGATCGGAACGGCGGGCGAAAAGTATCCGCGCAACAGCAACGGAACGATGTACTGCGTCAACGGACGCGGAATCGTTGCGGACGGCTGCGGATCGACGGCGACGGCGGTGAAGCTGATCGCGAACGAGATCGCCGCGGCGATGTAGACGATCGTCCGCATGCGAACGTGCAGCAGCGCGATGGCGAATAGCGGAACCAGCGGCACGAGGTAACGGCCGCCGATTCCGAAGCCACCTTCCCATCCATTGAAACTGATGTTGAAGGCGAAGAAGACGGCGATCACGATGATTGCCGCAGCGCATGCGACGCGTTCGCGACGCCACCACGCCGCGAATCCGAAGAGCGCCACGAACATCACCGGCGCGAAGAAAAAGAATCCGCGATACGGCGACAGCGTGATTGCGTAGAGCACTGCCAGCGATGGCCGCTGCATCACGCCCAACGCCGCGCCGTGCGTGAGGAAGCGCGGATCGGTGACGGCGACGCTCGTGGTGAAGAATCCGCCGAAGCAGATGCGCTGATACGCGACCAGCGCGGCGATTGGAGCGATCGCGCCGAGGACGTAGCGGAACCACGTTTTTTTCGGACCGATAAACGCGAACAGCAGCAGCGCCGGGGCGCAGAGATAGTTCATTGCCACCGCCAGTGCGGCGGCGAATCCTGCCAGTGCGCGGCGCGGCGTGGTGAATGCGAACAGCAACAGTGCGGCGCTCGGCACGTGCACCATGAAGATTGACGAGTAGGGGAGGAGCTGTGTCGCCAACGCCGCCGTCAGCGCGACAAACGCGGACCAGCGCGCGTCGAAGCCGCGGCGACGCGCGAACAGAAACAGCATCAACGGGATGAGCGCGCCGGGCATCGCGACGCAGACGAGCGAGCAGAGATACGCGTTGATTGTCAGAAGCTGCGCGTTGCCGGGATCGGCGCCGCGCGCGTGCTCGAACGCGTACAGCGGCGCGTACGGAATCGCCGCCAGCCAGGCCAGCGCGGGCGCCTTGTTGGCGTAGACGTGGCCGCCGTTGAACGAGATGTCGCCGGTGTTGCCGGCATACGCATCGATCGCAAACGTGTGCTGCTCGACGATCGCACGCGTCAAGTCGAAGGTCGCGTTCTGATTCCATCCGCCGCCGGCGAAGAAGTAGGCGTAGGTGGCGAAGGTGAGCAACGCGAGCCACTCGGCGATTCGTTTGTCGCTCTTCGAAATGTTGAATGTTGAATGTTGAATGTTCAATGTTAAATGGTCGCGGACTTGAACCTCGAACATTCGTCCGCCTCTCGCCGCGCCGAACCGCTGGCGATCCTCGCTATCTGGGCGGCCGCCATCGCCTTCGTCAATCCGCGCGGCAACTTTCCGATCGACGACGATTGGGATTTCGCGCTGGCGGCGTGGCGATTCGCGAAGAGCGGACACTTTCAGTTCACCGCCTTCACTGCCGTCAGCCTGCGCGCGCAAGTGCTGTGGGGAGCGTTGTGGACGCGCATGTTCGGAGAGTCGTTCGACGTGCTGCGGATGTCGACGCTCGTGCTCGCCGCGGCCACGCTGCTGATCGTTCATCGCACGCTGCTGCGGGCCGGCGTTCCGCGCTTCGGGCGCGTCGTCGCTACGCTTGCACTCGGATTTCATCCGATCTTTTTCTGGTCGTCGTGTACGTTCATGACCGAGGTGCCGTTTGTCTTTGCGTCGAGCGCGGCGCTGTACTGCTTCATTCGCGCGTTCGATGGCGACGACGGCTTCGCGTGGATTACCGCGGGGTGCATCGCGGCGATGACCGCCTGCTTCTTGCGCCAGACCGGCGTCACGCTGCTCGCTGCGCCGCTGCTGCTCGCATTGTTCAAGCGCCGCAAGCGCGACGCGATGCTCATCGGCGGCACGATCGTGATCTTTTTCGCGATGCTGATCTTGAAACGCGAATGGCTGTCGGGATCGCCGCAGGAGTTTGCGGTGCACTTTCGAATGTGGGCGGAATCGACGTTCCGCCTGCCCGAGCAGATCGCCGTCTTCGATCACTACGCCACGTTCAACGCGCAGAACGCGGCGTTGTTTTTTCTACCGATCGCCGCGCCGCTGGTACTGCTCTTTCGCCGTGCGCGGCGCACCGACTTTGTCATTCTCGGCGTCCTCGCAGCGCTCCTCCTGATGCGGGTCCATTCGCTGATCGCGATCGGCTTGCCGATGCCGTACTTCGTTTCACCGTACTGCTGCGACATCTTCGCCGGCAACATCTTCGCGGACCTTGGCCTCGGCCCGCTCGCGCTCGAGGGTGCATACCCGTTCCGCCTGCCGTACGCGGTGCGGCTGGCGATCACGTACGTCAGCGTGATTCTGGCCGCGTATCTGATCTGGGCGGTGGTTCGCCGCACGCCGCGCAGCAATGCGTCGCTGCTCGCAATCGGTGCCGCGCTTTTCGGATCGCTGATCCTTTTCGGCTCGGGCCTTTACGTCGACCGCTACTCGCTCGACTCGGCATGGCCGCTCGTCATCGCGTTGCCGCTGATGATTCCGTGGCAATCGCGCGCGGTGCGAGCGATCAGCGTCGCCGCACTGATCGTCATCGCGATTTTTTCGACGCTGGCAACGCAGGAGTACTTCTCCTGGAATCGCGCCCGCTGGAAAGCGATCGGCGATCTTCGCGCGCGCGGCGTCCCGATCACCGCGATCAACGCCGGCGCGGAGCCGTTCTATCTCTACGAGCTGTCGCACGGCGATCAACGGATGCGCCGCATCCACCAGTTCGGCGTGGGCGAACGCCCATACACCGTCGCGTTCGAGCCGCTGCGCGGGAAGCGCGTGATTGCACGATACGCATACCGCGGATGGTGCGGTCTGCACCGAGGCGAGGTGTTCGTGCTGGCTTCCCTGCGGATTGGCTACGCTTCCGTTGCGCCGATCACGCCTCCCATGACCGGCAGCACGATCCCGGTGATGTAACTCGCGCACACAGGAGACGCGAGGAAGACGTAGGCCGGCGCGATCTCCTCCGGTTGCGCCGGACGCTTCATCGATGTGCCGTGGCCGAAGTCGGAGATCTTCGTCGCCGGCTGGTCCGCGGGATTGAGGGGCGTCCACACCGGACCCGGCGCGACGGCATTCACGCGAATCCCTTTCGGCGCGAGGTTCGTGGCCAGCGATTTCGTGAACGCGTGGATCGCGCCCTTGGTCGCCGAATAGTCGAGCAGGATCGGCTGGCCGAAGATGCCGGTTTCCGAGCCACTATTAATGATCGCGCTGCCTTCGCCGAGGTGGGGGAGCGCGGCTTTGACGAAATGGAAGTAGCCGTAGATGTTCGTGCGAAACGTCAGATCGAGGTGCTCCTCGGTGATCTCATCGATCGACTCAGCGTGCTCCTGGAAGGCGGCGT
>DASYJY010000193.1:0-13621 GCA_035995985.1 Thermoanaerobaculia bacterium | reverse complement strand
CCGTAGACGCGGAACAGGAGGCTGAAGTGTCCCTTCGGCACCGGCAGCCAGTTGGCGGTGTTCTTCTTCGGCTGGTGTGCCTGAACGTAGATCGTTACGGAGCCGTCCTCCGCGGCTACGAGTCCGGGGGTGTAGGAGGCGACTACGTATTTGTCGGCGGCGTTCGGGACCAGCTCGATGTATTCGGGCGTGTGGCCGTCATCGACCAGAAGCGTTTGTACTCGGGCAGTGCGTCCTTGTGAACTGGATCGTGTAGGCGAAGCTGCCGCCGTCGAGCGGCAGTCCACTGGCGTCGACGAATCGTTCGCGTAGTAGGCGGCCTTGCGGTCGTTGCCGACCTGGATGTACTCGGTGAGCGCGGCGCGATCGAGGTAGTTCTCGCCCCAATGGCCGACGTTGTCGAAGTGGATCCAGTTCGTCGCGCCGCGGTGCGATTGCCAGCGGTTGATGATCGCCGCGTAGGCCGCCTGCGCGCCGCGACAGGTAAAGCATTGTGGCGACGAAGGATAGAGGCGAATCGGGTATCCGTGACGTTTCAGGCCGGCCGACGTGACGTTCGGATTAGCGGATGTGACCTTCAGTTCGGCGGACCTGACATTCAGTTCCGCGGACGTGACCTTTCAGTCGGGGAGACTCGACGTTCAGTTCCTGGCAACTGACGTGTCAGTCGGGGAGACTCGACGTTCAGTTCCTGGCGACTGACGTGTCGGTCGCGGGGACTCGACGTTCAGTTCCGCGTAACTGACCTGTCAGTCGCGCCGACTCGACGTTGAGTTCCGTGGAACTGACCTGTCAGTCGTGCCGACTCGACGTTCAGTTCCGCGGAACTGACCTGTCAGTCGCGGCGACTCGACGTTCAGTTCCGAGGGACTGACTGTCAGTCGCGCACACTCGACGTTCACTTCCCGGGAGGCGACGCTCAGGCGTGACATTCCGCTTCCGAATCCTCTTGGATATGGAGAGAAATCAGCGGGAATAAGCGTGCTGAGGCTGCTTTGTTTACCGTTGCGCTTGCCATGTCTAACGCTGATTTCGGGACCGCCTCGGGAACACACGCGAATGATTCGCGCCGGGACAGAGTGTGCTCGCGCCTCGAACGGCGGGAGTCGTGGATTCGTCGTATCGGCGCCTCCGGCGGTCCATCGTCGCATCGCGGCGACTGATCGATTCCTCACGCCGGATCATCGATAAGTGTGAGAGGTCGGCCGCGGAACATCCGCTCCGCGCTCATCATCAACTGCAGAGTGTCTGGGGGCGGCTCGGCAGGGCTCTCGCGCGGTTGCAGCGTGGCGCCGACGGGATGAAAGAAGCGAACGACCGGATCGCCCTCGCACCGGAATGTGCCGGCGACGCTCCGCCACTGATGATCCATGCCATCGTGCAATGGACCGGCGCGGCCACAACGATTGTCGCGCTACTGGACCAGCTGGACGACGACCGCGCCGCACTGCTCGAGTATGTGAAGGGGGCCGGCGCCTGCCTCGATTTCGATGAGCTGTTCAAGATCGGCGGCCCCGGCTCCGCGGCTCATTACCAGACGCACCCTTCCGGCAACGCTTTTTTCGGAGCGCAGCCGCGTTTTCTGCATTCATGTCCGACGCAAACGGTCTGCCCGTCTGACCGTCGTCGAGGCTCCCAAACGGATCTTCCGGGGCCGTGCTCCTCCTCCTGTCTCAACCTGCTCGCTCTGATCACAGCAAGTTTTGAGAAAGGAAAAAGTATGTCTATTCAGAATGAAGTTCCCGTTACTACCCCTGCGACGTCCCACAAGGCCGCCGCTGCAGCGATCATCGACGAGGTTCGCGGTCTGAAAGATCGGATCCCGCACTTCGTCATCCCGGAGTCAACAGCGGTCCGTCAGCGTCTGGCAAGGGCCGCTTCGCTGCCTCCGGAGTTCATCGATCTCGCGTCGATGGCCACGCGGAACAACGAGGATCTCGCGGGTGGAGGCAACTCAGTTCCTGACGACGAGGA
Organism: Thermoanaerobaculia bacterium; assembly: GCA_035995985.1. GTDB lineage: Bacteria > Acidobacteriota > Thermoanaerobaculia > Gp7-AA8 > Gp7-AA8 > JADGNZ01. The sequence continues at coordinate 11,647 of DASYJY010000193.1, read as the reverse complement.
TCTGAGGAGCTACGCCGACGCCTACGGTCCGCTGGCGGATGAACTGGAAGCGATGGCGCTCTTCGTCCGCCACAGCGTGCGGGCGGCGAGAATCAGACCGGGAGCAACGCGCTCATGACCTACGCCATGGCCAAGCGTCGGGCCAAACGTCCCGAGACCGCCAGTCTCGCGCCGCACGTCGACGACATGCGGCGCGCGCTGGCCAGTCCGCGGCGCAAGGCCAAAGCGAAGCAGGCCCCGGTTCCGTCAAACCCCGGTACATCGCCCGCTCCGGCGCCGCCCCCGAAGCAGTGATGTGATCCGGTTCGTACAGTAAGCCCCGCGCGGGCGCGTCCGAAGGCGCGCCCGCGCATTCTATTGGTTCGGGACCGTTCGGTGATTTCCAATCAGCGAGATCTTTCTACCACGCTGATCGAATACGCAGGCACTTCCACCACCTGGCCCGCCCGGTAATTGCGCGGCGGGTTGTTGCGGATCGGATGGCCTTCCTCGGCGTTCGCGCGCCAGATGTACTCGCGCGGAGAGAACTGGGTGACGGCGAGGTCAGTCCAGTCGTCGATTCCGATCGTGACCGGGTGATTCGCGTCCTTATTAATGATGAGGATCGCGAAGGTGCCATCGGGACGGCGGACGGCCCAGGCTCGGAGGAGGGGCGTCGTTCCGGTGACGGCGTAGAGCTCGTGGATGCCTTCGCGTTTCAGCCACGTGCGCGTCAGGAGGGTGGCGGCGTGGAACGTGGCGAGTTTCGCGAGGATCTGATGGTCTTCGTCGCCGAGGAAGAGGAGGAGGTTGCTGTATTGGTGGCAGGGGCGGGGCTCGGCGAAGATCGTGTCGGGCTCGAGGCCGTAAAAGTAGGCGGCGGAGCCGCCCTCGGCGAGAAAGTCGGCCACGAACTCCGTGTTGAAGATCGCGCCGGGCAAATCGACCTCGGCTTGCGCGGCGTAGGACGACCAGCCGTACTCGGTAGCCAGCCAAGGGATCGAGGTGGGAACGCCGTCGGCGCGGTATTGGGCAAGGACGCGAAGCAGCACGTCGTGCGTTTCGGCGAGTTGCTGCTGCACGTCGCCGCAGACGTCGTCGAACGGGTACCACTCGAAGGAAAAGAAGGCGAAGTCCGCGAGGTGGTTTCGCGCGCGAAGGGCGTCGAGGAAGCGGCCCATCCACGATGTGTGTCCGTCCGCGTCCGGCCAGAAGGCGGTGTAATCGCGCGTCGACTGAAGCGCCGGTCCGCCGAGTTGCATCGTCGGATCGATCTTGTGAATGGCCTCGGCAAAGCGGATGTACAGCTCCGCGTAGATCTCCGGCGAGCACAACTGGCCGTCCGGCTCTTCGCCCATTTCGATCTGCGTCACGTTGTATTTGCGCTTGCGGAGAAATCGGATCTCGGCGGCGGCATCGTCGGGCGTTCCGTAGAGCAGCGCGACCGGAGTCAGTATCGGCAGGCCGCGCGTGAGGCCGCTGGCGACGACGCGGTCGAGGCCGGGCTGCTCCATCTCGCGGTCGATGTCCGCGGCGCGATGCCATGGATCGGTCGATGACACCCAGATCACTGTTTGGGTGCGGTTCGACTTGCCGTGACGAAGGAGGTCGATGCCCGCATTGCTGATTGCGATTTCATTGACCGCGAAACCGGCGCTGTCGCGCCAGTCGCCGCTTCCGTTGCAGCAGGAACGCGTCATCAGCACGCGGATGTAACGCGCCGAGGTCGCTGAGAAACGGGTGGTGATCTTGCCGCCGTGCGCGTCGCGAACGGCAGTCAGCGCTTTCCATGTCCCGCCGCGCGGATTGTTCACGGCGTCGTCGCCGCTCCAGAACTCGATGTCGTAATCGGCGGCGTACGGTGTCGTCCAGTCGATCGTCATCGAATCGACGGAGGTTGGCGTGCCGAGGTCGGCGAAGAGCCATTGAGGGGACGTCGAGTACGGATTCGACTTCCAGAAGGTCGACGGATCGCCGTCGTCGATGCGCGAGTAGCCGTCGTTGCGCGACTGATCCAAGGTGTTGCCGCGGCGGGGCAGGCGGTAGCCGTAGGACACGTCGATCGGCTCTGGCGAATCATCGGAAGAGGTCCAGTAGCCGGCGTGGTGAATCGCATCGCTCCAGCTGCCGTGCGGATTCCAGTGCCACGCCTCGCCGCCGAGCTCCGTCGCCAGGCGGTACGACAGCGGATGAAAACCGGCGGAGAGCATCGCCGCGACATTGCGCCGCGTCAGCACCTCGTCGGTGCCGCCGTGCTCCTGGACGTCGATCGTGGCGCCGATCGATTTGCTCGGATCGAAGCGGGCCAGCGGATGCGATTTGTCGATGGTCAGCGTCAGCGCGGCGGCAAGGAGAGGCGCGAGCAAGGCGCGTTATTATCCGTGCCGATGATTCATTTTCACAACGGCGACGTGGCGGCGTCCGTGGCGCGGCGCGCGGGCGTTCCGGGGCGGCATGTGCCGTTTCGCGAGTCGCTCGCCGGCGGTCCCGTGCGGCCCAATCTGCCGTTGCATGAAGGGGTCGAGGAGCGCGCGCTTTTTCTTTCCGAGCATCATGGCGAGAGTCTGCTGCGCGTCCGCAACGAGCTGCTCGAGCAGGAGCTGAATCTCGACAAAGCGCGCGAGGAGGAGGAAGTCGTTCTCTGGTTCGAGCACGACCTTTTCTGCCTCGTACACCTTTTGTATCTGCTGACGCGGCTCTCGAAGTGCCGCCGCCTCACGCTGATCTGGTGTTCGCAGCCGCTCGGGCTGCAGTCGGAGGAAGAGCTCTTCAATCTCTTTCAGTCGCGCGCGGCGGTGCTGCCGGCGATGATGACGGCGGCGTCGCTGGCGTGGCGCGCGTACACGTCTGACGATCCGACGTCGCTCAATCGTTTTCTCGATCAGGACGTGGCCGATTTTCCGTTCCTCCGCGAGGGCTTTCGTCTGCACGCGTCGCGCTTTCCCTCAACGCGCAACGGACTCGGCGAAGTAGAGCGGCGCGCCGTCGAGGGCATCGCCGCCGGCGCGACGGACTTCGTCTCGCTCTTTACGCAGTTCGATCGCAACCCGCCGCGGTTCGGCTTCGGCGACGGCGAGTTCCTGCGGCACCTGAAGCACCTCGCCAGCGTGGCCGTGCCGGTCATTACGATCGTAGGCGATGAGAAAGCAAATCCTCCCAAAGCGCTTTTCACCGTCACGCCGGCGGGTGTCAACGTGATGGAGGGGAAGGTCGACTTCATCGAGATCAACAACGCCAACTTCTGGCTCGGCGGCGCGCACCTGACGCGCGAAAGGATGTGGCGATGGGACGCCGGCCTGCGGCAGATCGTACCGAGCCAGCCTGCCGCCTCGTAAGGTTCGAGGCAGCGGACGGCATCGCGCTGGCCGGTCTGCTGTTCGAGCCGCGCCGCGCGTCGAAACGCGTCATCCTCTGGCTTCACGGCGGCGGCGGAGCGTCAATATTCGAATCGCGCCGGACGAATCTGCTCGCGTCCGTTTTCCTTGCGCAGGGCATTGCCTTCTTCCCGTTCAACAACCGCGGCTCCGGCATCGTCCGCCGTGCCGGCGATGACCTCGGCGGCTCCGCATTCGAACGGATCCGCGACTGCGTCGCCGACATCGATGGCGCCGCCCGCGAGCTGTGGCGCCGTGGATATCGCGACATCACGCTGGCCGGTCACTCCACCGGCGCGAACAAGATCGCCGTCTACGATCACTACAAGCCGCGCAATCGCGCCAGGCGCTACGTGTTGCTCGCCGGCGGCGATGACACCGGCTTGCTCTACGCGCAACTTGGTGCGCGCAAATTCAATGCGTTGCTGACGAAGGCAAGGGGGATGATCAAGAGTGGTCGCCGCGACGAGATCGCGCCGCCGATTCCTGGTCAGACGATGCTGAGCTGGCGCGCGGTGTACGACATCGCCAACCCCGACGGCGACTACAACGTCTTCCCGTTTTTCGAAGCGATGACGGAGAAGAAGCTGGCGCGCCGCCCGTTCCGTTTCATCCGCGCGATTCGAAAACCATCGCTCTACATCTACGGCGACCGCGACGAGTACTGTTTCGACGACGTGCCGCGCTGCGTATCGATCCTCGCGGAGCACGTCAGCGACGGCGCGGAGATGGTGGTGATGGGCGATGCCGATCACGGATTCAGCGGGAGAGAAGAAGAGCTTGGAGCGCTGATCGCGGACTGGATTTGATCCATCGGATCTAAACAGTTATTGTGCGCAAACGTCTCGCACCTATGACCCGCAAACTCCTTCCCCTTCTCTGCATCCTCATCGCTCTTCCCGCCGCGGCGTCCGACTACTCCCTGAACATCAGCACTCCCTTTACCGTTTACGATCCCGGTGCGCCGGCGCGCATCACGGCGTACGTGACGGGCTGCTGCCGTGTGAATGATCCGACGCAGGCAACCGTAACGATTCCGCTGCCGCCGGGATCGACAGACATCAGTGCGCCGGGCCAGTTCGGCGGCTGGGCGTGCAGCGTCGACGGCACGACGGTCACCTGCACGACCTTCCTCGGCGCCACGTCACCGTATCCGGGAATCGTCGTCGGCTTCAACGTCCCGGCTTCGGCCGACGGGACCGGTTTTCACGGCCAGGCGAAGCTGACGACGGCCGTCGCCGATGACGTGCCGGCCAACAACGTTGCCGACGTTTCCATCGCCGCATATCGAATCATGCAGGTCACGACGGCGGACGACTTCGGCGCCGGCTCGCTGCGCGACACCCTCGCTGCGGCGAACGCGCAGTGCGACACGCTTGCATGCAAGGTGACGTTCGCCGGACCGATGACGATCGAGCCGGCGTCGCCGCTCCCCGCGATCACAGCGTGCGGACTGGTGATCGATGGCGGCATCAAGCCCGGCACGTCACTCGACGTCCCGCGCCCGGTCGAGATCAGCGGCACGAAGGCCGGATTCGCCAACGGACTCGAGATCCGCTCGTACTGCGACGTCACCTTGCGCGGCATCACGGTGAACGGCTTCGCGGCGAACGGTGTCGTTCTCGCGGAACCGAAAGCGCCTTCACCGCGCGGTCAGGGCCGGCTCACGGTCGAGGAGTGCTTCATCGGCACCAACACCACGGCAACCGAGGCGCGGCCGAACGGCATGCGTGGGATCGCGGTGGAGACGGCGAACACCGATGCAGCGATCCTCAACTGCACGATCAGCGGCAACCGGTTCAGCGGCGTCGCCGTCTGGGCCTCGCAGTCGGTGAGAATTTCGACCTGCCGCATCGGCGCCGGCCGCGAAACGAAGCCGCTCGGCAACGGAGCCAGCGGCGTTTACATTGACGGCGGCGTGGTCGATGTCGGCGGCGGCGGAGCGGTCGCCTATAACCACGATTTCGGCGTCGGCGTCGGTCCGCACGCCGGCAACGCGCATGTCCAGATGCAGTACGTTTTCGCGAATGGCGCTCAGGATTTCGACTGGGGTCTGGACGGCCCCACGCATCTCGATCCATCCGGCCGGATGCCGCCATCTCCGGTGCTGCTCGCCGCCGTCTACGACCTTGCGCGCAACCTGACGACCGTCTATGGCGTCATCCCGCGTCCGGAAAATCCACCGATCACCAGATTTCTACAAGTGCTGATTCTCGACAAAACCGGCAGTGGCTATCAGCACCGCGCCGACATGTTCGCCGCCACGCAGATCCCCGGCGACATCCCGTTCGCGATCAACGTCTCAGGCGACATGCGCGGCCATACGCTCTTCGCGCAGACCGACAGCTACTTCTATATCGATTACTCGCCGTTCGATACTTCGGAGCTGAGCGAACCGCTCGAGGTGCACTAGCGCGCGTCAGCGCCGACGAGCATGTACTCGGCGAAGGCGGTCGACTCCGGAATGGGAAGGCCGTCTTCGCACAGACCTTCGATGTGCATCTGAATGGCGGCGTACATGTTCGCCTCTGCATCGAGACGCGTGGCGCCCGTGGCGGCGCAGCCGGGCAGGTCGGGCGAGTAGGCGGAGAAGTTCGCGCCGGCGTCTTCGATGATGATCAGGAATCGGTGCAGCGTCATGGCCGTCGAGTTTACGTACAATCCGCGCCCGGCATGTGGGGAATCGAACAGACGGAAATCGGGCGCATCGTCATGCCTCCGTCGCTGCCGGATGGCTTCGGGCTCTTCTACACGACCGTTGATTTCGAAGGTCGTCTGAATGGTGACGCCGCGGCGCGGCTGATGCGCATCGTCCGCGAGCGATTCGGGATCGACGCAGCACTGGCGACGTGTACCCAAGTTCACGGAAAGAACGTCGTCCGCGCGCGGACGGACGGCGAATGCGATTCGTGCGACGGACTCTGGTCCTCCGACGCCGGCACTGCCCTCGGCATCAAAATCGCGGACTGTCTCCCCGTCACGATCGCGGACATGTCGCGCGGCGTCATCGCGAACGTTCACTCCGGCTGGCGTGGTGCAGTGCAGAAGATTGCCGCGGAAGCGGTCGATGCCATCGGCGGCGTGAGCGAGACGGCGCGCGCGTGGCTTGGGCCATCGATTCGCGTCTGTTGCTTTGAAGTCGGCGAAGAAGTCGTCGATCAGTTTCGCGATTCGTATGCCGATGCCGAATTGTTCGTCGATCGCGGCGGCGTGAAGCCACATATCGATCTGCCGCGACTCACCGCCGCACTGCTGACCGCGCGAGGAATCGCGCCGCAGAACATTCACGACTCCGGCCTCTGCACGCGCTGCGACGGCTCGATCTTCCACTCGTATCGGCGCGCGGCCGGCCGAGGTGGACGAAACCTTGCAATTGCGGCGCGGTGAAGCAGTTGATCAGTCGGCAAGTAGATCAGTCGATCAGTGCAGTCGCCCGAGACTTGCTTGTCCTGATCCACTGATCGACTGACCGACTGATCTACTCAATATGCCCACGTTCAAAGCACGTTTCCCGCGCCGCGGCACCGTCTTTCAGGTGATCTCGATCTCTGTCGTGGTCTTGCTCGTCCTGATCGCGATCCTCGCGCTCTACGTCTACAAACAGTCCGTCGGAAAGTTTGAGATTCGCCGCCTCTCGCTGCCGACGCGGATCTTCACCGACTTCACTCCGCTGCGCGCCGGCGCGGTCCTGGGTCCCGACGATCTCGCGGAAAAACTCAATCGTCTCGGCTACCGGCAAGTCTCCGCGCTGTCGCAGGCCGGCGACTTCGTTCCCGGTTCCGCGCAGATCGATCTCTACACGCGGCCCTTCACGCATCCGACCGGACAGTATCCGTCGCAGCCGGTGCGCCTTACTTTTCGAAGCGGCAGCATCGCGTCAGTCGTCTCGCTGAAGCAGGCCTCGCCGATCGACAACGCCGCGCTCGAGCCGGAGCTGCTGACGTCTATCCTCAGCGACCAGCTCGAAAACAGGCGTCCGGTCACGCTCGATCAGGTGCCAAAGGAACTGCAGGACGCGGTCGTGGCCACCGAGGACGTTCGCTTCTGGCATCACCCCGGAGTCGATCCGATCGGACTCTTCCGCGCGCTGTTCCGCAACGTGCGCGCGGGCGGTGTGACCGAGGGCGGATCGACGCTCACACAGCAGCTCGTGAAGAACTACTACCTGACCGGCGAGCGCACGTACAAACGCAAGGTGACCGAGGCGTTCATGGCCGTGATCCTCGACGCGAAGTATTCGAAGCGCGAGATTCTCGAGGCCTACCTCAACGACATCTACCTCGGCCGCAATCGTTCCATCTCGATCCTCGGTGTCGGCGAGGCGGCGCGTTTCTATTTCGGCAAGCCGGTGTCGGAGATCAGTCTGCCCGAGGCCGCACTGCTCGCGGGGATCATTCGCAGTCCGAACAACTACTCGCCCTTCACACATCCGGAGCTGGCGATGCAACGCCGCAGCACCGTCCTCGGGCTGATGCTCAATCAGAAAAAAATCACGAAGGAACAGTACGACGCCGCGATGGCCACGAAGCTGCCGCCGAAGCCGTTCCGGCAGCGCAGCGGACTGTCGTCGATTCCGTACTACGTCGATCGCGTGCTGCAGGAGATGGCGCGCGACTACGGCATCAGGGACGTGAAGGGCCGCGGCCTGCAGATCTACACCGCGATCGATCTGAACGCGCAGGACACGGCCGCGCGCACGGTCGAAGCGGGACTGGCCGCGCTCGAAAAGGGGAGCCGCCGTCTCCGTCGTCCCGGCCAGCCGCTGCAGGGCGCGATCATCCACGTCGATGTTCCGACGGGCGAGATTCGCGCGCTGATCGGCGGACGCAACTACGACCTCAATCAGTTCAATCGCGCGCTCAACGCCAAGCGGCAGATCGGATCGCTGGTGAAGCCGTTTGTTTATGCCACCGCGTTCGAGCCGAGTCTTTCGAACAAGAACATCACGCCGGCCACGCTGGTGAGCGATACGCGCTTTGTCCTGAAACGCCGCTTCTCGGCCGACTGGTCGCCGAGAAATTACGAGGACGTCTATCACCAGACCGTCACGGTCGCCGAGGCGTTGGAGCAGTCGCTCAACTCTGCCTCGGTGCGCATCGGACTGGCGTGCGGACTCGATCCGATCGCTCGCGCCGCGCACACGCTGGGCGTCCTCTCCGACATCGACACGAAGAATCCGTCGATGCTCCTCGGCGCGGTCGACCTCGCGCCGATGGAGATGGCCGATGCGTACTCCACGATTGCCCGCCTCGGCTCACGCGTGCCGCTGCATGCCGTGAAGTTCGTCACCGACGACAAAGGCCGCCAGGTCTCCGCCGGCGACGAGGTCCAACCGGTGCAGGTCTTCCCGGCGAAAGACTTGTACATGCTTGTTACGGTGATGAAGGGCGTGGTCGACCGCGGCACGGCGGCCGGCGCGCGTTCGTTGGGCTTCAAGCTCGTCGCCGCCGGCAAGACCGGAACGACGAACGACAAACGCGACGCCTGGTTCATCGGCTTCACACCGAAAGCGCTGACGCTGACGTGGCTCGGCTTCGACGACAACGCGCCGACCGGCCTCTCTGGCGGCACCGGCGCCGTTCCGATCTGGACGCGCTTCATGCAGGCGGTGATGGTCGGCCAGCCGAACGTCGATTTCGCGCCGCCTGAGGGCATCGTTACCGCGCAGATCGACGAAACGAGCGGCGGCCTCGCGGTGCCGAACTGTCCGCCGCGCGTCGTCGTCACCGAGGCATTCAAAACGGGAACGCAGCCGGGCAATCCGTGTTCGTTGCACAGTCCGCAGGCCGCTCCTGCGCCGGCGCTCGACCAGTTCGGCAATCCGATCGCGCTCGATACTGCCGGAATGCCGATCGCACCCGAAACGACGACGACGTCGGAGCCGCTCGCGCCGATCACGCCCGAGCCAGGCGACACGACGTTGACCGGCGGCTACTTCCGCACCGACACCGCGCCGCCGCCGCCGCCGACGACGACGGAGCCGCGCCGCGAGCGTGATCTGAATCGCGATCCCAATCGCTCCGACCAGCCGCCGCCAAGCACGAATACGTCTGAGCCGGCACAATCGACCAACACGAGCACGACCAGCACCTCGCCGCCACCGCCGGAAAGGTGACATTTCCCCCTCTTCAAACCGACACCTGTCCGTTCCTTCTCCAACTATTTTTGCCTGGGAGGGTAGGGACTGCCGCCTTTCCGTCACTCCTAAGTCAGGAGACGTTGATTGGTGATGGGCAACTCTGCCGCAAACGGTGCTGAAGAGCGCTTCCGGAAGCCGAAAGGGAAACTCTTTTCACGCATGGCGCCATGCGGCAGCAATCGTCGCCATCGCGCGGCCGCGCGGCCGCAGGTAGGTTATTTTTCTGGAAGATCCGCGAAGAGCGCACACTTGTGGTGGGCGACGGTGACGAACGATCAGTCCGAATTCTCGACTGTGCATCCTCTCGATGCCGTTTATCGCGAGCACGAGAGCTTGCTGCGCTCGATCGCTCAATATCGCTTCCGCGTCCCCCCCTGCGACGCCGAGGCGCTCGTTCACGACATCTTCGCCTCCTTTCTCGAACGGCAGCCGGACGCCTACGATATCAAGGCCTTTCTGATCGGCTCGATCAACAACGCCTGCCGGCACTACTGGCGGAAGCGGCAACATGAAGAGCCGCTGCTGCCGCATCACGAATTGACGCCGAGCGACGACGAGGCGGCGAAGCTGGAGCGCTGGGCGCTCCGACTCAGCCTCGGCGCGACGCTGGCCCGCCTCGGCGGCAAATGCAGCGAGACACTGCGCCGCTACTACCTCCGCGATGAGAGCGCGGAATCGATCGCGCTGGAGCTTGACACGTCTCCTGCATACGTATGGCAGCTGCTGTCGTCATGCCGCAAACGCGCCCGCCAGATCTATAGCTCCATTACCCGTTCACCATCATGAGTCACTACACCGAAGACGAGCTGTCCGCCTACGCACTACGCCCCGAAGCCATCGACGACAGGGAAGCGGTCGAGCAGCACGTGGCCGCCTGCTGCGACTGCCGCAACACCCTCGACGTCATCGAAGCGTTCGATACCGCCTTGCAGGATCCGCTGCCGTGGGAAATGTCGGAGTCGATGCCGGTCCGCCGCGAAGCGCCGCCGGCGCTGCTCGAACACGCCCGCGCCATCGCCACCGCCGACGCGCGCGCCCGCGAGCTGGTCATGCCGCTGGTCGATTCCGCGATCCGCTTCCGCGCCGCGCGCATCGACGATGATCCGCGCTTCTACACGCTGGCCGTGATGCGCCTGCTCTCAAAGGTCGCCAACGGCATGCACGAGCGCCAGCCGCAATTCGGCCTTGTCCTCGCCGACACGGCGTTGACCATCGCCCAGAAACTCCCGGCGACGCTGCAGGCGCGGTCGGCCTGGTACGCCGGCACGGCCTGGAAAGAGCGCGCCAACGCGCTGCGCTACCTCGGCCGCTTCAAAGAAGCCGATGAAGCGCTGGACCGCGCCGAAGAGGCATTCGAGTCGGACGACCATGTCGAGCCCTTCGATCTCGCAATCGTGCAGTACGTGCGGGCGACGCTGTACTGCCAGATGGAGAGGTTCGAGGAGGCGATTTCGTGCGGGCAATCCGCCGCGGAAACCTTCCAGCTTTACGGCGACACGCGGCGGTATTTGTCGGCGTTGCTGGTTGAGGGTCTCGGCTACTACAGCGCGAATCGGGATCGAGAGTCTGCTCAGATCATGGAGCGCGTCGCCACCCTCGCACGTTCCGCACGCGAAACGGACCTCCTCGGCCGCGCTCTCTTAAACGCGGCAAACAGCTACACACGGCTTCGCGACTATGGCAAAGCCAACGCCTACTACGCTGATGCGATCTCCGTCATGGATGACCTCGACCTTCCGACGGAGAGCGCTCGTCTGCATTGGTCGATGGCGGCTCTCAAAGTGGAGCAGGGTAACTACGGCGAAGGCCTAAGCGGTCTGGAGCACTCGCGAGTGCTGCTTCATCAACTCGGAATGGCGAACGATGCCGCGCTGGCAACACTGGACCTGGTGGCTGGTCTTCTTGCCGCCGAACAGCCCGAGCGCGTGCCTGAACTCTGCCGGGCCATCACGCTGACCTTCTCCTCCGAAGGGATGATGCGGAACGCAAAGAAGGCTCTTGCCTACCTGACTGAGGCCGTGAGTTCAGGCGATGCGACACCCGATGCCGTTCGCCATGTTCGGGCCTTCCTCGAGCATCTTCCTGAGCACCCGCACGAAGAATTTCAGCAGATTCAATAAAAAAGACTCAGGATTCCGCCCGTGGCGTCACTCTA
>DASYJY010000192.1:0-5534 GCA_035995985.1 Thermoanaerobaculia bacterium | reverse complement strand
AGTATCGACGCCGATTTCCTGACAACCTCGGGATACATCCTCGTGCAGCCCTCGCAACGCGGAGCCGTCGACGTCGAAGCGGATGCACGTCATACGACGCTCGATGCCGCAATGCGCCACGCCGGTTCCTTTCTGCGGCTGTCGCATTACTCGGAGTCGCGCAACAACGGGACGCCGCTGCAGGTCAACGACACTGCGATTGGCCAGATCGCGGCGGGAACGGACATTCGAACGCATTCCGGCTCGCTGCTGCTGCTGCGCGGCTACGGTAGCGATCAGGAGTACCACCAGACCTTTTCCGCGATCGCCGCCGATCGCAACAGCGAACGGCTCACCGTCGATCAGCGCGTCCCATCGTCCGGCCGCGGCGGCTCGCTGCAATGGTTCTCGACCATCGGGCGCAATGCAATCGTCGCCGGCGGCGACGCGCGACAAGTCAAAGGCGCGAGCGATGAGCTGCAGTTCGCCGTCAACGGCAAGGTCACACGGGCGGTTGTTTCCGGCCGCCAGCGAAACGCCGCCGCGTATGTCGAAGACGTGGCCACGCTCTCGCCGCGCGTCACGCTGAGCGCCGGAATCCGCTTCGATACCTGGCGCAACTTCGACGCGCAACGCAACGGCGCCGGTCTCGCCGACCGCAGCGACGATGCCTGGAGTCCACGCGTCACGCTGCTCGTTCACGCATCCGATCGCCTCACCCTCACAGCGTCCGCCTACAAGTCCTTCCGCGCGCCGACGCTCAACGAGCTCTATCGCAACTTCCGCGTCGGCAACGTGCAGACGCTCGCAAACGAATCGCTCGGCGCCGAGCATCTGTCCGCGATCGAGCTCGGAGTCCGCCGCGGACCGTTACGATTGACGGCATTCTCAATGTCCACCAACGACACGATCGCGAACGTAACCCTCTCCTCAACTCCCGCCCTCATCACCCGCCAACGCCAAAACCTCGGCAGCAGCCGCTCCCGCGGCGCCGAGCTCGATTTCGAACAGCGCCTGTCGACGCAATGGCGCCTCTCCGCCGGCTACCTCTTCTGCGACGCCACCGTCACCACCGGCGACCTCGCCGGCAAACGCCTGCCCCAAGTCCCGCGCAACACCGCGACGGTGCAACTCGCATTTACGCCCTCGCGCGGCAGCGCCGGAATCCAGGCCCGCTGGTCATCGATGCAGTTCGACGACGACATCAACCAGTTCCCCCTCCACAGCTACGCCGTCGCCGACCTCTTCGCGTCGTATCCAATCGCCCCGCGCTTCGACGCCACCATCGCCATCGAGAACGCCACCAATCGTCGAGTCGAAGTCAGCGCCACACCCGTCCTCTCCCTCGGCACGCCGCGCACGATCCGGGTGGGTATCCGTTACGGAATCGCGCGGTAGGTGTGGCACAGACACTCTTGTCTGTGCTTGCGCAAGATGCAGTGCCTGATCCTGATGAACGCTGTCCCGAGCCTCACCAGCACAGACGAGAGTGTCTGTGCCACATCAATCCGGCCATGATGAAGGTCTTCTCCATCGCCCAAAGGGCCCGCAACCCGCTGGATATAATCCGCGCCGCTGGCGCATCCGGGTCGCCACGCATCGGAGGACGCATGGACGAACAGACGGGCGGAGCGGCGGAGGCTAGTGCCGCGATTGCCGAGGCGGAGAGCCACAACGAGCCGAAGATCGGGACGAAGGACAAGCTCGAAGAGCTTTGCGTCAACACCGTCCGCTTCCTCGCCATCGACGCTGTCGAGAAGGCCAAGTCGGGGCATCCCGGCGCGCCGATGGGCATGGCCGACATGGCCTTCGTGCTCTGGACTGATTTCATGCGCCACGATCCGAAGGCGGCGTCGTGGCAGGATCGCGATCGCTTCGTCCTCTCCGCCGGCCACGCGTCGATGCTTCTGTATTCGTTGCTGCATCTCACCGGCTATCCGGAGATGACGATCGAGCAGCTCCAGAGTTTTCGGCAGTGGGGATCGAAGACCGCCGGACATCCCGAGTACGGTGACGCGCCAGGAATCGAAGTCACCACCGGTCCGCTCGGGCAGGGATTCGCGAACGGCGTCGGAATGGGCATCGCCTCGAAGATGATGGCGGCGCGCTTCAACGCGGACGACCCGTTCAAGCCCGTGCAGAACTGGATCTACGTCATCTGCTCCGACGGCGATCTCGAAGAAGGAATCAGTTCCGAGGCCGCGTCGCTGGCCGGACACCTCGGGCTTGGGAACCTCATCTATCTGTATGACGACAACGACGTCACGCTCGACGGCGACAAGCGGCTGTCGATGTCCGAGGACGTGAAGAAGCGATTCGAGGCCGCGCACTGGCACGTGCAGAAGATCGATGGCCACGATCGCGACGCCGTTCGCAAGGCCATTCGCAAGGCGCAGAAGGTGACCGACAAGCCGTCGATGATCATGGCCAAGACCGTGATCGGGCAGGGGAGTCCGAAGTTTCACGGCACCTCGCGCGCGCACGGCGAACCGCTCGGCGCCGAGGAGGCCGCGGCGACGAAAGTGGCCCTCGGGTGGCCGGCCGAGCCGACGTTTTATGTGCCCGACGAAGTGCGCGCCGAGTTCGCGCGCAAGGTCAAGAAGCTCGCTCGTTCGCGCAAGCAGTGGGAGAAGGGCATGGCCGAGTGGCGCGCGCGCAATCCGCAACTCGCGGCGGAGTGGGACGCGTATTGGTCGCATTCGCTGCCGGAAGGTTATGAGCTGCAGCTCGCGGAAGCGGGAAAACCTGACAAGCCGATCGCCACGCGCGAATTGTCGAATCAGGTCATCCAGAAGATCGGTGAGATCGCACCGTTCGTCGTCGGCGGCGCGGCCGATCTGGCCTCATCGACGAAAACGAATTTCAAGAACGGCGGCTCGATCGAGCGGCTGAAGGATGACGTCAACGATCCGCCGCCATTCGAGCTGTTCAAAGGCAAGAACCTGCACTTCGGCATCCGCGAACACGCCATGGGCGCGGCGCTGAACGGCATCACGCTGTACGGACCGTTCCGCGCGCACGGCTCGACGTTCCTGATCTTCTCCGACTACATGCGTCCGGCGATCCGCCTCGCGGCGTTGATGAAGATCCCGTCGATCTTCGTCTACACCCACGACTCCGTCTTCCTCGGCGAAGACGGTCCGACGCATCAATCGGTCGAGCAACTTTTCTCGCTGCGACTCATCCCGAACATGACGCTATTCCGCCCCGCCGACGGCGTCGAAACCGGCATGGCGTGGGCGTGGGCGATCGGCAGCAAGCACGAAGGTCCGACCATCATCGTCCTGACGCGGCAGAAGGTGGACATCATCCCGCACGGCCCCGCCTTCGATCCGCACGACATCTGGCGCGGCGCGTACGTCCTCGACGGCTACGTCGACGGCGACGTCACCTTCATCGCCACCGGTTCCGAGGTCACGCTGGCGGTGCGCACAGCCGAACTCCTCCGCCAGGAAGGCATCCGCGCCCGCGTCGTCTCCGCCCCATCACTCGACCTCTTCGATCGTCAACCTGTTCACTACCAGAACGAGATTCTCGGCGACCGCAGCCGCATCGTGGCCATCGAAGCCGGCCGTTCGTCCGGCTGGTACAAGTACGTCAACCACGACGCGTTAGTCATCGGCATCGACCGCTTCGGCGCGTCAGCACCGCTCGCCGACATCGAGAAGCACTTCGGATTCACGCCGGAGGCGGTAGCGGAAAAGGTGCGGGGGTGGCGGCGCTAAAGCTTTTCACGCGGAGGTGCGGAGACGCGGAGGAGATACGGGTTTTCTCCGCGGCCCCGCGTCTCCGCGTGACTACAATTCGCCCATGCGCATCCGAGTTGCCGTCGCTGTTCTGTTCGTTGCCACCAGCGCCTTCGCAAACTTTCGCGAGTTCACCGACCTTCCGAAGAATCCGGCCCTGGAACTTGCGCTGAAGCATGCGGCGGAGCAGACGTTGAAGGATTTTCCGAAGCTGACGGCGGACAATCTCGCGCTGAGCGTCGTCGACATCACGAAGCCGGCCACGATCGATCGCGCGGACTGGCATGGCGATGTTCCGATGTATCCGGCCTCGGTGGTGAAGCTCTACATCATGGCCGAGGTGTTTCATCAGAAGTTGCAGGGCGATCCGGAGGTGGCTCGGGCGCTCGGGGAGATGATCCGGCTTTCGGACAACGACGCCACCGCGTTTCTGATCGACGTCATCAGCGAGACGTGTCCTGGTCCCAATCTCGAGGGGCGCGCGCTGGCGAAGTTCATGGACAAGCGCCGCGTCGTGAATCGCTGGTTCGCGACCATGGGATACGACATCAGCGCCATGGCCAAGCCGTGGAGTTTTGGGCCGTTCGGACGCGAGAAGCAGATCCTCGGCGGCGATGCGCGTCCGAATCGCAATCGCTCCAGCGCGAATTCGTTCGCGTCGTTGCTGCTGTGGATCGTTCGGCATCGCGCGATTTCCGGCGCCGACAGTGACGCCATGCTGGCGCTGCTCGAACGGCCATTGAATCCGCCGCGTGCCGATGAGAATCAGGTCAAGGAGTTCATCGGCGAGTCGTTGCCGGCAGGATCGCGCGAATGGTCGAAGGCAGGTTGGACGTCGGAAGTTCGCCACGACGCCGCGTACATCGAACTGCCGGGCGGACGAAAGATCATCCTCGTCGTCATGACGCGCGGAACCGCTGACGACGTGAAGCTGATCCCGGCCATCGCCAAGAGTGTGCTCGCGGAGCTGCAGTAGCAGTCGTGCTAGGCTGATCCCTCACGAAAATGGCTTGGTGGGTCTGGGTTCTCGTCGCATTTCTGCTGCTCACGATCGAGTTTTTCGCGACGACGGCGCACATCGGATTTTTCGCGGTCGGCGCGTTTCTCGTCGCGCTCATCGTCGGCGTCGGCATCCCGATGCCGTTGTGGGGACAGCTCCTGACGTTTTCAGTTTCCTCGGTCATTCTTCTCGTCTTCGTGCGGCCCGTCGTCGTGCGCAAGCTCGGTTTCAACATCACCAAAGTGGTCGACTCGCTCGTTGGCGAGCAAGCCATCGCGCTCGCCGATTTGCCGGTCTCAGCTGAAGGAAAAGCGGAGATGCGGGGAAGTACGTGGACGGCGCGCAATGTTGGAGAGACGCCACTTACAAAAGGTCAACGCTGTGTCGTCGAACAGGTCGTCGGGTTGACGATCCACGTACGCGCGTCGTGAACATTCAACGGAGGAATTCATGCCTCAACTTCTCGTAGCTTTCATCGTCGTCGTTTTCCTGATGATCATGATTTCGCGCGTGGCGCGCGTCGTGCCGCAGCAGAACGCGTGGATCGTCGAGCGCCTCGGCAAGTATTCGGCCACGCTTAATGCCGGCTTCCACATCCTCGTCCCGTTCCTCGACACCGTCCGCTACAAGCATTCGCTCAAGGAAGTTGCCCTCGACGTTCCCGAACAGGTCTGCATCACGCGCGACAACGTGCAGGTCGCCGTCGACGGCGTGCTGTACTTCAAAGTCCTCGATCCCGCCCGCGCCTCGTACGGCATCTCCGACTATACCTACGCAATCTCGCAGCTTGCGCAGACGAACCTCCGCAG
>DASYJY010000191.1:0-11503 GCA_035995985.1 Thermoanaerobaculia bacterium | reverse complement strand
GAAGAGTTCTACATTTCCATCGACACGCAGCGGAAGAAGATGCAGTTCCGCTTCGGCCGTGCGGTGGTCCGTGAAGCCGACGTGCAGATCGGCGAAGCGAAGACGATCACTTCGCAGTCCGGAAAGACCTGGACGTTCCTGCCGCTCAAAGGCGCCTTCAGCGTCACCGGCAAAGAAGACGGCTACGAGTGGGCAGTGCCGGATTGGGTGTACGCGCTGCGCAAAGAGCATGCTCCCGCCGAGCGCGCCGTCGTGCCGAACGGCCTCGGGCGCTACGTGATTTTCCTGCCGAACAGCTACGTTATCCAGTCACCGCCGCCGCCGGAAAGTCCGCTGCAGGGGCCGAAGCCGGGATCGTTCATGGTCCCCGAAGCCGACCTCGCCGCGATCTGGCCGCGCATCACGACGCAGACGAGGGTCTACATCTTCTAATGAAACGCATACTCGGATTACTCGGCTCCTGGGCCTTGCTCGTGCTCGCGCTCGGACTGGCCGCATTCGCAATCGCCGGCGAGACCATCAACATCCGCGAAGAGCGGCGGCTCGACCGCGTGGCGGAAATCGACAAGCTGATCACCGAGCGTTCCGGCGGCAAAGCGGAAACGCTGCGCGGCACAGCAGCGCAGAAAACGGCCAGCGTCACCGCACTTCAGGCCAAGCTGCAGGATGTCGCGAAGCAGACCGACGACGTCCCCGACACCGGCCAGACCATCCTGGTCTCGACGGCCGAAAACAAGCTCTACGTCCGCCGCGCCGGGCAGGCGGTTTTCGAAGCCGTCTGCTCCACCGGCAAGGGAACGACGCTGGCCGTCGACGGAAAGACCGTCGTCTTCGATACCCCCATCGGCAAGCTGCACATCATTTCCAAGGACGAGAACCCGCAATGGGTCCCGCCCGACTGGCACTACGTCGAAGAAGCGCGCAAGAACGGCATGCGCGTTGTCCGCCTCAATCCGGGCCAGTCGATCGACAAACGCACCGGGCAGCCGGCCACGAGCGCGCCGAGCCAGGGCGTATGGTCATGGTTCGGCGGCAGCAGCAACACGGCCTCGAATCCGATGTTGAAGGTGCAGGGCGATACCGTCGTCGAAGTCGCGCCCGACGGCAGCCAACGCGAGCTCGATCCTGGCAAAACAATCGTTGCCGGCGACGCCGTAGTAATCCCTCCCGTCAACACGAAGCAGCGCCACTACGACAAGGTCCTCGGCAAGTTCCGGCTGGAGATGGGCAACGGCTACGGCATCCACGGCACTGACGAGCCGGACAAGCTCGGCCAGTCCGTCTCCCACGGCTGCGTACGCCTCGGCGACACCGACATCGAAAAGCTCTACCAGATCGCCAACGTCGGCGACACGGTGATCATCTATTAGCCGAACGCTCGGCGCTTACCGCCTGCGTCCGCCGAACAGGCGCAGCAGAAACAGGAACAGGTTGATGAAATCGAGGTAGAGCGTCAGCGCGCCGACGATGGCGAAGCTCTCCTGCTGCGACCCCGTCGCTGTGGCCATCACCTTCAACTTCTGCGTGTCCCACGCGGTCAGCCCGAGGAAAATGACCACGCCGAGGAATGAGATGACGAAATCGAGGCCGCTCGACTTCAGAAACATGTTGACGACCATGCAGATGAGAATGCCGATCATCCCCATGAAGAAGAATGAGCCGATCGACGTCAGATCGCGCTTCGTCACCGTACCGTAGATCGACATCGCACCGAACATCCCGGCGGCAGTGACGAACGCCATCGTGATCGCGCTGGGCGCGTAAACCCAGAAGATCACGCTCAGCGTCAGACCGTTGAGCAACGAATAGACGAGGAACGCCGCCGCGGCGGTGCTCGGCGCCATCGTGCGGATCCGGAAAGACAACCAGAACACGATGCCGAGCTCCGCGATGATCAATCCGAAGCGGACGAAGGGCGTGCCGAGGACGATCTGCTGCATCGCGGGCGACATCACCACCCACAACGCCGCGAACGCCGTCGTCATAAGACCGCCGAACATCCAACCGTAAACCGAGCGGACGAACGTCCGCGTGCGGCCTTCCATCTCGGCCGTGCTCGCCGAAATCCAGGCTGGTTGCTGCTGAGAAGAATTGGGAAGCATTCAGAATCCTCCGTTGATCGGGCGATGATAACGCTGAGTGAGGAACGCTCATTGCGTATCGGTGTGGGGAGTGGGGGGTTGGGAGTGGGAGTAGAAAATCTCGGGTCACGACTCCCACTCCCCACCCCCTACTCCCCACCCCGACACAGGAATACCACACCACTACACTCAGGTTTCGACCGGCACATAATCTGATGGCATCGCACTAAAGTCGCGGTAAACATCAGTAGGAGAAAAACTTATGTCTAGAATTATCGGCATCGACCTCGGCACGACCAACTCCGTCGTCGCGGTCATGGAAGGCAACGAGCCCAAAGTCATCGTCAACGCCGAAGGGAGCCGCATCACCCCCTCGGTGGTCGGTTTCGCCCGCAACGGGGAGCGGCTCGTCGGCCAGGTCGCCAAACGCCAGGCTGTGACCAATCCCGAAAACACCATCTTCTCGATCAAGCGCTTCATGGGCCGCAAGTTCGAGGAAGTCAACGAAGAAATGAAGATGGTTCCCTACAAGGTGAGCCGCGCCTCCAACGGCGACGTTCGCGTGGAAGTGGACGGCAAGCTTTACTCGCCCCCCGAGCTCTCCGCGATGATCCTGCAGAAGCTGAAACAGGCCGCCGAAGACTACCTCGGCGAAAAAGTCGACCGCGCAGTCATCACCGTCCCGGCGTACTTCAACGACTCGCAGCGCCAAGCTACGAAGGACGCGGGCGAGATCGCCGGCCTCAAAGTCGAGCGTCTCGTCAACGAGCCGACCGCGGCAGCGCTTGCGTATGGTCTCGACAAAAAGACGAACGAAACGATCGCCGTGTATGACTTCGCCGGCGGTACGTTCGACATCTCCGTTCTCGAAGTCGGCGACGGCGTCGTGGAAGTGAAGTCGACCAATGGCGACACGCACCTCGGCGGCGACAACATCGACCACCGCCTCATCGACTGGATCATCGACGAATACCGCAAGGATCAGGGCATCGATCTTTCGAAAGACAAGATGGCTCTGCAGCGCCTGCGGGAAGCGGCCGAGAAGGCCAAGATCGAGCTGTCGTCGACGGCGTCGACCGACATCAATCTGCCGTTCATCACCGCCGATCAGTCGGGTCCGAAGCATCTCAACATGTCGCTCACGCGCGCGAAGTTCGAACAGCTGATCGGCGACATCGTGCAGAAGACGATGGGACCGCTGAAGCAGGCGCTGGCCGACGCCGGCGTCGATCCGAAGAAGATCGATGAAGTCGTCCTCGTCGGCGGCTCCACGCGTATCCCGATGGTCCAGAAGATGGTCCAGGACTTCTTCGGCAAAGAGCCGCACAAGGGCGTGAACCCGGACGAAGTCGTGGCAGTCGGCGCGGCCGTTCAGGGCGGCGTTCTCGGCGGCGAAGTCAAAGACGTTCTGCTCCTCGACGTCACTCCCCTCTCGCTCGGCATCGAGACGCTGGGCGGCGTGATGACGAAGCTGATCGAGCGCAACACGACCATCCCCACGCGCAAGTCGGAGACGTTCTCGACGGCCGCGGACAACCAGACCTCGGTCGAGATCAAGGTCCTGCAGGGCGAGCGCGATTTCGCGCGCGACAACAAGCTCCTCGGAGTCTTCCACCTGATCGGACTTCCGCCTGCTCCGCGCGGCATGCCGCAGATCGAAGTCACCTTCGACATCGACGCGAACGGCATCATGAACGTGTCGGCGAAAGACCTCGGCACGGGCAAGGAGCAGAAGATCACCATCACCAGCACCTCCGGTCTGTCGAAGGACGAGGTCGAGAAACTGGTGCGCGACGCCGAGTCGCATGCCGCCGAGGACAAGGCGCGGCGTGAAGAGATCGAAGCGAAGAATCAGCTCGACTCGCTCGTGTATCAGGTCGAGAAAATGCTGAACGAGAACCGCGACAAGATCCCTGGCTCGGACGTCAGCAACCTCGAGACCGCGATCTCCGACGCGCGCAAAGCGATGGAACAGGGCGGTATGGACAACATTAAGAAGGCCACCGAGGCCCTGACCAGCGCGTCGCACAAACTGGCCGAAGTGATGTACCAGAACGCCGGCGCCAACGCCGCGGGCGGCGGAGCCGAAGCCGGCGCAGGCAGCGACGCGAACGCATCAGCCGGCGGCAACGGCAAGACTGACGACGTAATCGACGCGGAAGTCGTGGACGAACATAAATAGATGAACGAGGGCGGCGCGAGCCGCCCTCGTTTTAACCGACCATGTCCCGCCGCAGATCCGATGGATACGTGATGATCTCGACGATCGCCGAGCGGTACAACATCCATCCGCAAACTCTCCGGCTTTATGAACGCGAAGGTCTCATCAAGCCGGCCCGCACCCAAGGCAACACGCGCCTCTACGGCGAAGACGAAATCCGCAAGCTGGAGATGATCCTGGCCCTCACCCGCGACCTCGGCGTGAACCTCGCCGGCGTCGAAGTGATCCTCAACATGCAGCGCGCCATCGAAGACGCGCGCGAAGCGATCGACCGCGTCGAGGACCAATTCGATTCGATGATGCGCATCATCCGCCAGTCCGTCCTCGACAAACGCCACGGCATCGACCGCGAGAACGCGCTGGTCAAAGTCGGTCCTCGAGGTCTGACGCGGGTGAAGTGAATGCGCGCAACACTGCTCAGCATTGTTTTTCTTCTGCTGACCGGAGCGGCCGCCGACGATCAACCTTGGATCCTTTATTCGGTCCGGACAACAGGCGCTACGCCAAACAGTCCCGCCGAAACTTACATCGAACCGCTTGCGATCGTCCTGCGCAGCAGCCCCAACTCGATCGCATTCACCAGCCGCCGTCGCCGTCGCCGGGAACGGATTACTACCGCGTCGGCGAGAAATTCAACGTTGTCCGCGGCGGCGTTCCGTCGGGCACTGCCACGGTACTTGCCGACGATCACAACACCTGCCAGCCGGTCGAGCGCCTGGCGCAGCGAAGCGGAAAATCAACGCCGCAGTGGCGAAGCGCCGATGCGGTAGCTGGAAAATCGGTCGACGTGCGCCGGCGGGCATCCGCGCTGCGCGCGCCTTCGGCCGGCGAAAATCGCGAACTGCTGGCCGTTGTCCGGCGGCTCTTCGCGATCAAAGCGGTGCCGGCCAGCGCGCTTGATCAGATAAAAAGCGAGAACGTCGCGGCTACGGATCTGAACGGCGATGGGCACATCGACTTCATCGGGAGCTTCAACGTCCGCGATACACGCAACACGCACAACCTCTTCGTCATCGTCATGCGCGACGGCGACGGTGCGTTGCGGGCGGACGTCATCCGCTACGACCGGTCGCTGAACGCCAGGGACGATGGCGGCGCAAAGAACTGGACGCTGGTCGACGTCGAGGATTTCGACGGCGATGGCATCGACGAAATCATCGTGGAGAACCACGGATGGGAGTGGGGCTCGTACGACATCCTCAGAATGAAGCGTGAAGCGGATTGGCAAGTCGTCTACTCCGGCGGCGGCTCGGGATGCTGACCGTGATCGCAGCCACACAAGGCGCAGGCCTCACGGGTTAAACTGCCGAATCGATCGTCTCACCGCCAATCTTCTTCTGTTGCCTACATCTCCGACCGGCTTGCTGGCGCTGGCGACGCTTTTCACGGCGGCGGCGATTCTGGCGCTGGGCGGAATTGTGCTGCTGCGGTCGCGGGCGCGGTTCGTAACCTTTCTCTTCTTCGTCATCACCGTCGGCGCGAGCGGGTGGCTGGCGTTCTTCGCGCTGATGTACGGCGCGGCGAGCACCGCGCACGCGACGGCGTTCGCGCGCGTCGCGGCCGCCTTCTCCAGCATCCTTCCCGCTGCCACGTTCCACTTCGCGGCCACGTACGTCAGCCGCCGCCGCGCGCTGCAAAACGTCATCACCTTCTGCTGGATGTTCTGCAGCGGCATCGCGCTGCTCGAAGTCGCCACGCCGTACTTCGTCATCGGCGTGCGGCACTTCGACTGGGGCTACTATCCGATCGGATCGACGTACAACATCTCCTGGGTCGTGATTTTCGCCGGCATGTTTGCCACGGCCATCCGCATGCTGTGGCGCGCGGCGCAATCGAGCGAAGGGATGGAGCGGAAACGGGCGCGGTCGCTCGTGGCCGGATTCTCGATCGCCATGCTGGCGATGATCGACTTCCTCCCGACCGTCGGCATCGACGTCCCGCCGCTCGGATTCATCGCCATCCTCGCCTTTATCGCCGTCGCCGCGCATGCCATCCGGCGCTACAACCTCGTCGAGCTCACGCCCGAATATGCGGCGAGCCAAATCCTCGCAACGATGAAAGGCAGCGTGATCGTCGTCGATCTCGACGGCAAGATCCGTGTCGCCAACCGCGCGGCGTCGACGATGCTCGGCTATCCCGATTCCGCCCTCCTCGGCAAACACATTCGCAGCATCGTTTCCCCCGAGGAAAACCTGACCACCGGTCAGCTCCTGCACAGCCTCGGCGTGCTCGAACAGAACATGGCCTGGCGCACCGCCGCCGGCGCACGCATCGACGTTCTCGCGACGTCCTCATTCGTTCGCGACGACAGCGGCAGTCCGGTCGGCATCGTCTACGCCGCCACCGACGTCACCGAACGCCGCCGCGCCGAGCAGGCCTTGCGAGAGAGTGAACATCGCTACCGCACGCTTTTCGAAGGCAACCCGCTGCCGATGTGGGTCTACGACTACGACACGCTCGGCTTCATCGCCGTGAACGAAGCCGCCGTGCAGCACTACGGTTACGAGAAGGACGAGTTCCTGCGAATGACCCTCGCCGACATCCGTCCGGCCGAGGAGCTGGCGAAGCTGCAAGGCTTGCTCGACAGCCGCCGCGATCGCAATGAGCCGCGCATCGTCAAGCATCGCAAGCGCAACGGACAGGCGTTCGACGCGGAGATCACCTCGTTCGAGTTTCTGTCCGGCGGCAGACGATCGCGGCTCGTCATCTCCGTCGACGTCACCGAACGGCGGCGCGCCGAAGAGCGGTTGCGCGAAAGCGAAGAGCGCTATCGGCTGCTGTTCGAGCGCAACCTCGCCGGCGTCTATCGCAGCACCATCGATGGCCGCATCCTCGACGGGAACGACGCCATCGCGCGCATGTTCGGCTATCGCGACCGCGAGGAGCTCCTGACGCAGCGCGCGTTCTCGCTCTACAACGCCGACGAAGACCGCAACCGGATCATGGCGCAGTTGCGCGAGCAGAGATCGCTTTCGAACATCGAAGTCCGCATGCGGCGCCGCGACGGCACGCCGGTGTGGGTCATCGAGAGCATGACGTTGCTCGACGGCGGGGTGATCGAAGGAACGATCGTCGACATCACCGACCGCAAGACAGCGCAGGAGCAGATGGAGTATCAGGCCTATCACGACGCGCTGACCGGTCTGCCGAACCGGCTCCTCTTCCGCGACCGCATCGACATCGCGCTCGCGCACGCGAAGCGGCATCGCACCGCGGCGGCGGTGATGTTCCTCGATCTCGATCAATTCAAACTCGTCAACGATTCCCTCGGACACACGGTCGGCGACGCGTTGCTGCAGGAAGTCGGCACGCGGCTCGTGCTCTCCATCCGCGCCGACGACACCGTCGCGCGCATGGGAGGCGATGAGTTCACCGTGCTTCTCACGGACGTCAAAGACTCCGGCGCGTCGGCAGTCGTCGCCCAGAAACTTCTCGACGCGATATCGCAGCCGATGATCATCGAAGGTCACGAGCTTTTCGTCACCACGAGTATCGGCATCGCGCGCTCACCCGAGGATGGCAGCGACGCGGAGACGCTGCTCAAACGCGCCGACGGTGCGATGTACCGCGCGAAAGAAGCGGGCCGCAACAATTTCCAGTTCGCCACGACTGCCTCGCAGGAAACGGTATCCGAGCGGCTGCTGATCGAGCGCAGCCTCCACCACGCCTTCGAGCGCGAGGAGTTCGTCGTCCACTACCAGCCGATGACGAACCTGCTCACCGGCAATGTCGTCGGCGCCGAGGCGCTCATCCGCTGGAACCATCCCGAGCGCGGACTCATGGCGCCTGACGACTTCATCCCCATCGCCGAAGAGAGCGGACAGATTCTGCTCATCGGCGAATGGGTGTTGCGCACGGCCGTGAAGCAGATGAAGTCGTGGCACGCCGAGCACGGTCTGCTGCGTGTTGCAGTGAACCTCTCCGCGCGGCAGTTCCAGCAGCGCGATCTGACGTCGATGATCGAGCGCGTCCTGACGGAGAACGAATATCCGCCGGAGCTGCTCGACATCGAGATCACGGAATCGACGGCGATGCAGAACGCGGACGTCTCTCTCGCCGTGATGAAGCGTCTCCGCTCCATGGGCGTGCGTATCTCGATCGACGATTTCGGCACGGGCTATTCGTCACTCAGTTACCTGAAGCGATTCCCGATCGACACGGTGAAGATCGATCAGAACTTCGTGCGCGATCTCTCCGATGCCTCTAACGACGGCGCGATCATCACCGCAGTGATCTCGATGGCCCGCGCGCTGAATCTGCGCGTCGTGGCCGAGGGTGTCGAAACGGAAGCGCAGCTGGCGTTCCTTCGCCGCGAGAACTGCGAAGTGGTGCAGGGATTTCTGCACAGCAGGCCGGTGTCGGCGGCGGAGTTCGAGACGTCGCTTCGCGCGCGAAGAGCGTAGGGACCGCATCCCGGTCGCGCGCGAAGGGGCGCGAAACAATGCAGCCCCGTGCTCAGCACGGGGTTTTCGAGCGCGATGTGAATTCGCGACCGCGGAGGCGGTCGCCACAAGTTTGTCGCCGCCGCCTCCGCGGCCGCAAACCACGGACTCCGCCCGCGTACCCCGCGCCGAGCGCGGGACTGGATTGTGATGCGCGCCTCCGCGTGCGACGCACCTGGCCGTCCGGACTGCCGACGCGTGCGGACGAATCGCCACGGTAATAGAATCCGCGCCGATGAAACTGCTCGCTATCGCCCTGCTCGCCGCTGTGTCGCTTGATCCTTCCCAGGTTGCGCCGGACATCGCGCAGCGGGTGGCCAGGTTTCAAAAAGTCGAGATGCCGTTCACGTATGCGGGGATGTCCGCGCGCGAGCGGCGCGTCGTCGACGAGATGATTGCGGCGTGCCGCGATCTCGAGAACGTCTTCTGGCGTCAGAACGACCCGGAGAACATCGCGCTCTACAACAGCCTCGCCAACGCCACCGATCCGAAGCTGCGCGACGCGCGGCACTACCTCTGGATCAACGGCAGCCGCTACGATCTTCTCAATCACAACGAGCCTTTCATCGGCAGCGAGCCGATGCCGCCCGGACGCAGCCTGTTGCCGAAAGGTCTGTCGCGCGACGAGATCGAGGCGTATGTCAAAGCGCATCCGAAGGAGAAGAAGGTCATCTACGACGAGCGCACCGTCGTCGAAATCGCAAGCCGCAATCCGCTGCGGTTGAAGACGACGCCGTATCACGTCAAGTACAAGGAGTGGCTCGTGCCGGCTGCGCGTCATCTCCGCAATGCGGCCGCGGCCAGCAATGACAAGGCGTTCGCGAATTATCTCCGCATGCGCGCCGACGCGTTGCTGACGGACGACTACTACCCGAGCGATCTGGCGTGGGTTCGCCTCAAGGATCCGAAATTCGATCTGATCTTCGCGCCCTACGAGACCTACCTCGACGATCTCCTCGGCATCAAGACTTCCTACGGCGCGTCGGTGCTCGTGCGCAACGAGACCGAGTCGGCCAAGCTGGCTGTGTTCAAAAAGTACGTACCGGACATTCAGGACGCGCTTCCGTTGGCTGCCGAGGATCGTCCGTCGAAGAAAGGCCTCGAGTCTCCGATGGAGGTCATGGACGCGCCGTTCCGCGCCGGCGATCTTCGCCACGGATATCAGGCCGCGGCCGACAATCTCCCGAACGATCCGCGCATCCACGAGAAAGTCGGCTCGAAGAAAATCTTCTTCAAGAACTTCACCGACGCGCGCGTCAATTACGTGATTCTGCCGGTGGCGAAGCTGATCATGCGTCCCGATCAGGCGGCGCAGGCTTCCGGTGAAGGCTATCTGGCCGCGGTGATGATGCATGAGATCTGTCACGGCCTCGGGCCGGCCTTCGCGCGTAAAGGTGGTCAACACGTTGACATTCGCGAAGCGATCGGACCGACGTACTCGGGACTGGAAGAAGCGAAGGCCGACGTCACCGGCATGTTCGGACTCAAATGGCTCGTCGACCACGGAGCGCTGCCGAAAGAGCGGCTCGAGGAGTACTACGCGTCGTACGTTGCGGGCATCTTCCGCACTGTCCGTTTCGGCACCGCCGAAGCGCATGGCCGCGCGGAGATGATGGAGTTCAACTACCTGTCGGAGAAGGGTGCGATCACGCGCGCGGCGTCGGGGCGATACGTCATCGACTACGCGAAGATCCCCGATACATTGGCGGCGCTGGCGAAGGAGCTGCTGGAAATCGAAGCGACCGGAGATCGCGCGCGCGCCGAGGGGTGGTTCAACAAGTACGACAAAATGCCGGCCGATCTTCGCGGCGCGCTTGATGCCGCGAACAACGTTCCCGTCGACATCGATCCGCTCATCCCGTTCCGCGAAGGCGTGCAATAGCGCTGAGTTTGACAGCCGCAGACCGCGTATGCAGACTGCGCGGCGGCAAGGGCAGCGGATGAATACGGAGCAGCAGAAGCGAGTATTGGTCGTCGATGACGACCCCGTCATTCGCCGCCTTCTGGTCACGACGCTGCAGCGTCATTCGCTGACGGTCGACGAAGCCGGCGATGGCGCGCAAGCACTCGCGCTGATCAAAGAACATCAGTACGCCGTGATTCTCCTCGACCTGCTGATGCCGCTACTCGACGGCTTCGGAGTTCTGAAGTCCCTCGACGGACCTTCGATGGCGTCGCCGCCGGTCGTGCTGGTGATCACCGGCGCCGACAGAGGGGCCGTCGATCATCTCGATCCGCAGCGAATCCACGGCATCGTGCGGAAGCCGTTCGACCCCGAGGAGCTGGCCTCAGTCGTCGTGGCGTGCGCGGAGATCCGTGGCCGCAACACGTTCGGAACGATGGCCATCGCCACGGTAATCGCGGGAAGTCCGTTGCTGGCGTTGCTGAATCGCTTCTCGGCCTGAAAATGCGTTTCACCACAGAGGCACAGAGAACACAGAGGGATTTTTCGTGACTTCTGTACTACTAACCCATAGATTCTTCTCCTGACGCGAAGATTTGCATACGGCGAGGGCATGGGTGGCCCTGGCGGTGCATCGAAGCGGTGAGGGACGAGAATCTGCGCCTCACGAATCTTTGACGCGTTGCGTTGTCAGCTGATAACCAGGATCGCGACCTCGGCGACGTCTCTCCCAACCCCATTCACCTGGTTCGCAACCCCATTCACCTGGTTCGCCAACCCCATTCACCTGGTTCGCCAACCCCATTCACCTGGTTCGCCAACTCCATTCACCTGGTTCGCCAACCCCATTCACCTG
>DASYJY010000190.1:0-13187 GCA_035995985.1 Thermoanaerobaculia bacterium | reverse complement strand
GAATGGCGTCTTCAGAGCTCAAGCGACACCGCGTTTCCAAGAATCGCATCGCGACGGATGGGATTCCGACTGCGCTCGATGGAACGCCGGGTCAGTAGGTCGACTGGCCGTCCAAAAATCTCGACTAGCTCGTCTTCCATGTGAACCATGGAAAATAACCCCACGGCACATCGTCTTCAAAAGACACGAGAACATCCACATCGCTGTCCGGTCCGAAGTCGTCGCGCACGACGCTGCCGAAAAGGGAGAACTCCGTGATCTTCCACTTGCGGCAGAAGTCGCGGAGTTTCTCCTTGTCGTAGTCGATCGCTATGTGGGGCATAACGTAGTCAGTTTACGCCGCGTGCAAATCGAAGCGGCAATGTTGGCGAAGCCTTGGGCAACCAACGCCGCGGGCCGTGCCCGCTACGCCGCGGTGCCGTGGCATTTCTTGTACTTTTTCCCGCTGCCGCACCAGCAGGGGTCGTTGCGGCCGATCTTTGGTTCCTTGCGCTGAACTTGAGCGGGACCGGACACTCCGCCTGCGCCGGAGAAGACCATGGGGGCGGCTTTCAGTTTCGGGGGCGGCATCGCGCGCTGAACGCGCTGGACATCCTCCTGGCGTTCGCCTTCGCGCTCGACCACGACCTCTGTCTTCCAGAGGTACTTCACGACGCGGTCCTGGATTGCTTCCATCATCTCCTGGAAGATCTCGAACGACTCCTTCTTGTACTCGATGAGCGGATCGCGCTGGCCGTAGCCGCGCAGGCCGATGCCTTCCTTGAGGTGATCGACGTTGAGGAGGTGATCCTTCCAGAGCTGATCGATGACCTGCAGGAGGATGTACTTCTCGTGCAGACGCATCATCTCGGGGCCGATCGACGACTCCTTCTGCTCGTAGCGTTGATTGACGGCTTCGATCACGCTGTCCTTGATCGCCGCGGGCGGCGTCGTGGCCAGATCGACGCCGGCGGTTTTCAGATCGACGCCGAAAAAGTCGTAGAGCTCCGCGTTCAGCTTCTCCTCGTCCACCGCCTCGCGAGCGTCGGCGGGGATGTAGGTCTCGATCAGAAAGTCGACGATCTCGTCGGCGGCATTGAGGATGTACTCCTTCCCCTCGCGGCCTTCCAGGATGGATCGACGCAGCGTGTAGACCGACTCGCGCTGCTTGTTCATCACGTCGTCGTATTCGAGGAGGTGCTTGCGGGCTTCGAAGTTGCGGCCTTCGACCTGCTTCTGCGCGCGCTCGATGGAGCGCGTGACCATGCCGTGCTCGATGGGGACGCCTTCTTCCATGCCGAGGCGTTCCATCCAGTTCATGAGGCGATCGCCGCCGAAGATGCGCATCAGATCGTCTTCGAGCGAGAGGTAGAAACGCGACGCGCCCGGATCGCCCTGGCGCCCCGACCGGCCGCGAAGCTGATTGTCGATGCGGCGCGACTCGTGGCGCTCAGTACCGACGATGTGCAGCCCGCCGAGGCGGACGACTTCATCGTGATCGTGCTTCCATTGCGCTTCACTCTCTTCCTCGATCCGTTTGCGTTCGGCGGGATCGGCGACGTCCTTGTTCTTCTGCGCGGCGGCGAATTCGGGATTGCCGCCGAGGAGGATGTCGGTACCGCGGCCGGCCATGTTCGTGGCGATCGTGACCGCACCTTTGCGTCCGGCCTGGGCGACAATCTCGGCTTCCTTCTCGTGGTACTTCGCGTTGAGGACGACATGCGGGACGCCTTTGCGCTTCAGCGCGGATGACAGCGCCTCCGACTTCTCGATCGAGATCGTGCCGACGAGAGCGGGTTGTCCCTTTTCGTTGAGGACCTTGATCTCCTCCACGATCGCGTTGAACTTCTCACGCTCGGTGCGGTAGACGAGATCGCCTTGGTCCTTGCGCACCATCTGGCGGTTCGGCGGGATGACCACCACCTCGAGCTTGTAGATGCTGTAGAACTCGGCGGCTTCGGTATCCGCCGTTCCGGTCATGCCGGCCAGCTTGTCGTACATGCGGAAAAGGTTCTGGAAGGTGATCGTGGCCAGGGTCTGATTCTCGGCCTCGATCTTCACGCCCTCTTTCGCTTCGACCGCCTGGTGCAGACCGTCGCTCCAGCGGCGGCCGGGCATGAGGCGTCCGGTGAACTCGTCGACGATGAGGACCTCGCCGTCTTTGACAACGTATTCGACGTCGAGCTTGTAGAGCGTGTGCGCGCGCAGCGCCTGCTGGACCGCGTGCAGCGTGTCCATGTTGTCGGGGTCGTAGAGATTGTTAACGTTCAGGAGTTTCTCGGCATGCAGCACGCCCTCCTCGGTCAACACAGCCGTGTGCTGCTTCTCATCGACCTGATAATCCTTCTCTTTCACGAGGCGAGGAACGATGCGATCGACGGAGTAGTACTTGTCGGGACGCTCCTCAGACGGACCGCTGATGATGAGCGGCGTGCGCGCTTCGTCGATGAGGATCGAGTCGACCTCGTCGACGATGGCGTAGACATGGTCGCGCTGCACCATCGCTTCGAGATCGAACTTCATGTTGTCGCGCAGGTAATCGAAGCCGTACTCGTTGTTGGTGCCGTAGGTGACGTCGCAGCCGTAGGCCTCCTGCCGCTCGCGGTCGCCGTGATGGTTCTGGATGACGCCGACGGTGAGGCCGAGGAACTTGTAGAGGCGCCCCATCCACTCGGAGTCGCGGCGGGCCAGATAGTCGTTGACGGTGACGACGTGTACGCCGCGGCCGGTGAGCGCGTTGAGATAGACCGGCAGCGTGGCGACGAGGGTCTTCCCTTCGCCAGTCTTCATCTCGGCGATCTTGCCGCGATGCAGGACGATGCCGCCCATGAGCTGGACGTCGAAGTGGCGCATGTTGAGGATGCGCTTGCCCCCCTCCCGCGCGACCGCGAAGGCCTCGGGGAGAATGGCGTCGAGCGCGGCCTGGAGGTCGTCCTTCGCCGCGCGGAGGACGATCTCGTCGCGCGGGATCTCTTTCTTCGCCGCGTCGACTGCTTCGACGGCGGGACGAAGGCGCTCGCGGAACTCCTGCGTTTTCGCGCGGAGTCCGTCGTCGGACAGCTTGCTGATCTCCGGTTCGAGCGCGTTGATCTGCGCAACGATGGGCAGCATTTTCTTCACATCGCGCTCGTGCTTCGAGCCAAAGATGGAGGTGAGAACTTTATCGATCATGGTGATTTCCTTCCCAGCAACAACCGAACCGCGAACCGAAAGAGAGGCTCAGCAGTTGGTTGCAGGGGCGCGCGGCGTGGCAGCGCCGGCGAGGGGCGCTTCGATGCGGGCGGGGGCTTCGTCGATAACGCGCGGCGTGGTCGATTCAGAACGCGCGTGATGCTGCGTGCTACGCGGCGACGTAGTGGCCTGCTCGCTGGTGACGGCCCCGCACTCCGCCGCCACGGCGGCGAAACTCGTCCGCGCGGACGGCATGTCCGTCGTTCCGGAGATCGCGCCGAGAGCGATGGCAAGAAGGAGGTAAAGGTTCATCAGCAGGCGAAGCGTATCAAACGAATTGGACAGTACGGCATTCCGCTACTTGGCCAGCGCGGCCAGGCGGTTCCAATTCACGAACGTCTGGTGGCCCAGAAAGATCACGAGCCCGAAGTAAGCGATGGCGATGAAAACGCGCTGCGAGATGGTGACGTCGTAAAACGCCTGGTCATCCCTTTCGCGGAGAATTGACAGATAGACCTGAACCGCCGCGAGGACGACGATGAGCACCATCAGCGGATTCGGCTGCGTCACCACCTTGTAGACGAGAACCGCGCCGCCGAAGACCCACATCCACTTTGTAACCGCAGCGGAGATACGGCCGCCGTCAAGCATGCCGATCGGCAGCAGGTTGAGCAGGTTCACGGCGAATCCGGCAACGGCGATGGCGAGATACAGCGGGTGGTCCGTCCACTTGTAGATCTGCAGGAAGACGAGCGCCGCGAACGTACCGGCGATCGGACCGGCCAACCCGATCTGCGCGTCATCGTAGGCCGATCGCGGCTGGTCCTTCAGCGTGACCGCGCCGCCAATGAACGGAATGAAAACCAGTATCCCGGCGCGAAGCCCTTTGGCTCGAATCGCCACCGCGTGCCCGATCTCGTGGATCAGGATGATGCCGACAAAGCCGATAACGAGGGGAAGCGACTCCTTCCTGGCCATGGCCCAGATGGAGACGCCCATCGAAATGCCGGCAACGGAGTACTGCATCAATCCGAAGCCTTCGAATGGATTGACGGCGTAGCCGCGGAAAAAGTCGAAAACGAGGAATACCAGCGCCTTCAGTTTGAGCAGGACGAAGGCGATGGTGATGGCGGCGCCGGAGAAGAATTTCGCGAAGGGGTGGCGCTTCGGAGGGCGCGGCTCGATCTCGCCGGAAAGGGCGTTGTGCTCGATCGAATTGTGGGAAGACGCCGCGCCGGAATCCATTGAAGAATCGGCGGATAGAACGCCGGGCCGGGTGCTATATTCCGCGCCGTGCCGGTGCCGTCCGTCGACGATTTGCGGCGCGATCTGCGGGAGCGAGGCTACCTCTCGCACGCCATCGAGCGATGGTTCGCGCACGACCCATTCACCGCCGGCCGCTCCTCCCGCGCCTTCTGGATCGAGCTGTTCACCGCGGCCGGGAAAGCCGCCCTCCTGATCGCCGCCTTCGCGATCCTCCCCCTCACCGGCATCATGCTCTTTCGCAATCATCCACTCTCCGCGGGCGAGACGTTGATGATGTCTCTGCTCTATGGAGTGACCGGGTTGGCCATTTCATTTCTTCTGCTCGTCGGAATCGCATTGATTTTGAAATTGCGTCCGACGATCGTGATCGATACGCCGCGCGCGCTGCTGGCGATTTCGTTCGCCGCCGCGTCGCTGCTGGCCGCGCCGGTCGCGATCTGGTGGTATCGATTCCCGACGCCGCCATCGTGGCCGGAGATGATCACCGGCATCGCGGCGATGGCCGTCTTCTTTCTGATCGCTACGATCGCCATCTCCGCGGCGCTGCTGTCGTTTTCGATTTACGAATTGCAGCGGATTCCGGCCATCCATCAGAAGCCACGCGGCGGACCGATGACGATCGCTGCGGCGATCCTGATCGCGTTGCTTTTTCTGCCTGCGTTCGCGGCGCAGGACCAGCACACGAACGCCGCTCCGCCGCTGCAGGTGGTCACCATTCCGACCTCCCGCCGCGTGGCGCTCGTCGCCGTCGACGGGCTGACGTGGGACATCTACCGTGCTCGCCCCGACCTGGCGAAGGCCGTTCCTTCCGCGTATGCAGTGGCCTCGCTGCGCGGCCGCTCGACGACGGAACGGTGGGCGTCGCTCGGCACCGGCGTGAAGACATACCTGCACGGCGTTCGCTCCGTCGACGGCGTCCGGCTGCGTGGCGGCGGGCATCTTCTGCAGTCAGTGTCGGCAAGCGACGTCGTCCTGCGCGATCTCGCGGAAATGGTCGGGATGGCACGATTGGAGCCGCTCCCGCCCACCGTTCGGCGCCGCGATTTCGTCTGGGAAATCTTCGCCGCCCGTGGCGCTCCCAGCGTGGCGGTGAATTGGTGGACTTCCGCCGACTCGCATGCAGGCGCGCTCGACTCCATCGGCCAGACTTCGATCTTCGCGACGCCGGGCGCGAGGATGACTGGCTCCACGTTCGCGTTGCACGTCGATGCCGGAGCCTCACAGCGGCTTCTGCGCGCCGCCGATGGCGATCAGGCCCGTTTCGCAACGGTCTATCTGCCGGCGCTCGATATCGTCCTCAACCGGCTCCCGATCGATCCCTCCGAGAAGCTGATCGCCTCGGTGCGCGTGCTCGACGGCGTCATCGCCACGATCGCGGCGCTGCGTGCCCGCGGATTCGACGTGATTGTGGCCGGAATGCCCGGCGACAATCAGAATGCCGAGGGCGTCGTTGCTTCGACACTGCCGCTGGCGGCGAGCACGACGCCGTTTGACGTCGCGCCGACGCTTTGCTCGCTGATGGGATTTCCGCCGTCGAACGAGATGTCCGGCCGTACCCTAGCCGGAACTGAACCGCCTCGCATCCCAACCTACGGCGCGCGAACGACATCCGCGCCTCCCGCCAAAATCAACGAGGAGTATTACGAGAACCTGAAGTCATTGGGGTACATACGATGAGAAAACTTGCGATCGTCATCACGCTTTTCATTTCCTCGGCCGCCTTCGCACAACGCGGTTTGCGCTTTGAAGACCTGGTCTCGCTGCACCGCATCGGCGCGCCGCAGATTTCGCCGAACGGCCAGTGGCTGGCGTACGACGTCTCCACGCCCGATCTCGCCGCGAACAAGAGTTTCAGCGGCGTCTATCTGATCCCCTCGGCTGGCGGAACTCCGAAGCTGATCAGCGACGGGAAGCACCAGGACAACAGTCCGGTATGGTCGTCCGACGGCTTGACGATCGCGTATCTCTCCAATCGCGACGGCGGCGCGCATCAGGTCTATCTGTACAACGTGGCCGAGGGAACGTCGCGAAAGGTGACGGACCTCGCCGGCGGCGCGGGGGCCGTGAAGTGGATCCCCGACGGCTCCGGGCTCGTCGTCGTTTCCGACATCTATCCCGATTGCGGCGTCGATCCGGCCTGCATCAAGGACAAGACGACGGCCGAGGGGAACGCGCCGACGAAAGCGCGGGTGTTGACCGGGCTGATGTATCGCCACTGGAAAGCGTGGCAGGAGCCGACGCGCAGTCACATTGTTTATGTGCCCCTCGGCACGGGAACTCCGCGCGATCTCACGCCCGGCGCGTTCGACGCGCCTCCGTTCTCGGTCGGCGGTGGCGATGAGTTCGACGTCTCGCCCGACGGCAAAGAGCTCGTCTTCGCGCGCGACACCGGGCAGCATCCCGAGGTCTCCACGAACGCCGATCTCTTCCTCGTTCCGATTGGCGGCGGGGAGCCGAAGCGGATCACCACCCGCACCGGCGCGGACACGAGTCCGAAGTATTCGCCGGACGGCCGCTGGATCGCGTATCGCTCGCAGGCACGGGCCGGCTACGAATCCGATTTGTGGGAGCTGTGGCTCTACGATCGCACCAACGGAACGTCGCATCGCATCGCGCCGGCGTTCGACGATTGGGTCGAGTCGATCACCTGGGCTCCAGATAGCAAGTCGATCTTCTTCACCGCGCCGAAAACGGGGAAGACTGCGATTTACGAAGTCGGCGTCAACAGCGGCGCTCCGCAACTGATCTCCGATGCCGTTTCAGCGGACGCCGTCACCGTCAGCCGCGATGGCAAGACCATCTACTACGACGGCTCATCGTTCCTGCGGCCGAACGACATCTACGCGCTGACGAAGATCCCAGGCGGCGCGCGCTCGGTGAAGATCACGAAGGAGAACGACGCGTTCCTTTCCAGCTTGGACGGCGCAACGGAAACGCGCTGGTTTACCGGAGCCGAGGGGGCGAAGGTGCAGGGCTTCATCATCAAGCCGCCCGCGTTCGACGCTTCGAAAAAATATCCCGCTATCGTTCTCATTCACGGCGGACCGCAAGGCGGATGGGGCGATGCGTGGTCGTATCGCTGGAATCCGCTGATGTTCGCGGCGCGCGGCTACGTCGTGTTCATGCCGAATCCGCGCGGGTCGTACGGCTACGGCCAGAAGTTCCTCGAAGAAGTCTCCGGCGACTGGGGCGGCAAGGCCTACGTCGACATCATGAACGGCGTGGACATGCTCGCGTCGATGCCGTACGTCGACGGAACGCGCATCGGCGCCGCCGGCGGTTCCTACGGCGGCTACATGGTCGACTGGATCCTCGGCCACACTGATCGTTTCAAAGCGCTCGTCTCGCACGCCGGCGTCTACGATCTGAAGTCGGAGTATGGGGTCACCGAGGAGCTGTGGTTTCCGGAGTGGGAGTTCAAGGGAAATCCGTGGGACAACCCGCAGCTGTATGAGAAGTGGTCGCCGGACAACTTCGTGAAGAACTTCAAAACGCCGACGCTGGTCACGCACGGCGAGCTCGATTTCCGCGTCCCGATCAATCAGGGGCTGGAGCTTTTCACCGCGCTGCAGCGCCGCAATATCCCGTCGAAGATGGTCTACTTTCCCGACGAAGGACACTGGGTGCTGAAGCCGCAGAATTCGAAGCTCTGGTACCAGACCGTCGGGGATTGGTTCGATCAGTGGTTGAAGCAGTGACGGGCGGAGGTTCTACTTCTTCGCCCCGACAATCCGCTCGATCAACTTCGCGTCATCCGGAAGCAAACCAGCGGGCGGCAGGCGCGGCGTGAGGTCGCGCCAGCCGGGCTCCATTGCGAAGACGCGCGCGAAGAGCGGGAGCGATTCATCGACGCGCTTCATGTTCACGAGCGCGACGGCGTGCCAGTAGATCATCTCCGCGTAGCGGCTCTGCGGGACGCCAGTGGTCGTCGAGGCGATCTTCTCGGCGGCGCTGTATTCGCGCAGCGCGCCCTCGTTGTCATTGTGTTCCGTGGCCAGGTCGCCGGCGTTCATGTGGTTGTAGGCGCGCTGCAACGCCACGAGGCGGCGCAGTTCGACCAGAGGCGTTGGATTGTCATCGACGCGAAGATTGAAGACTTCGTCCTGCCAGCGCTTGCCCGACGATTTGTCGTTGACGACGATCAGCGCGGCGGACTGTTTGCCGCGGATGTCGCCGCCAACAGACTGCGCGGCATCGAGCGCGGCCAGCAGGCGATCGGCGAGATCGCCGGTCGACTCGGAGTACGCCTTCGCCATCGCCGGCCAGATTTTGTCGTTCGCCATCAGGTTCGCTTGTGCGGAGAAGTCGCGACCGATGGACAGCATCCCGCCCGCCGTTCCGCACGAAATCTGTTTCGCCGCCGCGCCGCCGCCCGCCACGCCGCCTGCGGCCTGGATGTCGTGCGCGCCGGTGAATGTGCCCACGTTGCCGTTCGCATCGATCATCGCCACCTGCCGCACTTCGCACGTTCCATCTGCGGCGAGGAGGCCGCGAAGCGCGTCGGGGGCAGATTTGCCTGTGCGGAGGAGATCGAGTCCGAGCTGGCCGTACGCCGGATCGACGAAACTCTGCGTCGCCACCGCGCCGACTCCCGCCTCGGCCCACGGCACGATCTGACCGACCGCGAACCAATGGGATTGCACGGCCACGCCGATCTCGCCGGTCTGAGGATCGCGTGCCACGATCGAGAAGGTGTTGACGGGACGATGCTGCGCGATGAGCGGGGTCGCGGCGAGGAGGATCAACAGCAGCGTTTTCTTCATAAAAGCATTCAACCACAGAGACACAAAGGACACAGAGGTGTTCTCTGTGATCTCTGTGGCTCTGTGGTTAAGCGCCGTTCGCCGACCACAAACCACCTTTCACCGGCGCACCGCAGACGAGACGCCGAACCGTCCGTATCTTGCTGCCATGCAAACACTCATTGCGCAGCAGCAACCGAAACTCAGCGTGAAGATGGTCGTCGGCATCTTCTTCACGCTCTTCGGCATCCTGCTCACACTCGACAACCTCGGCATTGCCGACGCCGATCGATTTCTCCCGTACTGGCCGGTCCTCCTGATCGCCATCGGCCTTCTCAAGCTGCAGGATCGCGACAGCAGGATTCCGGCAGTCTTCGCTCTCGGCGCCGGCGCGCTGCTGCTCCTCTTCACCACCGATTGGGTGCGCTTCTCGATCTTCGACCTATGGCCGGTCGCGCTGATCCTGGCGGGACTGGCCATCGTCGCGCACGCATTCGGATTCCGCGCGCCGGCACTCGCGGCCGGATCCGATTCGACGTTGTTGTGCGTCCTCGGCGTGCCTAAAGAAGCGGTTACGGCGCGCAACTATCGTGGCGGACGAATCATCGCCTTCATGGGCGGATGCGAGCTCGATCTCACACGCGCGGACATGGAGAACGTTCCCGCCGAACTGGAGATCATCGCCATCTGGAGCGGCGTCGAGATCAAAGTGCCTGAAGGGTGGGAAGTGACCGGCAACATTCTGCCGATCATGGGCGGCGCTGACATCCGCACCAAAGCAGCGCCGGGCGGACGGAAGCTCATCGTCAACGGCGTGGTGATCATGGCCGGCGTCAACATCAAGAGTGTTCCCGCGGAGGCGATATGAGCGACGTGAAACGCCGCATCGACGGCGATCAGATTTTCTGGGGACTCTTCCTCATCGCCGCCGGCACGATCCTGCTTCTTCAGCGACTTGGTATCGCCGATATGTCGTGGACGATGCGGCACTTCTGGCCGCTCATCATCATTGTCATTGGCGCCTCGAAGCTTTTTCACCGCAGCACGATCTGGTCGGGCCTATGGCTGATGGCGATCGGCGGGTGGCTGCAGATGGTGACGCTGCACATCTACGACTTCACCTATCGCTCGTCGTGGCCGCTGCTTCTGATCATCCTCGGTGCCGGAATGGTGCTTCGGACGATCGCCGAGTCGGCGCGGCGCCGCGATGCCGAGGAAGGAGAGCGCCGTGTTTGACGACCGGAAGCCGTCGCGCGTGAAGCGCAGTCGTAATGACAATCCCTGGGCGCGCCTGGTGTGGGGTTGCGCGTTTCTCGCTGCCGGCATCATCGGCTGGCTCGATCACACCGGGCAGTTGAACGCGTCGGACTACCTGCGCTGGTGGCCGCTGATCCTGATCGCGTTGGGTCTCGCCCATCTGCCGCAGCGGCAGTGGGTTTCGACGATCGTCATGTGCGGGCTAGGCATTCTCTTTCTCCCCGCGCTGCCGTTCCTTCCGCACATACGCCTCTCGATGATCCTCGGCGTGTGGCCACTGCTGATCAGTGCGGGCGGCATCACGCTGATCCGGCAGGCGCTCGGGCCGACGGCGAAGGATGCAGGGCGCGAGAACTCGTTCCACTCCGTGGCGGTGATGGGCGGCGTCGGGCGCGGTGTCGCGTCGAGCGACTTCGCCGGCGGCGACGTCGTCGCGGTGATGGGCGGATGCGAGATCAACCTCGCTGCCGCGAAGATAACGTCCGAGGCGGTGATCGACGTGCTGGCGTTCTGGGGCGGGATCGAGATTCACGTGCCGCGCGGCTGGCGGATCGAGAATCACGTCCTGGCAATCCTTGGCGGCGTCGTCGACAAGACGGACGGCAACGCTCCCGCCGGCGCGCCAACGCTCATCCTTCGCGGCAGCGCGATCATGGGCGGCGTCGAAATCCGGCATCCGAAGGGACTGTGATGGCGACCACGCGAACTGCATTGAGCCGCGGAGCATTGGCGCTGTACGCGGTGGCGGCCATGACCGCTGCCGCCGCGGCCAGCTCCGCATTCTTCCTCTGGGCGCGCGGCGCCTCGGCCGGATTGGCCGTCGCCGCGGCGCTGCCGCCGTCGCTGCTCCTCGGCATCATCGCGCTGGCCTCGCGATTCCTCAGCAACGCGCTGCCGCTGCGGAGCGCGTCGCGATCGTCGATCGCCATCGGTCACACCGGATCCGCCGCCGCGGCGAGCGGGCTGTGGGTGCTGACGTGGAAGTCGTGGGTGCCGGCGCTGAATCAGCAGTTCGCCGCGCACCTCACGCCCGACTACTCGCTCCTCTTCGGCCTCGGCGTCGTGCTCTACCTCGCCGCGGTGGCCGTGCACTACCTCGTGTTGGAGATCGAGGCGCTGCGCGAAGCGGAAGACGAAGTGCTGCGCTACCGCGTGCTGGCCCGCGAAGCGGAACTGCGCGCGTTCAAGGCGCAGGTCGATCCGCACTTTCTCTTCAACAGCCTGAATGCGGTCGCCTCGATGTGCGGCTCTCGTCCGTTGGAAGCGCGCGAGATGGCGCAGCGCTTGGCCGATTTTTTCCGCCTCATCCTCCGCCTCGGCGCGCTTGAACGCATCACGCTGGCCGAGGAGATCGACCTCGTGCAGCGCTACCTGGCCATTGAGCAGGTGCGCTTCGGCGAACGGCTGATCACGCATATCAACGTCGACGAAGGCGCTGCGCGATGCATGGTCCCGCCGCTGCTGCTCCAGCCCCTGGTGGAAAATGCAGTCCGTCACGGCGTGGCCTCGATGGTCGAAGGCGGCACGATCGACATCACGGCGACGCTCGAAGATCACATGCTGCGCATCGTCATCGACAACCCCGCCGATCCCGACCGCGCCGACGCGCGCGGCGAAGGCATCGGCCTCGAAAACGCGCGCGGCCGCCTCAGCGCCGTCTCCGAGGGGCGCGCCATGCTGCAGGCGGCAGAGGCGGAAGGACAGTTCCGCGTCGTGATCGAGTTGCCGCGATGATCCGCACCGTAATCGTCGACGACGAATTGCCCGCGCGCGAACTGCTGCGCGAGTTCCTGGCCGCGGATGAGGACTGCGAGATCGTGGCGGAGTGCGCGAACGGTTTCGAAGCTGTGAAAGCGGTCGCGCAATACGATCCCGACCTCCTCCTGCTCGATATCCAGATGCCGAAGCTCGACGGCTTCGAAGTCCTCGAGCTCCTCGACCGTTCTCCGATCGTCGTCTTCGTGACGGCGCACGATGAGCACGCGTTGCGCGCATTTGAAGTCCACGCTCTCGATTACCTGCTCAAACCACTTTCACACGAGCGCTTCCAGCAAGTGATGGAGCGCGTCAAACGCGCCGCCGGCCACGATCGACAACCGGTTGCCGGCCTCGCGACGTCACTCCGCGCCAAACCGCTGCAACGGGTCGTCGTCCGCGGCGAGGACGGCGCCATCCAGGTCGTCCCCGTCTCCCGCCTCGATTACATCGAAGCCGCCGATGACGCCATTCGCATCGCGACCTCGGGTACCAAACTCCGCAAGCAACAACCGATCAGTGAAATCGCCACGCAACTTGACCCTGACCGCTTCGTGCGCATTCATCGGGCCTACGTCGTCAACATCGAGCGCATCGAAAAGATCGAGCTCTACGCGAAGGACAGCCGCGTGGCTATCCTCCGCGATGGGACTCGATTGCCGGTGAGCAGAAGCGGATATCAGCGGTTGAAGGAGCTGTTGTAAAAATTCACAGCGACCGCAGAAACGCGATGAGCTGCGCTTTTTCGTTCGCGGCCAGAGCGTTGTAGCGATCCCTCGCGGCGCTGCCCTGGCCGTCGTGCGCGGCGATGGCTGCATCGAGTGTGGTGGCGCGGCCGTCGTGGAGATAGCTGGTCACGAATCGAAGACCCCACAGCGGCTGCGTTCGCATTTCCGCGCCGGTGGAGCTGGCCATCTCCAGACCGTCGCCGAGCGTGCCCATGTCGTGGAGCAGGAAATCGGAGTAGGGATGGTAGGTCCGATGATCGAGTGACGCGATGGCGCTCGATCCGGTGGT
>DASYJY010000189.1:0-2924 GCA_035995985.1 Thermoanaerobaculia bacterium | reverse complement strand
CCGAGGCGAGATCGCACACCCTCTTAGAGTGTTACCTCGGTGCTTTCGCGTGCGGCGCGAGCGACTCGAACGTGGTCTTGATGATCGACCACTTCGTGGGCACGGCAACTCCGATGGCGCGGGTGGGTTGGAGGAGGAGTTGTTCGAGCGGCGTGAGCGCCTCGGGGGCGCGGACGCCGTCCCATTCGAGGACCGTGGGATTTGGCAATGGCTCCTCGGTTGTCAGCAGAAAGTACGTGTCGACGCCGTAGGGCGGGCTGGCGGCGAAGGCGCTCAGTTCGCCGAGGGCGATCTCGGTTTCAGTTGGCTGGAAGCGGTTCTCGACGGAACCGGCGCTCGGGGGCGGGAAGAGGAGCGTGCTTCGTCCGTTGCTGTCGATGACGAAGGCATAGAGGTAGCGCTTCGGAATGTGCGCTGGGAGCGGTTGCGAAAGGACACGCAGGACGAGCTCGTATTTTTCGCCGCCGATGATGGCGCCGCCGTCGGTGACGAGCATGCCGTCGCGCGCGCGGCGAGCAGCGAGTTGATACGGGAAGCGGTCGGACGGCGGAGACTCGATGAACTGCCATCCATGGATTCGGCGAAGCGTGAGCAGAGCCGCGTGCAGCGTCGATGTAGTGTCGCGCAGACGGCTGTTGTTCTTTCGCTCGGCGATCCAGGCCGTGCGCAGCGGCAGACCGGTCTTGCGGCGGTCTGATTTTTTCACCGAGGGGCGCAGCCAGGCGTAGGAGAGATGGTGTCCGGTGAAGCGGCCGGCGAGGACGTAATCCGCCTCCTCGGGTGTCGCCGCTTGTTCAACGCCCTCGGCGGCAATTCGATCGACGAGTGCGCCGGGTGCGGGGAACTGCACGAACAGAGTCGATCCCGGCGACAGCCGCGCCATGGCTGCGATCGCGGCGGCGTTCTGCCCGAGGTGCTCGGTGTTGCCTTCGCTCAACAGCTCCCACTCGCTGCCGTTCCATCGCAGCAGGTGCGACGGCGTAACGTCGATTGGGTCGGCGATCCATCGCACGCCGTGCTGCGCGGCCTCGGAGGACAGCGAGCGCGCCATCGCGGCGATGTCTTTCATCGCATGCGGCGATCGCGGCGTCCAGACGCGAAGCGGACGCACTGGCGCCGCTGCCCAGGCAGTCACTTCGAGGAGCGCGCCGGTTTGTGGAGTCGGTCCTGAGTCCAATCGCGCTTCGCATTCAGACACGCCTCGAAGTGCGGTGACGGTCAGGCGAGCAGCGGATGAGCGCAGGTCGGTTCCAACAGATATCCCATTCGCCCAGCCGCCTTCGATGATGATCGTGCCGTCGCTGCGAACGTTCCGGACGGCGACGACGATGCGGTCGTCGCGACGGTCGGTGCGCGCGCCGAGGAACGGCGCCGTGCGCGTGTCGGCTGTCCCGGCGATCGTCGGCTGCTGGTAGGGCGTCTC
The DNA here is from genome assembly GCA_035995985.1 of Thermoanaerobaculia bacterium. Taxonomy (GTDB): domain Bacteria; phylum Acidobacteriota; class Thermoanaerobaculia; order Gp7-AA8; family Gp7-AA8; genus JADGNZ01. Next base: position 1,501 of record DASYJY010000189.1, on the reverse strand, counting down.
GGCGCGCATCCGCGCCTGGGCGCGAAGAAACGTTTCCACGGCCGGCTCGCCGCTGGCCGCATCGCGCATTGCGCGCATCCACGCCCAGGAGAACGTGCCGTGAAACTTCCCCTCGGCATCGCGTGTCTCCCACGCCGCGTCAACATCCTGCGTCGCTGCGAGCACGAGCGCGCCTCGGGATTCGGGACGCGGCACGTTGACACCGTCCGCCACGTCGCGGAGATCAGGCTTGACGCCGCGCGGCCGCGCCCCCGTGCCGAGGCCGCGCGCGCCGGAACTGCTGTGACAGTTGTCGAGGATGACCGTGAGCCGTGCACCGCGGTCGAGAATGCGGTTGAAGAGCATGCGCAGTTCTTTGTCGCGAATGTCAGGTGCGCCGGCGCGCGAGTCGGCGGGAACGAGCGACTCATCCAGCTTGTCGCGCTCCTCAGAAAGCGAGTTGCGCACCTGTGATCCGTGGCCGGCGTAGTAAAAGAGGATCACGTCATCCTTGGCCGCTGGATTTACGAGTCGCTGGTCGATCGTGCCGAGGATGGCGTCGCGCGTCGCGTTCTGATCGGTGAGTGTGACGATGTCGTTCCTGTCGAATCCGTAGAGCGCGATGAGCATGTCGCGCATGACGTTGACGTCGTTGACGGCGCCCCCAAGGTTCGGCCAATCGCGGCCCGGCGCGGGAGCGGTTTGCGGATGCGCGGCCAGCGTAGTCGCGGTGTAGTCGTTGATACCGACGAGGAGCGCGCGACGGTGCGGCGAGGCCTCGAGGCGCAGGCCGGCGGCCAGCACGGCGCAAGCGGCGAGCAGCCTCGCGGTAATTTTCATTGGCGGAAATGACACGTTTTGATCCGAATTGTGTCTACCTCATCAGAGAGGGACCACATCATGAGACAACTGTTCTCCGTTTTTGTGGCGTTGCTTTGCGCAAGTGCCGGGGCTGGAGTGGGCAGGTGGAACGATGTGAAGCAGGCGAAGACGATCGATCCGACGAAATCGGCGGCGCTGTTCGTCGGCGTCCGCGATTTTCCGTGGGATAAGTCGCTGGCGAGCGTTCCGTACGCGGTGGACGATGCGATCGACCTCGCGTACGAATTCACAATGGAACAGGAGCCGGTGCTCGTCGATGCGAAGCGAGTCGTTCTCGCGCTTTCGGGAAAGCCGCAGAAGGTTGAATCGCAGGAGAAACTGAGAAAGCTGCTGGCGGCGGGGGCGACACCACATAACGCGACGACCGAAGACATTCTTGACGTACTGGAATCGGAATCGCGATCGGTGCCGTCGAACGGAATCCTCATCGTGGCGTTCGCGACGCATGGCGTGAGCGACGAGGGGACGCAATATCTGCTGACGGCGAGCTCGACGCTCGACCATTACCACCGGACCGCGCTGACCGACGCCGAGATTCGCGAGACCATCTCGCGCAACGGCGTTGCGCGGTCGCTCATCTTCATCGACGCCTGCCGCGAACGGCTTCTGAAGGACCGGCGCAGCGGTGACATCGATCCGC
>DASYJY010000188.1:0-35626 GCA_035995985.1 Thermoanaerobaculia bacterium | reverse complement strand
TGCGTCCGACGACTTCTCGGACGCGATCAAGCGGATCACGACGAACGGCAGCAGCAGCGTGATGGCGAGATCGTACGCGCCGAGGGTCGGCGTGAGGATTCCGTCGAGCGGCGAGAGCCCCTGCGCGAGCGCCGCCGGGCCGCCGCCGATTCCGCTGGCCTCGGCGTACGCATTCATCGCGGTGATGAAGCTTTGTCCGGTCAGCAACCCGACGATCAACAGCAACAGCCAGAACGCGCGGCTGGCGGCGAGCTCCGCGATCTCCTTGCGCACGAGGTCACGTAAGCGCAAGGAAAACCTCCTCGAGCGTGCCCACTCCCGACGTCAACTCGTCGAGCGTTCCCTCGGCCACCGACTTCCCGTGATCGAGCAGAAGAAATCGATCGCATGCACGCGCGGCGTCGCTGAGCTGGTGGATGGAAAGAACGAGCGTGCGGCCGTTCGCGGCGTCGCGGCGGAGGACTTCCATCACCTGCCGCGTTTGCCGCAGATCGAGTCCGTCGAACGGTTCGTCGAGTAATAGAACCGTTCGCGGCACCGCGAGGCCGATGGCGATGTCGAGCCGCTTCGCTTCCCCTTTTGACAGCGATTTGACCGTCGCATGTTGCAGCGCGACGAGATCGAGATCGTCGAGCAGTGTTTCGTCGAAGTGCGCATCGAACATGCGCGACGTCAGCTCCAGCGTCCAGCGCACCGTTTGATCGGGCCAGGGACGGATGGCATCGGGGACGAAGAAGAGCAGATCGTTGTCGACCGTGCCGCTGTCGTACGGAAGCAGGCCGGCCACGCATTCGAACAGCGTGGTCTTGCCCGCGCCGTTGGGACCGATCACGCCGAGGATTTCGCCGGAGTGGGCGGTGAAAGAGACGTCCGTCAGCACCTGGCGCGTGCCGCGCCGCGCCGAAAGCTGCGCGACCGCGAGGGTCATCGCTTCGGCAGAAACTGCGCCGGGATCGGATGCTTCGCGTCTTCCTCTTCCCAGAAAATCGTCAGCACCTTCCAGTCGTCGCCGATGCGCACGAGTTGAAAACTGTTGATGCCGCGCGCGAACGGCTTCTCATCCGACGACGCGTGGCGCGATTCGTAGGTCGTGAAAACGTGCGCGATATCGGCGAAGAGATCGACGTGCGTGTTGACGGGATGTTCGAAGAAGCCGTGATCGGCGAAGTACGCGCCCGCCGTCGTCGCGAACTCCTTCGGCGTCCGGACGTTCGCCGTGATCACGCCGTCTTCGCCGCGTTTCGTCGAGACCAGCCGCGCATCGGGCGCGAAGAGCGCTTCGAAGCGATCCCAATCGCGGCGTCCGGCGGGGCCGGAGATGACGTTGTAAACCGCGAGCACCGTCGACTCGATCGCGAATTGATCGCTGCCCGGTTTCGGCGCGGTAACTTTCGGCGGAGCCGCGAACGCGGACGCGGCGAGCAGGACGATGACGGCAAGTTTTTTCATGGAGGGCGAATTATAGGGGCGCCACCTCCCACTCCCACCCCTGCTATTCTTGTCGCCCGCGTCGATGCTCCAATACTCCATCCCACTTTTGTTCCTCTTCCTCACCTGCGCGGTGACTTCGTTCATTACGACCGCGGCCGTGAAGCGGATCGCCGAGGAAGCCGGCGCGATCGATCATCCAAACGAGAGGAAGCAGCACCTCGCGTCGACGCCGCGTATGGGCGGGCTCGCGATCATCTTCGGCTTCGGCTTTCCGCTCATGCTCCTCGCCGCGAACGCGCACGCCGCGGAGCTGGTGTCGAAGAACCTGACCTACCTCTTCGCCGTTCTCGCCAGCGGCTCACTCATCGTCGGACTCGGCGTCTACGACGATCTCCTCGGCTCCGACGCTCCGAAAAAGTTCGTCGTGCAGACCGCGGCCGCGGTCATTCTCGTCAGCTTCGGTTTTCATTTCTCCGAGATCTCCATCGCCGGGGTGACCATCAAGTTGGGCCTTCTCGGATCGTTCGTATCGGTGATCTGGATCGTCGGCGTCATCAATGCCGTCAACTTCATCGACGGCATTGACTCGCTGGCCACGCTGGTCTCGATCACGATCGCTGTTGCCTTCGGGACGATCGCCCTGCTGCGGGCCGACGTCTTCTCGATCGTGATCATGACCGCGCTGGCCGGAAGCCTGATCGGCTTCTATCGCTGGAACCGGCCGCCCGCGAAGATTTTCATGGGCGACAGCGGCAGTCTCTTCATCGGCCTGCTGCTCGCGGCGTGTTCGATCGCGCGTCCGATCAAGTCGCCGACCGCGCTGATCGTCGGCGGACCGATGCTCGCGCTCGCGCTGCCGGTACTCGACACGCTCATTGTGATGAAGCAGCGCTTTGGCAGCGAGGCATCCCTCGGCGCGCGCATCGTGCGCATGTTCAACGCCGACCGCCGCCACTTCCACCACATCCTCGTCGAGAAGTACGGCAGCATCGGCAAGGCCATTCTCTCGATGTGGTTCATCACGCTGCTCTTCGCCATCTCCGCGGTGCTTACCGTGATCGACAAAACGAAGATCGCCGGCTACACGATCGGCATCGTCGCGCTGGTTGTGATGGTCTTCTTCCGCTACTGGTTCCGCCGCGGGGACGTGCGCCCGGCCGTCGTCGAACGGCAGGCCTGACCGGCGATGTGCGGGATCGCGGCGTTGTTCGCGTATGGATCCGCCGCGGGGCCGGTGGATGGTTTTGAAATCGCTGCGATCACCGAGCAAATGCGTCCGCGCGGACCTGATGCCGGCGGCACCTGGATCTCCTCCGATGCTCGCGTCGCCCTCGGCTCCCGTCGTCTCGCAATCATCGATCTGACCGACGAAGGAACGCAGCCGATGACCGACGTCGACGGCGAGCTGCGCATCGTCTTCAACGGCGAGATCTACAACTATCGCGAACTGCGCGCGCGCCTCGTGCGTCTCGGCGCGCGGTTTCATTCGACTACGGACACCGAGGTGCTGCTGCAGTTGTACCGGCACGATGGCGCGGCGATGGTGGAGCTGCTGCGCGGCATGTTCTCCTTCGCGATCTGGGACCCGCGCGAACGGCGCATGTTCGTCGCGCGTGATCCATACGGCATCAAGCCGCTGTACATCGCCGACGACGGCCAGACGTTCCGCGCCGCGTCGACGGTGAAAGCGCTCCTCGCCGGCGGCCGCATCCCGCGCGAGCTCGATCCTGCCGGCGTGGCCGGATTCTGGTTGATGGGAAGCGTTCCCGAGCCGCACACGATTTTGAAATCGATTCGCGCCGTCGAAGCGGGAACATCGTTCTTCGTGAGCGAACGCGGCATCGAAAACGCGCGTCATTACTACTCGATCGCCGCGACGCTCGGACGCGGTGTGCAGGACGAGGCAGCGGCGCGTCTGGTGCAACCTAACGTCCTGCTGCGCGAGCTGGTCACCGACTCGCTACGGCACCATCTCGTCGCGGACGTCCCGGTCGGCGCGTTTCTCTCCTCCGGCATCGACTCCTCGGCGCTCGTCGCGCTGGCGACGGAAGCCGGCAATGGCGCGCCGCCGCGCACAGTCACGCTGCGTTTCGAAGAGTTCGCCGGCGCGGCGTTCGATGAGGCTCCGCTCGCGGAACGATACGCGCGTGAAATCGGATCCGATCACATCACGCGCCTCGTCACGCGCAGCGAATTCATCGCCGATCTACCAAGGCTTTTCGACGCGATGGACCAGCCGACCATCGACGGCACGAACACCTGGTTCGTCAGCAAAGCCGCCGCCGAGCGCGGGCTGAAGGTCGCGATCTCCGGCCTCGGCGGCGACGAACTTTTCGGAAGCTATCCGTCATTTCGCGCGTTGCCGCGAATCGTCGCCGCGTCACGTCTGCCGCTCGCGGCGACGGTCGCAGGACGCCTCGGCCGCAATCCGAAAGCGAGGGCAGTGGCGCAGTACGGCGCGACGTGGGCCGGCGCGTATTTGCTGAAACGCGGACTTTTTCTGCCCGACGATCTCCCGTCGCTGATGGGCGCCGAAGCGGCGCACGAGGGACTCGAACGGCTGTCGATGCTCGATCACATCGCCGGCACCATCGAACCCGATCCCGGCACGCCGTTCGGCCGCGTGGCCGCGCTGGAGGCGTCGCTGTACATGCGCAACCAGCTCCTGCGCGACACCGATTGGGCCAGCATGGCGCACTCGCTCGAAGTGCGCACACCGTTGGTCGACGCCACGCTCCTCCGCCAGATCGCGCCGCTGCTGATGGTCGAGAAGAGCCGCTGCAAGAAGCACTTCGCGGACAGTCCGCGCAACCCGCTTCCCGACTGGCTCAGCAGACGGCGCAAGACCGGATTCAGCGTTCCGCTCGCCGAATGGGCGGAACTCCCTCCCGACGGCACCTCCACACGCATGCGCAGTTGGGCGCGGCGGGTCATGGAGCAGTGGGCGTGAGGATCCTGCACATCGGCACCGACTCCTTCGGCGGCTACGGCGGCATCGCGCTCTACAACCGCGAGCTGATCGCGGCGATGGCATCGCACCCGAGCGTCGACGAAGTGGTGGTGATCCCGCGCATCATCGTCGGCGAACGCGAGCCGCTGCCGGAAAAAGTCACGTTCGTTTCGCATGCCGCGCGCGGCCGCCTCGCATTTCTGCGGGCGGTCCGCCATGCCGGAACCGCCTTCGATCTCGTCATCTGCGCGCACGTTAACCTCCTCCCGATAGCGCGACTCGTGACGAAGCATCCGCTGCTGATGCTCTATGGCATCGAAGCGTGGAAGACGTTGCGCGATCCGATCTCGAACCGGCTCCTGCGCGGCCTCCGCGGCGTCGTCTCCATCAGCGACGTCACGCTCGAACGTTTCATCGGCTGGTCCCACTACGACGGTCCGTCGCAGCTTCTGCCGAATTCGATTCGCGCGGAGTGGTACGGCATGCGCCCGAAAAGTCCGGCCCTCGCCGCGCGTTACCACCTCGAAGGCAAGCGCGTCCTCATGACCCTCGGACGCGTCGTCGCCGCGGAGCGCTACAAAGGATTCGACGAGGTTCTCGAAGTCCTTCCCCATCTCGACGCGGACGTTTCCTACGTCATCGCCGGCGGCGGCAACGACATCCCCCGCCTGCAGCGCAAAGCGGTCAAGCTCGGCGTCCCCGATCGCGTCATCTTCACCGGACTTTTCCCCGAGGAAGAAAAGGCGGATCTGTACAACCTCGCCGACGTCTACGTGATGCCGAGCCGCGGCGAAGGCTTCGGTTTCGTCTTCCTCGAAGCGCTCGCCTGCGGGATCCCGGTAATCGCCAGCCGCCTCGACGGCGGACGCGAAGCCGTACTCGGAGGCCAGCTCGGACAACTCGTCGATCCCACCAACCCCGCCGAGATCCGCCTCGCCATCCTCGACGCCCTCGCCGCCGGCGAGAAACAAATCCCCGAAGGCCTCGCCTACTTCAGCTACGAAAACTTCGAACGCCGCACGCACGCGATCATCGATGGGATGGGCGTCCAAGGAAGCTGGTCCGAGTAAAAATACCGCTCCTGCCGCAAAAACTCGCATCACACCAACTCGCCGAATAGAATCTGATCCAGTGTCTCGAACCGTTCAGATCTCGGTTAATCGCGCTGATGGCACACGTCTCGACATGCCGGCTACGTTAGCTGATGACGAAGTGATGTTATTGGAAGAATATCTTTCCTGTGCGGACCAGCTCTGGCAACTCAAGATAGTGCGCCAGGGTATTCCGACATCGTTTGAACTTAAAATCCGAGACGATAAGGTCGAGAGCATCCACTCAGAGATTCCACCGGATGCCGATATCGCAGCTCTCCTCCATCGATTGCGTCCATTTATTTTGCAGGAAGAGCGAACCGGCTACTTGAATGTCAGCGGCCTCCTTGGCGCGAGGTTCGAGCACCCGCACCTGAGACAGCTTCTAAAAGAGCAGCGGCGGTTGTTCGACAGTCGAAATAATCAAGAGTTGGTGCGGGTCACCTCAAATGGCACGATCATCAACTGTGAACAGACACTTTTCGATTGGCTAAATGGTTACGAATACCATCGCGATCAGGCTAAACGCGAAAAGATCGAGTCGCTGCATCGACTGATTCCTCTTGAACATTCAATGCCGATCCTACTCAACGTGGTCGGCGACAAAGTGAAGGCAGTCTTCGAGTTGGCGACGCTCATTCCCGTCATTCTGGGTCGAGAAGAAAGCGTGCAGGTCGTCCGGCGTGGGTCGCAAACGGACATCAAGAACGACATCACCTTACCGCGTTAAACTCCACCCCTTGCACACCGTCATCAAGCCCCGACGCGGGCTCGCGCAGCTTGATCTCGCTGAGGTCTGGGAGTATCGCGAGTTGCTTGGGTACTTTGCGTGGCGAGACATCGTCGTTCGCTACAAGCAGACCAGCATCGGCGTCCTCTGGGCGTTCCTCCGGCCGTTTTTGACGATGGTCATCTTCACGGTCGTGTTTGGGCGGATCGCGAAGTTGCCGTCGGAAGGCGTGCCGTACGCGGTGTTCACATTCATCGCGCTGCTGCCGTGGCAGTTCTTTGCGACCGCGTTCGCGGAGACGGCAGGATCGGTGGTCGGGAACGGCTACATGATCACCAAGATCTACTTTCCGCGACTGATTCTGCCGCTGGCGTCGATCGCAGTGGGGATCGTCGACTTCCTGGTCTCGTTCGTGATCCTCATCCTGATCATGCTCTGGTACCGCACCCCGGCCTCGATTCACGCGTGGGCGCTGCCGCTCTTCTTCCTGCTCTGCATCGTCTTCACGATCGGGCTCGGCCTCTTCACCGCGGCGCTGTACGTGCGGTACCGCGACGTGCGGCATCTCATCCCCTTTCTGACGCAGTTCGGACTTTACGTTTCGCCGGTCGCGTACAGCACGACGTCGGTGTCGCCGAAATGGCGCTTTCTTTTCTCCCTGAATCCGATGACGGCGGTGATCGACGGTTTCCGCTGGTCGTTGCTCGGGACGACGCCGCTGTACGTTCCGGGCATCATCGCGGGCACGGTGACGTCGATCGTGCTGCTCGTCGTGGGCGTCTACTACTTCAAAGTGACCGAGCGGATTTTCGCGGACGTGATGTGATGAACGACGCCGTCACCGCACAAGGCATCGGCAAAATTTATCGCCTCGGCGAGCAGGGAACTGCGTACACGCTGTTGCGCGAGCGGCTTTTCGAGGCGGTCAAGGCGCCGTTCCGCAAACGCGGCGCAGCGCCGGCTCCCGAACCGTTCTGGGCGCTGAAAGACGTTTCGTTCTCGATCGGACAAGCGGAAGTGGTCGGGCTGATTGGGAAAAACGGCGCGGGCAAATCGACACTGCTGAAAATTCTCAGCCGCATCACTGAGCCGACCGAGGGACGCATCGATCTGGACGGGCGTGTGTCCAGTCTCCTCGAAGTCGGCATCGGCTTTCATCCGGAGTTGAGCGGCCGCGATAACGTCTTCCTCAATGGCGCGATCCTCGGCATGTCGCGCAACGAGATCCGGCGCAAGTTCGACGAGATCGTCGAATTCGCGGAGATCGCGAAGTTCCTCGACACGCCCGTCAAGCGCTACTCCTCGGGCATGTACGTCCGGCTGGCCTTCGCGGTCGCCGCGCATCTCGAGCCGGACATTCTCATCGTCGATGAAGTGCTGGCCGTCGGCGACTCGGCCTTCCAGCAGAAGTGCCTCGGCAAGATGCGCGATATTCGTTCCGAGGGACGGACGGTGATCGTGGTGAGCCACAACATGGCCACCGTCGCCAGCCTTTGTCAGCGCGTGCTGTGGCTGGATGCAGGCCAACTGAAGATGAGCGGCCCGACCCATGAGACGGTCTCCCGCTATCTTTCCGAGGGTGCGTCGCACGAGATGAGCTGGTCGCCGAGGCATCCGTCGAATGCGGAGTTCGAGTACCACACGATCTACGTCGTCAGTGCCGGCGGCGAAGAGCTGACGGATTCCGTTCCCGGAGACACTGCGGTGGATGTCGTCTTCGAATTCTCGGTCGTCAAACCGCTCGCGGACCAGCGCATCGAATTGCATGTCGCTAACGAATTCGGGGAGGTACTCTTCACGACCACCAGCGCCGATCCCGACCGCCGCCGCAATCATCCGTGGGCAATCGGCCGTCACACGTTCGTCTGCCACATTCCGGGCAATCTGCTCCCGCCGGGCCGTTACCGTTTGTCGGTGACCCACCCATTCGGATATTGGTTCTCGATGCACCAAAACATTCTGGCGTTCACGATCACGGAGCAAAACAGCGTCTTCGCGATCGATGGACGTGCGGGAGTGATCACGCCACTGCTCGACTGGACGCGCGACTGAATCCGATGCGGCGGCTCATGTTCCTGACGCAGACGCACACCGTGTGGGGCGGCATGGAGTGGTGGGTCCATCACCTCGCACAGCGGATGCTGGACCGCTCCTGGGAGGTGTACGCGGGCCTGGCTCGCGGTGCGCGATTCAGCGATCCCACCGCGTACGCGGCAGCGCATCCGCACCTTCGCCCGGTGATCATGGATGCGCGCGTGGGCACCGAGTGGGCGCGCGTCCGAGCGGTCGTGCGCGCGCTGCGGCAGGTTCGGCCTGATGTCGTCATCCCGGTCGGCATCGGCGCGACGTTTGAGGCGATCCGCGCCGTCGACAGCGTGTTCATCGTCCCGGTTCTCTCGCTGCACGAGGGGTGGTTATCGAACGTGATCGAGTCGCAGGACGTCATCGATCTGACGGTTCCGAACTCGCGGCTGCTCCAGACGCTGCTGACCAGGCTGGACGTGCAGCGCCTGCGCTACATCCGCCAGGGAACGCCGCGAGCGACGACGATTCGATCGCCGCGAACGCAACGGCTCCGCGCTGGCATCGTGTCGCGTCTGGAAGAGGGATCGAAGCGGGTGCTCGATCTTGTCGGAGTCGCTGACCGGATCGGTCTCGAGATCGAGCTGCACGTCTTCGGCGACGGTCCTGACCGCGCTGTTCTCGAAGCGCAATTGCGGGGGCGCGCGACCTTCCACGGCTACATGCCGACGGAGCAGCTTTATCGCGAGGCGTACCCGAACCTGGACGTGCTCCTTTTCTTCTCGCCGGCCGAGGGAAGTCCGAATGGCGTGTATGAAGCGATGCAGAACGGACTCGTGCCGGTCTCCTCACGATTCGCGGGATGGGAGTTCGAGAAGATCTTGCAGGACGGCCAGAACGCGCTGTTGTTCGACGTCGGCGACGTCGATGCGGCGGCACGGCATCTTCGGCTGCTCGCAGAAAGTCGGGAGACTCTCGACCGGATGAGTAACGCCGCGAGAAGATGCATCATGTCCTACACGGACGAGGACATGTACGACGCATGGATCGATGCCATCGAATCAACACCGCGCGGAATGCCGAGAGGCGGTCTGCGCACGATTCCAAAAGCAGGACGGCTGGAACGGTCCGGCATTCCTGCGGCAGCCGCCGACACGGTGCGGCGACTAATCGGCGCACGGTTTCCGCATGGCAGCGGCTGGGAAGAGTGGCCTGGGTCGCAATCGGCGAACCCTGCGACCATGGCGCGAGTGGCACGAGAACTGGCGGCGATCGAGGGGCAATCGAACGATGAGCGGTGACAAGAAGTACCTCTATGTCGACGAGACGTTGCGAATTCTGACCGGAAGCGATGCCGAGAGCGCGCTGCGTACGCAATCGGATGCCGCGTTTCTCGATCCCCGCGACGGCGTCGTACACGTTCCGAAAACGCGGTGGCAGCAGGCGCAGCGCTACGAGCGCGATACGTGGATGGTCGCGAATGCCGATACGGACGATGACCGCAACAGCGATCACGCCGCGGGCTTCGACGGCTATGCGGCGCTGGCAGGACGAACATTCGCGCACGCGATCGAGCTCGGATGCGGACCGTTTACGAACCTGCGCATCATCGCGCGCCGATGCACGACCCAGCGTTGCTCGCTTCTCGATCCGCTGATCGAGGAGTACCTGAAGCATCCGCACTGCACGTACGACCGGCGCGCGCTGCGCACCGAGCAGACAGCGGTGAGTGTGGCTCTTCGCCGGAACCGGCCAGGCCGCGCGGTGCGGCGCGTCTTGAACGCGCTCATGCCCGGCACGCTTTCGCGGCGCGTTCCGATCGAGGAGCTGCTGCCGATGCCGATCGAAGAGATGCCTGCACGCTCCGGCTACGACATGGTGGTGATGCTCAATGTGCTGGAACATTGCTACGACGCACGGACGATCTTCAAAACGATCGCCGGCATGCTGAAGCCGGGCGGCGTCTTCATCTTTCACGACAAACTGTTCGCCGCGAAGGACGTCGCAGACGATGTCGCCACCCGTTTCGATGCGGGCCATCCGCTTCGCGTCGGCGGCGAAATGATCGAGTCCTTCCTCGATCAGAACTTCACGCCGCTTTTCACGCGCCGCGGCATCGTGGAAGATTCATTCGAGGAGCACGACCTGAGCCGCGAAGGCATCTACTTCATCGGCGAGCGGAAGGCTTGAACATGCAATCCGGAAACAGCCCATCGGTCGCCATTGTCGTTACGACGATCTTCGAGCCCAACTTTCTCGACGGCTACGTCGCCAACCTCCGGCGCTTCGGCCGCGAGAACGTCGACATCATCGTCATCATAGACCGCAAGACACCGGCTTCGGTCGCGGAGCGTTGCGCGCACTATGGTCTGATCTGCCCGACGCTCGCCGAGCAGGAGACGTTCCTCGCTCGCTTTCCGGCGCTGGCGCCGCGGATTCCGTACGACAGTGACAACCGTCGCAACATCGGCTTCCTGATGGCGCTCGACCGTGGCGCCGAGCTCCTCATCAGCATCGACGACGACAACTACTGCATCGATGACGTCGACTTCGTCGGCGAGCACTTGGCAGCAGGTATGACGATCGAGATCGCCGAAACCGAGAGCGACGATCGATGGATCAACATCTGCTCGCTCCTCGATTCGTCGACGAAGGACGACATCTTCCCGCGCGGCTTTCCGTACTTCGCGCGGCGGAAATCGCGGACGATCAGCGACGAAACGTCCGCGCCGGCGCCGGTGGCGATCAACGTCGGCCTCTGGCTGAGTGATCCGGACGTCGATGCGATGACGCGGCTCGTGCAGGCGCCGCACATCGCCTCCGCGAAAAACCGTTCGCTCCGCCTCGGCCGCAACACGTGGACGCCGATCAACACCCAGAATACCGCGATCGTTCGCGGCGCGATTCCGGCGTACTACTACGTCCGCATGGGCTTCTCACTCGGAGGTCTACGCATCGATCGGTATGGCGACATCCTCAGCGGCTATCTGATCCAAAAGTGCGTGAAGACGCGCGGCGACGCCATTCGCATCGGATCGCCGATCGCCGATCATCGCCGCACGCCGCACAACCTCTTCAAGGACCTCTATCACGAGCTCGCCGGCATGGTGCTGCTCGAGGATCTGCTGCCGTGGTTCGTCGAGTTGACGATCGGCGGCGGAAGCTATGCGGAGATGTATGCCGAGGTCGCGGAGGCGTTGGAGGCGAAAAGCGGATCGATGCGCGGGTTCGTGTGGGACGACGGCGGCCGCGAGTTCCTCGTCGATACGGCCGCCAACATGCGGGCATGGCTCGACGCCGTGCGGACCATCGGATGACGTTGCCGGAGAGGCCGCTGGTATCGATCGTCGTTCCGAGCTTCAATCAGGGGCAGTTCATCCGCGAGACTATCGACTCCATCCTGAGCCAGGACTACCGCCCCATCGAAGTGCTGGTCATGGACGGCGCTTCCAAAGACGCCACGGTCGACGTTCTTCGGTCGTACGACGCGCCGGAATTGCAGTGGTGGTCGGAGCCCGACCGCGGCGTCGTCGATGCCGTCAACAAAGGGCTCGAGCGCGCACGCGGCGAGGTCGTGGCGATTCAGAGCTCCGACGACGTCTATCTTCCCGGCGCCATCACCGCCGCGGTGTCCGCCCTTCGTGCAGAACCGGATCTCGGCCTCGTATTCGGCGATGTCGAATACATCGACGCGGAGTCGCATGTGCACGGCCGAACGGCGCTGCCGCCGTTCTCGCTGTATGACTACGTCGGCAAGCTGACCTTCATCCCGCAGCCGTCGGCGTTCTTCACCGCGGAGGCAATGCGCGCGAGCGGCACGTGGCGCGAAGAGGTCAGCTACGCGGCCGACGCGGAGTTTTTTCTACGCATTGCCGCGGCATACCCGGCCAGAAAAATCGATCAGCTCTTCGCGCGCTACCGCTATCACGACGAGCAGCGCGACAAGGCGGCGGCGCGCGTGGAGCGCGACTGGCGCAAAGCGATCGAGCCGTGGACGAAGTCGAGCGATAAGCAACTCCGGCGTTACGCGAAGAGCGGAATCGATCTGAGCCGCCTTCGCTATACGCCGGAATCGCAATGGATTCGCCGCACCGTCGCCGCGTACCGGGCGTTGCTCGTGAACCCGGTCCTGTTGCGCAATCGCGACTTCTGTCACACGCGCGATCTGCTGCCGGGGCGCTATCCGATCTGGAAGTTCTTGTCGCGCGTCAAACGATTCCTCGGATTTGCGCCGCGAAAGTGACGCGCAAATCGCCCGCTATACTCTCGCGCCCAATGTCCAATGCGGTTGCCGAGCGCCTGGCAATGCTCCTTCTCCTCTCTGCGCTCGCCGCACAGGTCGTGCTCGCGTTCGCGCTGGAAACGGCTTCTCTGCAACCCGATGAGAAGTACCAGGTCGTGAAAGCGCAGTACTTCTCCGACCATCATCTTTTTCCGCGCGCGACGGCAAACGACCGTGCCGTGGAGAGCGGAAAGGCGTGGGGGATTTCCGACTGGCGGCCACAAGGCTACGCACTTTTTCTCGCGGTCTGCAGTAACGGTGCGTACGACCCGCCGGCGTTGCGGCGGCGCGTAACGCTCGTTCAGTCGCTGCTCGTTGCGGTTGCGCTGATTCTCGTCTTCTGTGCGCTGCGCCGGCACACGATGCGCCCCACGTCGCGGATCGCCGCCGCGCTCGTCCTCGGCATCGCTCCGTGGCCATTCGAGTTTGCGCGAACGATCAGCCCCGATTCGATCGTCGCCGCCTTCACGGCCATGGCCCTCTTCCTCCTCGGCCGATATCCCCGCAGCGTCTTCTTCGCGACGCTTCTCTTCAGCATCACGTTTGCGATGCGGCCGGAGATGATCGTGCTGCCGCCGTTGATCGTCGGCTGCGCGATGCTTTTTCAGGAGCGACAGCGCGTGCGCTTCGCAATCGTGGCGGCCATTGCGTTTCTCGCCGTCCTCGGCGCGCATTACGCGTATCGCATCGACTTTACCGGAGAGCGGTGGCCGCCTGTGTTCGGCGGTCTGCACATCCGCGACAGCGGCGCGTTTGCGTGGACGAACAGCTGGATCGGTAGCGAAAACGAGGCCTACAACTTCGTCTACTCGCTGACAAACGGACAACCGGCGCCGCCGCTGCCGGCGCGGGCATTTGCAAATGATGCGGAACGGCGCACCGTCGAGACGATGGTCGCGCACGTGCGCGCCGGCCAATACTCACCGGCGGACGACGATGCGTTTGCGGCGCTTGCGCGCCGGCGGCAACGCGAAAATCCAGCCCGGGCCGTCGCGGCGCGTCTGTGGCATACGGCGCATCTCTGGCTGAACGTCGAGATGAATACGCAGACGCTGAATCTCCTCAACAATGTGTCACGGCCCGTGCGGCACGCGATTCTCGGGGCGCTGATGGTGCTGAAACTGGCGTTGCTGGCTGGTTTCGTGACGTTCATCGTTCGTATCGGGACCTTTCGGAACGACGCCTTCCTCATCCTTTGTGCGGTCTTCGTGATCGCCCGCACGCTTCTTGTCGGCATTGTGCTGGGATGGTTTACGCATCGCTACGTCGTGAATGCGTGGATCCCGCTGATGGCGTGCGCCATCGCCGCCGTATCGCGGCCGGATGTCCCTTCGTTGCTCGGCGGAAGAAAGGATCTCGCCGCGTGACGATGCGAATCCTTTGGATCGGCGCTCACCCCGATGACGAGCTGTTCGTCGCTCCCTGGCTTGCGCGTTTGCGGACGACGGCAGGAGCGAAGCTCGCCTTTCTGGTCGCGACGCGCGGCGAAAAGGGTGATTGCCGGCTGGCCAGCCGCGGTCCCACAGATCTCGGCGCGATCCGCGAGACGGAGATGGCGGACGCCGTGGCCTCATTCGCCGGCGAGCTGCGCTTTCTCGGATGGCGCGACGGAACCGCCGCGGAACCAACGGATGTTCTTCGCACGTGGACGGCGGACGCGGGCGGCAAGGACGCAATCCGTCGCCAGCTTCGCGACGCGATCGCCGCGCTTGCGCCGGATTGGATCGTCACGTTCGACCGCAGCCACGGATGCACGTGGCACGCGGACCATCGCGCGCTCGGCGCACTCGTGCAGTCGCTCGCGCTCCCAATCCCGACGACGCTCGCGGAATCGCGAATTACGTTTTCGCAGCCCCTCCGTATCGAGCCCGGCGTGAGGAATGCGGAAGCAGTGAACGTGAGCGAAACGTGGGACGAGCTGCTGCGCGATATGGCCTGCCATCCGTCCCAGTTCGGAGCGGAAACGATCGAGCTGTTTCGAAACGTGCCCGATCAAGAGCGCGTGGTCTGGCTCCTTCACCTCGGACCCGCCCGGCGTTGGCGATATCTGCGCGACAACGTCGCTGGTGCAGGAAAGCGCGTGAAATCGTTCGTCCGCGATCTCGTTCGGAAGGACGCCTGACTCATTCGCCGCGCTGCACGTCGTCGGGGATGGACGGCCCTGACATGAGTCCCTGTTCGGTGGCGCGCAGGCGTGCGATGCGCTGCTCCGGAGCGACCGTTTCCATCAGGCGATAGCGCCGGACCGCTCCCGTGGTGGGCGAGAGTTTTCCCGGTTGCGGCGGATGGCGCAGGTGCAACATCGGCAGATAGCCAAAACGATAGACGCCGCCGAAAAAGCCGGCGCGGTCGACAAAGTCGTTGTCCTCTCCGCCCCAACCGACGTACGACTCGTCAAATCCGCCGATGGCGTCGTACGCGTCGCGGCGCGCCACGATGCTGCCGCC
Source organism: Thermoanaerobaculia bacterium (assembly GCA_035995985.1). GTDB lineage: Bacteria > Acidobacteriota > Thermoanaerobaculia > Gp7-AA8 > Gp7-AA8 > JADGNZ01. The sequence continues at coordinate 20,673 of DASYJY010000188.1, read as the reverse complement.
GTCCAGGTTTTCGACAATGAGCGCGGGCACGGCTTTTGGCGCGGCGCCGGTCACAAAGACGCGGGCCGTGGAAGCGGCGTCAAGGTAATAGACGAACCGCTTCAGGTCGACGAACGAGTAGCCCTCCTCCACTCGCTGAACAGCCTCGCGCGCGTAGCGTTCGGGGATCAATACGTCGTTGTCGTGCAACACCAGAATGTCGCCGCGCGCCTGCCGCGCGGCAACGTTGAAGGCCCACGAACGGCAGTACGGCAAATCGGGACGCGGCAGCGGTGTGTGGATGTAGCGGATCCACGATGGCAGGTGCCGCTCGACCTCGGGCGCGACCGACTGCTCGACCACGATGCATTCGAAGGCGATGCCGGTTTGTGCGGCGATGTTTCGCAGCGTCGCGAGCAGATGCGGCAGCCGCTCAGTACCGCGATGACCGATGACAAACGTCAGCCGTGGAGGACCGCTCATCGGCCCGGGCGCGTCGCGCATCGTGATTGGCGACCGTGCCAGTGATCTCCGCATCAGACGCGCCGCGGCCGACGGAAACACTTTGGCGATGTGAAGATCCGACGAAAACCGCCAATGGCATTGCACGCCGCGGCCATTGGTGGAGATCACCTCACGGCGGTTCCGGATCAGAAGCCACGGCTCCGGCAGCCCCTTGGTGGGGCCGAGGCCGCGCAGGTGCAGCTCGAACGGAATCCAGTCGTAAACCAGAGCGCCGATCGTGTGCCGGAGGCTGACGTTCACAGCCTCGATTCTACCGGCTAACTTTGCCCCGGCCGCGAACGGACGGACCGGTAAATCCACCACGAACCCGTTCGGCCCACCGGAACCCAGAATGGCGATTGGATCGCGCGAGGAATCATGAGGTAGTCCGCCTGCCTGGAGATCACCCCCCCGGCCGTACTCGCAGGATCGCGGATGAAGTCAGCCCAGATCGCGGCGCGGCGCGAAATGTCGGAGTGCCCCGGCGAGAGAAATGCCTCAGTATTCGGAGTCGGCAGCCATCCACGCCGTTCGCCGATCCAGAGCGTGGGGATCTCGTCGCGGAAGTTCAGACCGCCAGGATCGACGACGATGGACCGCGCCGTCGTGTGATCGCGAATCCACACCAGTGCCTCGTAGTAGTCGAGCGGAAACGCGAGGCTGCGCGCGCGACTATTCGTGATCCGGTAATACGGAAACTGCAGAACGTACGCCGCCGTCTGTACCAGGCCGAGAACGATCAGCAGAGCTGCCACGGCGGACTGCGCGCGCCCGGTCTCGCCGCTCAGCCACTTGTCGATCGCAAACGCCACGAGTGGCGCGAACGCAACCGCCAGCAGCGACCCTGTCTTCATCGAAACGTCGACCTGGCCCGTCGGGCTCCCGGCGACGTAGAGAACTGACGGCACCGCGATCGCCGCTGCGATCAGCACATGAAAGAAGGTGAGCCGCTTCCGTCCGCCCATCCAGGCCAGCCAGCACAAAGGAAGCATGCCGAAGAAGACGATCCGAAAGAACTGCCCGCTGTCAAACGCGAGCACCGCATGACGTGCGGCGCCACCTCCGAGAACGTGAATGGCCACAAACATCGCTGTGACGATGCCTCCAATCACGAGCGCTGCGGTGAGCGCGACGGCCGGACGTTCGATGCGTCCGAGCAGCAGCCAGAGAATCAACGCGACCACGAGCGGAACGAGAAGCGTGGCGCTGTAGCCGGTCACCATCGACAGCGCGAACGTGCCAAGAACGATGTCCGCGAGACGGCGTTCTCCATTCCAACGAGCGAGCATCATCGCCGTGAACAAGGCCAGCACCAAGGCAAACGTGTTGTTGCCGAAGACGATCATGCTGTTGAGCGGAGACAGAACGAGGTGATTCCGCACCGGCATCGCAAAGCAGCCAAGGGAAAGCCGCGACGCCGCAATCTGGTAGTAGTAGCCGGTGAACGGCGCGAAGAGCACGACAGCCACGGTCCACTGTGTCGTTCGCTCAGTCCGCGGATAGAGCGTTGAGATCAACGTCATCAGCGTGTGCACGAGAAGCATGGCCATTAACACATTCGTGAGGATCAGCGCGTTGAAGGCGGGAACTTGCGCATCGCAAAAATCGACGAGCGCAGCAGGCAGCGTGAAATACAGCCAGTGATAGTTGATCCATCCGCCATCCGCGATCGCCGCCAGCGGCAGAGACGGTGATGCTCGCAACGTGGCCACAACCGACACCAGGTTGCCGAAATCGATCGCGAAGAGACCGTGGAAAAGCACCTGCCCGTTCGCCGGAACTGCATAGCCAAGCCACACAAGCGCGAACAGCACCGGAAGCACGGCGGCCACGAATCGCGAGCGGATCAGAACCGGCCGAAGCTCGTTGATCGTCGCCGCGAGCCGGCCGAATTTCAACGCGGCAACCGACAGGATTAAACAGAGGACGACATCCAGAATCGCCGGTGGAAACGGCAGCGCTTTGCGCGCAAAGAACCACGGCGCGGCGAGGATGACGACTAAAACCGCGGCTGCGCTCAGCCGCAAATCTCCGGGCATCGCGCGCAGAGCCGGAAGCCGCATCATCAGCGCACACGCCGGCAGCAAGAACGTCGCGACAAACGCGAAGAACACTGCCGCCGGGAGCACGCCACCGCCGAGGTAGATGACGATGCACACCTCAACTAGGACCAGGATGGCGGTTAACGCGCGCTTCATCGCCGCCAGGAAGAGATCGCGTCGACGACGCGGCCCTGCTCATCGTCAGAGAGGTTGTTGTAGAACGGCAGCCGAAGCAGCCGGTCGCTGACGCTCTCCGTGACCGGACATTGCCCGGCGTGGCCGCCGAAGCGAGTTCCCATTTCCGAGGCGTTGAGCGGCAAATAGTGGAACACCGCCACGATGTCGTGCTGCCGCAGGTGGGCGATCATCGACTGGCGGTCTTCCAGCGACTGGAAGAGCAGGTAGTACATGTGGAACGGCTGTTCACAATGGTCCGGGACGACTGGCCGCGTCACACCGCGTTCGGCCGCCCAGCCGACCAGTGCCTCGTCATACCGCTCCCACACGCGCCGCCGCTTCGCCTGAATGACCTCGGCCATCTCGAACTGGCCGACCAGATACGCGGCGAGCATGTCGGACGGCAAATAGCTGGAGCCGAGGTCAACCCATGTGTACTTGTCCACCTGTCCGCGGAAGAAGCGGCTGCGGTTCGTCCCCTTCTCTCGCACGATCTCCGCGCGCTCGACGAGCGCGGGATCGTTGATGACGAGCGCGCCGCCTTCGCCGCAATTGATGTTCTTGGTCTCGTGAAAACTCTGCGTGGCCATACGACCGAACGTACCGAGGCTCTGGCCACGGTAGCGTCCGAAAAGCCCATGTGCGTTGTCTTCGACGATCTCCAGCCTATGCCGGCGGGCAACGTCGCAGATCACATCCATCTCGCAACCGACGCCGGCGTAATGCACCGGCGCGATGGCGCGCGTGCGCGGCGTGATCAGCGACTCGATCTGCCGCTCGTCGATGTTGAGCGTATCGGGCCGGATGTCGGCGAACACCGGCACCGCGCCGCGCAAAACGAAAGCGTTGACTCCCGAGACGAAGGTGAAGGAGGGGACGATGACTTCGTCGCCAGGCGCGAAATCGAGGAGGATGGCCGCCATCTCCAAGGCGTGCGTACACGACGTTGTGAGCAGCACCTTCGGCGCGCCGATGATCGATTCGAGAATGGCATGCGCCCGCCTGGTGAAGGCGCCATCGCCGGAGATGTGACCATTCGCGATCGACTCACGGACGTACTCCAGCTCGCGTCCTTCGACGGAAGGCTTGTTGAAGCCGATCAGCATTACCGGTCACCCCAGATATAGCGCGGCGTATCGCTGCCGGTCATGAAAAGAAGATCGAGAATCGACACTTGCGGATCGTACGGCGGATGAAGCTGAGGATATTCGGGGTAGTCGTACGCGATGTACTGAAGGTCGATTCCTGCCTCGGCGAATTTCTCCGCTTCGAGGTAATCGCGCGCCGAGGGGCCGCTTAGATACTCGGTGGCGCCGAGTGTTCGGAGAATCGCGACAAGGCGATCGGTCTTCCGGCCTTCTGCACCGAGAGTGGAAGAGCGCAGAAATCGCGTCCCGGTGATACCGATCATTCCGGCCAGCTCGATGGTGGTGGCGATGGTGAAGTCGGCCAGCAGCGGCGGCGGTGCGGCGTAGACACGCTGCAGCCAGTCGCGATAGGCATCGAAATGGGGCGCTTTCGAATACGCAAGCGTCAACGCCGCGAGATGCTGCCGCGGCCATTCCGCGGAATGATCGATGGTGATGCTGTTGATGGGGATCGACTCCTTCTGCGCTCCATGCTTCCTCACCGGGATGGTCAACCACTTCGGTCCGTGGCTGGTCTTGATGCGGTTCCGGTTCCGCCATCCGCGCGTGTCGTACTGCACGTCATCGTAGAAAACGAAGATGTCGGCGCGATGAATGAGATCGAAGTAGCCGCGCCACGGGATATAGGACGGCTGAAGAATCACGCACCTCATCAGGTTCGAACCGTACGCTATCATCGCACGCAAGACAGTTCGTCCCATCTGCAGGCCAAGGAAGCGTTTGCTCGTCGAACAGGACAATCAGGGCCCGAGGGCTACACGAACTGCGTTCTGCATCTCGGGCACCGGCCGAATTTTTCGCGCCGCGGTCGAACAAGCGAGCGACCTGGGCATCGAGATGGCGTTGCTGGTCGCGGAACAGCGCGCCGACGCCTCACTCGACGAATTCTGCAGGATTCACGACGTGCCGGTCGTGCGGTTGCCGTCAACGCCGCGCGCCGCGCTCGACGCAGTCTCTCCGCGACGCTGCCCTCGCGGGATCTCGATCTGGTCTGCCTCACATTCGACAAGCTCGTCCCGGACGACGTCGTCGAGAAGTACTCCCACCGCATGTTGAATCTGCACATGGGTCTTCTTGCCGGGACGGAAGGTCTGCATCCTCTCCGCCGGACGCTGGCCTCGGGGGCGCGTTTCGGCGGAGCGACCATTCACAACGTGACGAACGGCACCGACGCGGGACCCATCGTCGCGCAGTGCATCGTCGGTGTGCTCCCGGACGACACGCCGCACGCGCGAATCTATCCGCTGGCTCTCGATCTCATGCTTCGCACCATCGCCTGTTATGCCGCCGGACGTGTGCGGCACGGCGCCTCAAAAGTAACGATCGATGGGATAATCTACGACGCTCTTCCTTCTTCGCCGGCCGAACAGGACTCGGCGACGCAACGGTCGCTCTGAAACGCGTGTACGGCACTCAATTCGCCTTCCGTGAGCCGGTCTCTCTTCCTTGATTAAGCCTGGGACATCGAAGACAATCGCCGTCCGGCGTGAGAGCAATCGCCAGTTATCATGCAAATATTGACTAGCCGTTCAGGAAGGGTTTCGTGACCGGCCGGCAGGACTTCGACGTCACGATCGCCGGCAACGGAGCGATCGGCAACGCCTTGGCCATCCGCCTGAGCCACGACTATCCGGACATGCGCATCGCGCTCGTCGGATCGAAGTTACGGCCGGGCTGTGCCTCTCTCGCGGCCGGCGCAATGCTGAACGTTTTCGCGGAGCTCGAGGAAGGCTCGCTGGCCTATCCTACGGCCAGAAAAAAATTCGATCTCGCGGTCCAGGCTTCCGCCTTGTGGCCTGCTCAACTCGAGTTACTGAACGCGCGGCTGAGCGAAGTCCCCCCCGTCGAGCTGAAACTCGGAACTCACGTCGTCTCCAATGCGGTCTCGGACGAATTCGACGATCTCAACTTCCAGGCGATCATCGGCTACCTGCGCGAATACGGAGAGCGCTTTCGTGAGATCGACCCGCATGAAATTCGCGGAATCAAGCCGATCGCACGGTCGAGACCTCTTCGCGCCATCCTCATCGACAATGAGGGAACAGTCAGTTCGAAGCATCTGCATCGAGCCTATGACGAGGCGTTTTCGCGAACCCGAAACATCTCGGTTTTCGACACGGAAGTCGATTCGATCGACGCCAGCGGCACTTGGAAAATCGCGGGAACGAAAGCGGGAGATCGCATCGCTTCCAGGCAGATCGTCCTCGCGGCCGGCGTCTCCACCCAGACGCTGATCGAACAACTCGGCCTTGAATCGAAGATCCCGCGCGTCGTCATGGGTGTCGGCGCGGCGCTCATCCTGAAGTCGACGACGGCCGTTCCGGAGAAGGTCTTCCGAACACCCAACCGTGGCCTGGCCTGCGGCATCTATGTGGTGCCGTATGACGGCAACTATTGTTATGTCGGCGCCACGAACTACATCTCTCCGTGCGCAGTTCCGCTGCCGCGAGTGCAGGCCGTGCAAGGGCTTCTCACGGCGGCGATGGAACAGGTCAACTCCGATTTGTATAAAGCTGAAATCCACAAGACGATCGTCGGCTATCGTCCGACAACCATGGATACGTTTCCGCTCTTCGGCGAGACGTCGATCGAAGGAATCTGGATCGCGACCGGAACGAAGCGGGACGGCTTCCATCTCTCGCCGAGGATCGCCGAGGAGTTCGCGAAGTGCCTTAATGACAGGAGGCAGCCGTTCGGAGGAACCTTCGTACCGGAGCGGAAACTGATCCTGGAAGTTCCACGGCATGCGGCAATCGACCGCGCCGTCACCCACGTCATCTCGACCGCGTATCAGCACGGCTTTACCCTGCCGCACGCGAACTGGGAACCGTTGATCGAAGATGCCGTCCGGCAAAAGGTGCTCGATGCCTACGAACGCTCGGGCATGTCCAGTTATCCTTTCGGCATCCCGCCCGAGCTTCTCGACATGTACCGCTACGGCCATGCGGGGCAGAATGTCGCGGCACTGATGGCGGACGAGGCGGTTCCAGTGGCAGCGGCAAGCGCATAGCGAAGGGCGGTCATGAGCGACAACACAATTCTCGGTAACGACAGGACGAAGGTCACCGCCGCGGATGCGGAGCAACTCGCATTCCGTACGAAGCTCTGGCGACTGCGCAGGGACAATCCCCTCCCGGAGCCGGAACTGGAGCGCAACCCGGCGCTCTTCCTCCGCAGCTCGCTCCTCGCGCGTTTCATTGCCATCAGCGACGTCTATCGGATGATCGTCGACACTCCCGGCAACATCTTTGACCTCGGTTGCTGGTGGGGACAGAACACGATCCTCTTCGAAAACTACCGTGCCATCTTCGAGCCGTTCAACAAGCAGCGCAGGATCGTGAGTTTCGACTCGTTCGAGGGGTATACCAACTGGTCCGACAACGATCAGCGGTCGCAGATCTTCAACCAGAATACGTATTCGACCTCGCCGGGGTACGACGACTTTCTCCGCGTTCTCCTCGATACGCACGAGGGCATCAACGCCTTCGGCCATCAGCGCGGGATGCACGAAGTGGTCAAGGGAGACGCCACAAAAACCGTGCCTGAATATCTGTCGGCGAACCCGGAGACGATCGTCGCTCTTGCGGCATTCGACCTTGGACTCTACGAGCCGACAAAATCAGTGCTTCAGGCGATCAAGCCGCACCTCGTGCCCGGAAGCGTCCTGCTGATGATTCACCTGACCCGGAAGGATCTCCGCGGCGACGGCAGAGCATTTCTCGAAGTGATGGCTGGCACTCGATACAAGCTTTCCAAGCACCCCAACTACCCGTCGTTCGGTATCGCCGAGATTCTTTGACGGCGTGACGCGGTCGACCAGTCGGACAATCCAACCGCAATGAAGCTCAGCGTCGTCACATCGATGTTCAAGTCGGAAGCCTTCGTCAAAGGCTTTCACGCGGCGATGTCAAAACTCGCGGAGCAGATCACCGACGACGTCGAGTTCATCTTCGTCGACGACGGCTCGCCGGACCGGAGCGCGAACGTCGTCGAAGAGCTGATCGCGCTCGATCCCCGCGTGCGGCTCATTCAGTTCTCACGGAACTTCGGTCACTCACCGGCCATGCTGGCAGGCATGGCCAAAGCGCGCGGCGACCTCATTTTCACGGCCGACATCGACCTGGAAGACCCGCCGGAGCTGCTGGCGCAATTTCATGAAGCGATGATTGCGGACCCGACCGTTGCCAGCGTCTATGCCTATATGTCCCGTCGCCAGGGAACGTTCTCGGAGCGCGTCGCGGGCAGCATCTTCTACACCGGCATGCGGCTGCTGGCGCAGGATCCCATTCCTCATCAAACGTGGTCACGCCTGATGACGCGCCAATACCTCGATTCCGCCCTCGAATACACCGAATACCATCTTTTCTGGAGCGGCATCTTCCACGTCGTGGGATTCAAACAGGTCGGCGTTCCCGTGGTACGCACAAAGACGGGCGTTACGTCCTACAACTATGCGAAGAAGTTCGAACTGGCCCTCTCCGCAATGACCTCGTTTTCCACCGGTCCGTTGTTTCTCATCTTCCTCATGGGACTCTGCACCTGCATCGTCAGTTTTCTTGGAGCGCTCTACCTGATCTGGATCCGTCTGACGGGCCAGCTCGTACCCGGATGGGCGTCGATCGTAGTCTCCGTGCTTCTCATGGGCGGCATCACGAATCTCTCCATCGGGCTGATCGGTTTTTACGTCGGCAGGATCTTCATTCAATCCAAGAACCGCCCGCGCTTTTTCATTGCGCGCGAGCTCTGAGCATTCATGATCAGCCGCCCGAATGACCGGCAACAGGCGGCGCCGGGCGCGGCGCTGCCGCCCACAATCACGCTGGTCGGCGCCAGCGTCACCTCGGCCGGGCTCGGATACCTCTGGACGATCGTCACGGGGCGTCTTCTTCCCGCCGCGGAGTACGCCGACTTCAGCGCCTCGGCGTCGATCATCTACTTCGCGGCGACGGCCTTGGCTCCCTGTGCCCAGACGATGGCGTATTTCACGGCTTTGTACATCGCCGCGGGCAACGCCGATGCGGTGTTTGCATTGGAACGCCGCGCGCTGCGTTTGATTGGCGTCGCCGGCCTGGTTGTCATGATCGCAGCGGCGGCAGTGTCTTCTCCGCTCGCCGCAGCGCTCCATTTCCGCTCACGACTGACCCTGCTGCTTGCCATAGCCACGGCAGTCGGCGCCGGCTTTCTTCACATCAAACGCGGTCGATTGCTTGGGCAGCAGCAATTCCGGCGCTACTCATGGAACATCACCCTCGAATCGATCGTCCGTCTTGTCGCGGCGGTCCTGTTGCTCCTGGTGGCCGCGAACGCAGCGGCGAGCGTCGGTGCGTACACCGCTGCGCTGCTGGCGGCGATGGCGTTGGCCGGCTGGCGCTCAGTGAACTTTGAAGGCGTCGAAATCGCGGCTGTCCGCCGGTACTTCACTCCCGTGTTCGCCTACACGATCATCTACGCTGGCTTCCAGAACATCGACGTGCTCGTGGTGAAGCGGTTGTTTCCGCCTAAGGAAGCAGGAGTGTACGGTGCAGCATCGCTCCTGGCGCGCGCGGCGGGGATGCTGGTCATGCCGTTCGTCGCGTTCGCCGTGCCGCACCTGGTCGAAGTGCTGAATGACGCCGCCGAAATTCGGCGGCGGTTTGCCCGCATCGTCATCCAATACATCGGCCTCGCCGCAGGGGCGGTGGCCGTCCTCGGCTTGGCCAGCCGAACGATCATCGCGCTGCTGTTCGGCCGCGAATATGGACCTGCGGCGAGTTTGCTGCTACCGCTCAGCGCGGGGATCGCGCTCTCGGGACTCGTCTTTCTCCTCTGCCAATTGCCAGTGGCGACGAACCGCTTCGGATTCGTGAAGTGGTATGCCCTCGGGCTGCTCATCGAGCTTGCCGGCTTGGCTATGTTTCACCGGACGCTGCTCGCCATTCCGGTGGTGTTGATCGTCACGAATGCGATCGCGCTGATGCTCATGATTCCGCATCTGCGCACGCGAACGGCGTGAGTGATCTCGCCGACCGCGTCCGTGCCGCGTCGTATCATCTGGCGATGTCGCAGCCGCGCAATCCCGTTCTCGATCCGATCGACCGTTTCTACGCGTCGACGCTGGCGTCGCACGGAAACACTGCTGAGGGCGTTGGGTGGAACTCGGATGAGGCGCAACGCCTTCGGTTCGACGCGCTTCGTCATTTATTCGACGACAGTGCGCCGGCCGCCACCGTCATCGACTACGGCTGCGGGTATGGCGGCTTGCTGCAATATTTGCGCGCCAAAGGCCTGGACGGTGATTACTGGGGATATGACCTGTGCGAGCCGATGATCGCCGCAGCGCGTTCGGAATTCAGCGGGGATCCCCGCGCGCACTTCACCAGCGACAGGGCCGAGTTACCCAACGCGGACTACTGCGTCGCGAGCGGCATCTTCAGCGTCAAACTCGACGCGGACGACGCGGCATGGCACGATCACATGATGGCCACGATTCACGAAATGGCTGCTCTGTCCACGCGTGGAATCGCGTTCAATGCGCTCACCAGCTATTCCGATCGCGACAAGCTGCGCCGGGATCTGTACTACGCCGATCCCCTGCAACTGTTCGACTACTGCAAGCGGAACTTGTCGCGCCGGGTGGCCCTTCTCCACGACTACAAGCTGTACGACTTCACGATCATTGTGCGATTCGGCTGGTAAGCGAAAATGATCGTTTGTCCCCTCTGCGAGACGCGTCTCCTCGAGTCCGCGGAACGTTATTCATGCCCTTCCTGCCAATATGCCGCGGACTATGACGAAGGCATTCTCCTTTTCAACCGCGACATCATGGAAGACCACGACGATTACAAAGCCGTCGGTCTGGACCAACTGTATCGGCATGAGAGGGAACACGCCTGGTTTCGACATCGAGTCAAGATCATTCGGAAGGCATTCTCCGACTACGTCGAAAAAGACGAAGACATTCTGGAGGTCGGGGCCGGCACGGGACATACAGCGCGCGCCCTGATGGACGACGGCTATCGGAATTTCTCGATCGGCGAGATCCATAACAACGGGCTGCTGTACGCCAAACAGTACGGGCTGAACAACCTGTATCAGTTCGACCTGAGGCGCGCTCCATTCTACGAGCATTTCGACGTCGTTGCGCTGTTCGACGTACTGGAGCACATCGCGGAGGATGAACTGGCGGTCAGGAGTATCCACGGCATGCTGAAGCCGGGAGGAAGAGTGGTCCTGACCGTCCCCGCACATCAGTGGCTTTGGAGCCGAATCGATGACCTATCCACGCATCACCGCCGCTACACCCGCAAGACAATCGCAGCTCTCTTCGAGGCCGCGGGATTTGAAATCCTCCAGTCGAGATACTTCTTCACAGCGCTGGTGCCCGGCCTCTTCGTCCGATCATTCCTCTCGCGCGACACGACATGGGAGACGGTCGAGGACGGGTGCGGCCTGAACGTCTCCCCATTCAGCAACGCGCTCCTCGGCGTCGCGGCAGGGGCGGGCGATTTTCTACTGCATCCGCTGCGGAAATTCGTGGGCGGAAGCCTGCTGGCCGTGGCGCGCAAGGCGTGAAGAGCCTGCTCGTACAATGACGATCGTGCCGCCGCTCGTCTCCACGATCATCCCTGTTTTCAACCGTCCGGGCATGTTGGCCGAGGCGGTTGATAGCGTGCTGGCGCAGACGTACCGGCCGATTGAGATCGTCATCGTCGATGACGGTTCGACGGATGACACGCCGCGGGTCATCGAAGAGCTGGCGACGCGGCATCCCGAGGTGCGGGGCATCCGGCGGGCGAATGGTGGACCTGGGGTGGCGCGCGAAGCGGGACGCGGCGAGGCGCGCGGCGAATTCATCCAGTATCTCGACAGCGATGATCTGCTCATGCCGCATAAGTTTGAAGTCCAGGTTCGCGCTTTCGAGGAGCAGCCGGAGTGCGGCGTGGCGTACGGAATCACGCGCTATCGCAATGCCGAGGGAGATGAGATCGAGTGCACGTGGAAACCGGCCAATCAGATTCAGAAGACGATCTTTCCTTCGTTTCTCGTCGCGCGATGGTGGGATACGCCGACGCCGCTCTATCGCCGTTCCGTTTGCGACGCGGCGGGACCGTGGACGAGCCTTCGGCACGAAGAAGATTGGGAGTACGACTGCCGCGTCGGCGCGACGGGTGCGTTGCTGGCGTATGTCGATGAGGTCGTGGTGGAGATTCGGGATCATTTCGACGGACGGCTTTCCGGCGGTGGCGGCGATCACCGGGAAACGTTGCGAGACCGCGCACGGGCGCATGAGCTGATCGCGTCGCACGCGCGGCGAGCCGGTGTTTCGCCGGATGCGCCGGAGCTGCAGTTGTTCGCGCGCGAGCTTTTTCATTTGGCGCGTCAATGCGGCGCGACCGGTCTGACGGCGGAATCGAAGCAGCTGGTGGAGGTGGCGGCGTCGCTCTCGCCGTCGCTCGATCTTCGCGTCTACGGGATTGCGGCGCGCATCGTGGGATGGCAGCGCGCGGGCCGCGCCGCGGAGTGGATTCGCCGATGACGGCGATCTCCGTCGTCATGGCTGTCTACAACGGCGCGGGCACGCTCGCGGAGACGATCGACAGCATCCTCGCGCAGACCGAACGCGATTTCGAATGCATCATCGTCGATGACGGTTCGACGGATGACACTCCATCGCTGCTGGCGGCGTACGCAGCGCGCGACGCGCGCATTCGCGTGATCCGGCAGAACAACGCCGGACTGACGCGCGCGCTCATCACCGGCTGCGCGGCGGCCACGGGAACCTACATCGCGCGACACGATTGCGGCGACACGTCGGATGGCTCGCGCTTCGAGCTCCAGAAGCAGTTACTCGATGGAAACAGCGAGCTCGTTTTCGTCTCGTCGTGGACGGCATTCGCCGGCCCGGAAGGCGAGCCGCTCCATGTCGTGCAGGGCACCGGCGCCGCGTCAACTCCGATTTCGATTCTCGATCCGGCGCACAACTGGGGAGTCGTCGACGGTCCGACCTCCCACCCCTCGGTCATGATGCGGCGCGACGCCTACGAACGCGCTGGCGGGTATCGCGCTGGATTCGTCGTCGGCCAGGATTGGGATCTCTGGTACCGCCTCGCAGCGATCGGAACGTTTCAGATCGTTCCGAAGATCCTCTACACAGCCGCGGTCACGCCGAACAGCATCAGCGGCGGTGCGCGGGAGGCGCAGCAGACGCTGGCGAAACTTTCCCATGCGGCGATGCTGGCGCGCCAGCGCGGCGAGAGCGACGACGACATCGTCCGCCGCGCCGCCGCGGTAACGATCGTCCGGCGTGCGACGCGTTGCGCGACGGCGCGTGGCTTCTACGCGATCGCCGAAGCACTGCGGCGGCAACGCGATCGCCGCGCCCGGCGCTATTTTCGAAAAGCGATTGCGCTCTGTCCTCTTCTTCTGAAAGCGTGGGTTCGTTATGTCCAGTCGTTCTTCTGACGGCATGCCGCTCCGCGTTCTCATGATGGCCGACACACCCGCGGATCCGAACCGCGGCGCGGCCGGCACGGAAGTACAGACGATGGATGCGCTTCGCGCCCTCGGTCACGAGGTCGACGCGATCTGGTCCGACACGCTCGGACGCCGCATCCGCCATGGGAATCTGCACCTGTTGCTGGAACTGCCGCGAACGTACGCGCGCGCGGCGTTGTGCGCGCTGCGGAAGAAGCGATACGACGTCATTCACGCGAATCAGCCGGCCGGCTTCCGCGCCGCGCGGATGGTGCATCGAGCCTCGCCGGGAACGATCTTCATCCACCGGTCGCACGGCTTCGAGCTGAACGTCGAAGAGAGATTGCGAACTTGGCGTGCGAAATACGGTGAGGATGGCCGAGGAATCGTGCGGCGTGTGTCGTCGCGGGTGATGGCGTGGTTGCTGGCGCGGCAAGGGCGAGCCATCGCTCGTAAGGCCGACGGTCACATCGTTTCGTCGACGCTCGACGCCGCGTTCCTTCGCGATCGTCTTCTCGTTCCGCCGGAACGGATCGCAGTCATTCCTCAGGCCGCACCCGCTTCCTATCTGCGGGACGACGTTGCGCCGATGAACGATGAACGACTTCACCGGGTGCTTCACGTCACACAGTTCGCATTCTTCAAAGCGCCGATGATCACAGCGGCGGCGATGAATCGCATGGCGAACGCAGATGCGCGATTGCGATTCACGTGGGTATGCGATCGCGCCAGCGAGGGAGCTATTCGCGCGCTGATGTCGGCGACGACGAACGAGCGGCTCGAAGTGGTGCACTGGACGGCGCAGGACGCACTGCGCGATATCTATGACGCGCACGGGGTTTTTCTCTTTCCGTCGTTTTTCGAAGGATTCGGGAAGGCATTTCTTGAGGCGATGAGCCGCGGGCTATGCGTCGTCGCGAGCAATGTTGGCGGCATGCACGACATCGTCGAGAGCGGGAAAAACGGGATTCTCGTTCCGCCCGGCGACGCGACTGCACTCGCCGATGAAGCGCTGGCAATCGTTCGCGATCCCGCCCGCGCGACGGCGATGAGCGCTGCTGCCGCGCAGACTGCGCGCGCGTACTCGTGGGAGCGCGTGGCGCGCGAAACCGCCGCGTTTTATCAATCGCGCCTGAACGCTATGCGAAGATGACGCGAGGTGAAACGCCGTCGCATCGCCATCGTCGCGTCGCATGTGATCCAGTATCAGGATCCGTTTTTTCGCCTGCTCGCTGCGGATCCCGAAGTCGATCTGACGGTGTTGTACCTCTCCGACGCCGGCGTGCGCACGTATTGCGACGTCGACATGGGAACGGCGCTGAAGTGGGATGTGGAGTTGCTCAGCGGCTACCACTACGAGTTTCTGCGCAATCTCGTGCACGACAGCAATCGCGGCTGGACGCGCCACATCAATCCGGGAATCGTGCCGGCGCTGCTGCGCGAGCCGTACGAGATGGTGATCTTCATGCTCGGCTGGGGCTCGATCAGCGCGCTGCTCGGCATCGCTGCCTGCTGGTGGGCCGGCATTCCGTTTTTTCTCTACGGCGACAGCAGCTTCCCGCAACCGGAGACGACGACGCGCAGCCGTATTCGCGCGCGGCTGCTGCCGATGCTGTTTCGCAGTGCAAGCGGGTTCATGGTCTCCGGTGCGCTCAACGCTGATTACTACCGTCACTACGGCGCCGATCCGGAGCACTTCTTCCTTCTGCCGTGGGCGGTCGATAACGAACGTTTCGCGGACGCGAGCCGCTTCGCGTCCGGCGAACGCGAAGCGATGCGAGCGAAACTCGGCGTCGCGTCGGGGCAAATCGTTTTCGTCTTTTCCGCGAAGCTCGTTGAACGGAAAGATCCGATGACGCTGCTGCGCGCGTACGAGCAGCTTGCCGATCGCGATCGCGCCGCGGTGCTTTTTCTCGGTGACGGCGTGCTGCGTGAAGCACTCGAGTCATTCGCGCGCGAGCATGAATTGCGCAACGTCCACTTCGCCGGCTTCGTGAATCAGAGCGAGCTGCCGAAATACTACGGGATGTCGGATGTCTTCGTGCTGCCGTCGACGTACGAGCCGCGCGGCGCGGTGATCAACGAGGCGATGGCGTGTGGGCTGCCGGTGATCGTCACGGACCGCTGCGGGTCGATCGGCGACATCGTGCTGGAAGGTGAGAACGCGTTCGTCTATCCGGCAGGCGATGCCGAGGCGTTGTCCGCGTCGATGGCGCGATTGATCGACGATCCGTCGCTGCGGCAGCAGATGGCGCAGCGATCCCGCCACATCATCGATACGTGGACCTTCGCGCGCGCCGTCGAGGGCGTGAAGGCGGCGCTCGCGTATGTCAGCCGAGGATCGAAATGATTACGGTGGCCATCCCGACGTACAACCGCGGGGGAATCGTCGCCGAGACCGTTCGGCGGCTGTTCGAGCTCGATCCGCCGCCGGAAGCGATCATCGTCGTCGATCAGAGCGCCGAGGAGAACAAGCCGCTCGCGGCCTGGCATCGCGAGGGACGCATTCGGCTCATTCGTTTGGACAAACCGTCCATTCCGCACGCGATGAATGAAGCGCTGCTCGCCGCGACGACGCCGGTCGTTCTCTACGTCGACGACGACGTTGAGCCGGCCGCGAGACTCATCGCCGCACACGAGCGCGCGCATGCGGAGGACGCGATCTGGGCGGTAGTCGGGCAGATCCTGCAGCCGGGCGAAACGCCGCAGCATCACGACCAGCCGCCGGACGATCTCGAGTTTCACTTCAATCACGACACCGGCCGCTTCGTGACGAATGTGATGGCGGGAAACCTGTCGGTGAAACGCGATCACGCCATCGACGCCGGCGGTTTCGACGAGAACTACGTCGGCGTCGCATACCGATTCGAAACTGACTTCGCGCTGCGGCTCGCCGCGGCGGGCGGCAAGATCTGGTTTTCGCCGGAGGCGGGGCTGCGTCATCTCAAACTGGCCAGCGGCGGACTGCGGTCGTATGGTGACCATCGCAGCAGTCCGTCGCCGGCGCATTCGGCCGGCGACTACTACTTCGCAATTCATCATCGGCCGCCGCTTCTTCGCTACGCGCTTCGCCGCCTGCGCCGCAACGTCATCACGCGCTATCACCTTGGGCACCCGTGGACGATCCCGACGAAGTTGATCGGCGAGCTGCGCGGATGGATGCTGGCGCGGCATCTGGCGCGGGGTGGGAGGCGTCTGATCGCGAGAAATGAGCCGCAGGCCGATCACGTTCCCACCGGCACAACGCAATGATCGTCCCTCTTCTCTTCGCCGCCTTCATGCTCATGTCGATGAGCTTCACGCTGGTCGACTGGCGCCGCGGCTGGCTGATGGCGATCCTGTGCGGAGTTCTTCAGGATCCTGCGCGCAAGCTCACGGTGGGGACGCCGGTGATCATGTCGATCAGCATCGTGGCCATCTACGTGGCCGTGCTCTTCGCGGGGCAGTCGACCCTGCAAAAGGACGGACGTGAGTTCTCGCGCCGCTTCTCCAGCCTTTTCGGGACGCTGATTTTCTTCTTCATCTTCCTCTTTCTCGCCGCCATCAACGGCCTCTTCACCTTCGGTCTCGATCAATGGAAGGCGCCGGCGATGAGCTTTTTCCTTTATCTCGCGCCGATGCCGGCAGTGATCATCGGCTACGCGTTTCTGCAGCGTGAGGAGCAGCTTTTCGACGTTTTCAAGTTCTACGCGATCGTGACTTCGATCGCCATGATCGGCACGCCGCTCGAGTATTTTCGCGTCCCCTGGCGCGCACTCGGCACGGTTGCGATCAGCGAGAACATGCGCTTTCTGACCGGCCTCAATGTTCGCCTGCTCTCCGGCTTCTATCGCGGTCCGGACATCATGGGATGGCACGCGGCCACGCTGACCATGATCGGAATCATCATGACGGTGCGGCTGCAGTCGTTTCGGAGCGCGTGGATCTGGCTCGTCGTCAGTGGCTGGGGATTTCTGAACTGCCTGATGAGCGGACGGCGCAAGGCCATCTACATGATCGCCGTGTTCGGAGCAGCGTTTCTGTGGCGCTACTTCCGCCGGCTTTCCGCACCGAAATTGATTGCCTTCGCACTGATCAGCGTCATCGGTCTTTTCGTAACCTCGAGACTCTCGCAAAACGAAGAATCGAGTGCGTACACCAAGAGCGCCTACACGACGCAGGAGGAAGTCTGGGGCCGCCTCGAAGGAGGCGTCATCGGAACGATCGAGGAGTCCGGCATCATGGGCGCCGGCCTCGGCACCGCCACGCAAGGCGTCTATCACGTCATTTCGGAAAACAGCGCCGCCACCATGCTTGGTTGGCAGGAAGGCGGACTCGGAAAACTGGCAATCGAGCTCGGACTCCCGGGCCTTCTCGCGGTGGCGTTGTTCGGCCTGACCATGTTCCTGACGATGATCAAAATCTCCGGACACCCTGACGTGCCGGGGTCCTCACAATTGGCGCGCGCGGCGCTGTTTGGAATCATCGTCGCGAACATCGTCGAGTTCATGGTGTCCGCCCAGGCCTACTCCGATCCGGTGCTCACTTTGTTGACCGCGTTCTTCATCGGCTGCATGTTCGCGACTGCGACGCTGGACGAGCGGCTGGCGGCGCAGACAGCGGCAGATGCTGTTCCGCCGCCGCAAAAAAGGTCGTTGACGTCGCCGGCCCTCGCATAGCACCGTACGACGCGTGCGGCTTCTTCACGTTGTTCCGACCTATTTGCCGGCGACGCGGTACGGCGGTCCGATTTACGCCGTCCATGGATTGTGCCGTGCTCTCGTCGCACGCGGACATGAGGTCGATGTCTTCACGACCAATGTCGACGGCGATGGAGAATCGCCTGTCGCGCTGGACAGGCCCGTCGATCTCGACGGCGTTTCGGTCCGCTACTTTTCTTCGACGTTCCGCCGCCTCTATTTCTCGCCGCGGATGCGCGAAGCGCTCGATCGCGAGATCGCGAACTACGACGCGGTCCATCTGCACTCCGTCTTTCTCTGGCCGACATATGCCGCGGCACGCGCGGCGGAACGGAGGCGAGTTCCGTACGTGATCTCGCCCCGAGGAATGCTGGTGCCGGAGTTGATTGCGCGGAAGAGCGCGTTCGCGAAACGACTCTGGATGCGCGCGTTCGAACGCCGCACGTTCGCGCGTGCCGCCGGCGTCCATTTCACCGCACGGACGGAATGGGACGATGCCGCGCGGACGGCGATGCCTCTGCCGGCGCCGTTCATCGTGCCCAACGGAATCGATCTTCCCGCCGCCTCCGCCACCCTTCGGCTTCCCGACACGCTGCTCGCCCTCGGCCGCATCAACTGGAAGAAAGGCCTGGACCGTCTACTCGACGCCGTCCGGAACGTGGCGGATGTGAAGGTCGTGATCGCCGGCAACGATGAGGAAAATCTCACGGCGCGACTGCGCGCGCAGGCGGAGCGGAATGGCATCGCAGGCCGCGTCGAGTTTCGCGGGCCGGTCGCCGGCGCGGAAAAGGAAGAGTTGTTTGCAACCGCCACGGCGCTCGTACTGCCGTCGCTGTCCGAGAATTTCGGCAATGTCGTCCTCGAAGCGATGGCGGCGGCGATGCCGGTGATCGTGACGCGCGAAGTCGGATTGGCGGCGGATGTGGAGCAGGCCCACGCAGGCATCGTGATCGGTGGCGAACCGTCATCATTGGCCGAGGCGATTCAGCGCCTGCTCCGCGATCCCGAACTGCGCGCGCAGATGGGCAGGCGCGGACGCGAGCTCGTGAGCGAACGATTCACATGGGACCGCGTCGGACGGGAGATGGAAGAACAGTACCTTCGCATCGCGCGACCTCACGAAAGTCAGGCATGGCGACCGTAGACATCATCATTCCGGTCTACAACCGGCCGACCATGGTCGTGGAAGCGATCGAGTCCGCACTCGGCGCGGCGGCCGAGGTGCCGATCGAGATCATCGTGGTCGATGATGCATCGACCGACGGCACATGGGATCGTCTGCGCCAGTACAGCGATCCGCGAATCCGCTGTTTTCGCGTAGACGCAAACGGCGGGCAATCCGCGGCTCGTAATTTCGGTCTCGACCGCGCGCGCGGTGAATACATCAAGTTTCTCGATTCCGACGACGTCCTCGTTCCGGGCCATTTGGCCGCGGAGGTTCATGCACTCCAGAAGACTGGCGCCGACATCGCCGCCTCGGGTTGGGATGCCGACTGGAACGGACGGATCACCACGTATGACGCGCCGGTCTTCCATACGATCGCCGACGACATCCTGGCCGGCGTCGCTGTCCCGACGTCCTCCGCGCTCTACGTCCGGCGCCCGGAGTGGCGGTGGGATCCGGCGCTGCGCAAACTCGACGATTGGGATTACTTTTGCCAGGCCGCCCTCGGCGCGAACGCGATCACGACGGTCGAAGGATCCGCGTACATCATGCGCGAGCATTCCGGCATGCGCGCGACGACGACAACGATGCTCGCGAATGCACGCGAACATCATCGAATCCTGCAGAAAATCGAAGAACGGCTTGCAAAGGACGGCGTTTTGACGGCCGCACGACGGCGGCGGCTGGCCCAGTACTTCTACAAGGAGATTCGTGTCCTCAGCCTGCACGACCGCCATGCATTCGATGCGGCGGCCGTTCACATCCGCGCCCTCGATCCGCACTTCCAGCCGCGCGATGAAGAGCAACAGCGGTCGATGCGCGTTCTCGCGCGCCTCCTAGGATTCCGCAACGCGATCCTCGTCCACAGCGCGATGAAGCGCGCTCTGAAACGGGAGCGAGGGTGATTCTCGACCGCATCACACCGCTGATCCTGACGCGCAATGAGGAGGCGAACATCGGCCGGACGCTGACGCAGCTGACGTGGGCGCGCGAGGTCGTCGTCGTCGACAGCATGAGCAGCGATGCGACTGTCGAAATCGCGCGGCGATTTGCGAACGTTCGCGTCGTACAGCGCGAGTTCGATTCCCATGACCGGCAATGGAGTTTCGGCGTCGAGCAGGTGACGACGCCGTGGGTGCTCACGCTCGATGCCGACTACTTCGTCCCCGAGGCAATCGTGCGCGAGATGGCCTCGCTCGATCCACCGCCGGATCTCGCCGCGTATTCGGCCGCGTTCGTCTATGCCATCGACGGACATCCGCTGCGCGCCACGCTCTACACGCCGCGCGAGGTGCTCCTCCGCCGCGGCGCGTTCGAGATCTGGCAGGACGGCCATACGCAACGCGTGCGCGTGAACGGGCGCGTGGAAAGGCTGCGCGAATGGATCATCCACGACGACCGCAAAGATCTGCGCCGTTTCATCGACCGGCAGAAGTCGTACATGCGGAAGGAGGCGGCGAAGTTGCGCGCGACATCGTGGAGCGCGCTCCCGATTTCGGGCCGCATTCGCAAGCTGCGCGTCGTGG
>DASYJY010000187.1:0-14306 GCA_035995985.1 Thermoanaerobaculia bacterium | reverse complement strand
ACCCTTCTTGGGTTGTGCGATCAGTCCGACGTTATTAAAGCCGACCTCGCGGCAGGCTTTGAGCGCATCGAGGACCGCGCCGTACTTCGAGAGTTTGTCGCCCTTGACCGCAATCTCCCGGTCGGGCGTACGGTCGTGGATCTTTTGGAGCTCGCTCAGCATCTGCTCTTTGAGCACTGGTAACGATCCGAGGTAGACGGTGCCGTCGGACTTCACGGAGATCTGGAGTTGCTTGTCCGTATCGGGAGTCTTCTCGGGATCTTCCGTCACCGGAAGGTTGACCGGCACGCCTTTCTGCAGCATGGGCGTGACCACCATGAAGATGATGAGCAGCACGAGGCAGACGTCCACCAGTGGTGTGACGTTGATGTCGGAAGTCAGCGCCGCGGCGGTGAACTTCCCGACCGAGCTATGCCACCGATGAGTTGCCATGCGTGCCGGCTTCCTTCAGCAAGTAGATGGACATCTCCGAGCCGGAGTTCGACATCTCGACCGTGAAGCGGTCGACGCGGTTCTGGAAGTAGTTGTACGCCCAGACCGCCGGGATGGCGACGAAGAGACCGAAGGCTGTCGTCAAAAGAGCTTCGGCGATACCGGCCGACACGGAGGCGATACCGCCGCCCGAGGTGGCCATCTTGCCGAAGGCGTGCATGATGCCGATGACGGTGCCGAAGAGACCGACGAACGGTGCCGTGGCGCCGATGGTGGCGAGAACGCCGAGGTTCTCTTTCAGCTCCGCGACCGTGATCATGGCGGTGCGGTCCATACCCTGGCGTGCTGCCTCGACCGCGACTTCCGGATCGCTGTAGCGTTTGTCGCGGCGGGCCGCTTCAAACTCCAGCAGGCCGGCCGAGATGACCTTGGCCAGGTGCGACTGCTTGTACTTCTTGGTGATGTCGATGGCCTGCTGGTAGTCGCCTTTGGTCAGCACGTTCGAGAGCGCGCCGAGCAGCTTGAGCGACTGATTCTTCGCGGCCTGGAAAGTGATGAAGCGCTCGATCATGACCCAGATCGAGTAGATCGACATGATGATCATCACGATCACGATGCCTTTTGCCGCGGTCGACATAGAAACCCACAACGCTCCGAGACTCATATCCATGATGCAGTTCCCTCCAATGACGTCAGGGCAGGCCGGACGTTTTTAGTTCAGTTTGAAATTGACGGTGAGATTGAAGATGACGTCCACCGGCTGCCCGTTGAGAGTACCCGGTTTGAATTTCCAGCGTCTGACTGCATCGACGGCGGCCTGGTCGAGACCGAACGGCAATGGCTTGAGGACATGAATGTCGGTGACGTCGCCGTTTTTGCTGATCGTGCACTCGACGATGACGATTCCGGAGATGCGCGCCTTACGGGCCACCTCGGGATACACGGGATCGACCTTGCTGATGGCCACCGGCGCTTTGACGTCGCCGCCGACGCGCAACGGCGCGTCCGGCGCCTTCGGCGGAGGAGCCTCGGTGATCACGCCGCCGACGACGCCGCCGACGACACCACCGGCCACACCGCCTTCGACACCACCTTCAACACCGCCGGTCACGCCTGCGTCGGACGCCTGCGTGGCCACCGGCTGCACCTTTTCAGGCACGGTGGTGGGAGCCATTTCCTGGATGTTCTTCGGAACCTCGACCGGTTTCACGACCTGCGTGGCCGTTGCCGCTTTGGGCGGCGGCGGAGGAGGAGGCGGTGGCGGCGGCGCGGAGGCGACCGAGTATTGCGCCACCTGGGCGGGCGAGTTCGTCGGGAAGTCGACGTTCCAGATTGCTCCGACGACGACTGCTACAACGACGACGACGTGAAGCGCCACCGAGACCGGCAACGTCAACAGCCGCTGGATGCCGACTTTCTGTTTCTTGGATTCGACGACGGTAGATTCGAACATTTGTCTTTGCCTGTATTCGTCAGAAGCGTTGCGCTAACTCTTCTTCGCGCCCGCGGCCTTCCTCGCGGCGAAGATCTGCATGGTCTTGTTGCGTATCGCGTCAGCCTGCGCGACGTCAGCCTGTGCTTTCACCGGATCGGTGAGCGCATCGACGAGAGCCTGCTGCCGCCACAACAGATTGAGGTAGGCCATCGCCTCGGCGTAATCCGATTTCATGTCGATGGCGTGCTGAAGCGCGTCTTTTCCGCGGTTGATGATCTCCATCTTCTGGGCGACATCAGCCGGCGGGTTCTTGGACACCTTCTCGTAGCAGACCACGCCGAAGATGTAGAACGCTTCGGGATTCTTCGAATCGAGCAGCGTGATCTTCTGATACCAGTTCAGCGACTCGTTGAAGTCACCCTGCTTCGCGTACAGTGTGGCGATCGACTTGACCGCCTCGAGATCGGCGGGATGCGCGGTCAGATAGTTGCGGAAGTAGTCGATGGCCTGCGAGGTGCGGTTCGCGTTGAGATACATGTTGATCAGCGCGTCGCGGGCGATGCGGTCGTCGGGCCGTTTCTGGAGGTAGTTGTTCAGCTCGAGGATGGCTCGGTCGGCGTGCTTCTCGTTGTTGGCCGACTTGTCGTCCGGAACGTACAGTCCGATCTCGGAGTAGCCGACCAGACGATCGAGATCAGGGAAGCTCGGGTCGATCTGCCGCGCCGCCTGGTAGTGCGGCAACGCCCCGGCGTAGTCTTCCTTCTGATAGGCCTCGTTGGCGGCCTTGATCTCCATGCGCGCCCGGATTTTGGTGCAGCCGAACGAGGAGAGGGCGAGAGTCAGTGCCGCAATCAGGCACGAAACCTTTTTCATGAAATGTCTAACTCCAAGCGTAGTGGTACGTCGCGGATTCCTGAAGCGGCTGTGAGGCTGTCCGGGCGGTGGCCGGCCCCCTCCGAGACAATGGCGTGCGACTATACCCATCGACTTTTGCAGCGTCAAGGCGTTCGTAGCACCTGATACTAAAAGTTTTAGTTGGATTCATGCGTTGTTATTTTTCACGCTTGCCAGCACGCTTCGACACACGAGAACGTGATAAGGAAACCGGCATCAGTAACTCGGCTTGAACTCGCCGGTGAGCGCGCTGATCGTCTCCCACAGCTCCGGAAAAAGCGGCTCGCGCGTCCCCTGCTCCAGTTGCGCCGCCGGCACATTCTTCAGCGACATCACCTTCGATCCGATCACGCGAAACGCCAGCCGCATGTGCGAGTAGCGCCAGTTGAGAAAGGCTTCGTCGTAGTCGAGCATGGCCTGCACGAGGCGGAACATCTCCGCATGCTCGCGCGGCTTCCGCTCAATCTCGATCACGGACAGCGAGCGGCGTACGAGGAGCGCTTCGAAGACCGGCCAGACGCGCTTGCCGACTTCGAGCAGCTTCGCGAAGCCCGGCGATTCCTGACCGCTGCCTCGCCCGAGCGAGCTGGTGCGGATGACGTGGTAGTCAGCCGGCGCCATCGTCTCCAGGATCACGATCTGCTGGCGAAGGAGATTGATGATGCGCGCGCAGCGATCGAGTAGCTCGGCGGCGAGCGCGATGTCGTCCGCGGCGATCAGCTCGATCGCCCGTCCGATTTCGTAGTCGACGTGATGCAGCCACAACTCCGCCGCCTGATGCGTCGTCTGAAACAGCCGCTCCTCGGGATGCGACAGTTCCGCGACCGGCTTCTGCAGCTCCAGCAACTCCGGCACGCGGACGTAGCGCTCGTAATCGCTGTCGCCGCGGCCTTCGAGAATCGGTCCGGTGTGAGTTCCCAAGTGTGCTCCTGTGTTCAGGTGTCGGGTGTCGGGTGTCGGGTGTCGGAAAGTTTTAATCTACGACCCCCGACTCCCGACCCCCGACTCCCGCGTCCTCTACACCAGCTCCAAGATGTGGCCGAGCTTCTTCTTCTTCGCCTCGAGGTACTTGCGCGTGTCGTTCGACGGCGCGATCTCCAGCGGCACACGCTCGACGATCTCGAGGCCGAAGCCTTCGATGGCGACGTACTTGGCGGGATTGTTCGTCAGCAGGCGGATCTTGCGGACGCCGAGGTCGCGAAGGATTTGCGAGCCGGTGCCGTAGTCGCGGATGTCGGGGGGGAAGCCGAGCTTCTCATTCGCCTCGATCGTGTCGTGACCCAGCTCCTGAAGCTCGTACGCCTTCAGCTTGTTCAGCAGACCGATGCCGCGCCCTTCCTGCAATAGATAGAGGATGACGCCCTTCCGTTCCTTCGCCACCAGCTCGAAGGCGCGGTCGAGCTGATCGCCGCAATCGCAGCGTGCCGAGTGGAAAACGTCGCCGGTCAGGCATGACGAATGGACGCGCACGAGAACCTCATCGTTCTCGGAGAGCTCGCCCATCACCAGCGCGACATGCTCCTCGCCAGTGATGTCGCTCTTATACAGGTGCACGCGGAACTCGCCGTACGGCGTTGGCATGTGGGGAGAAGCGAGGGAGTGCACGTGCTTCTCGTTCTTCATGCGGTGATTGATGATGTCCGCCACCGAGATGATCTTCAGCCCGTGCTGGACGGCGAACTCGCGCAGATCGGGCATCCGCGCCATCGTCCCGTCCTCATTCATGATTTCGCAGATGACGGCGGCGGGAGTCATCCCCGCGATCATGGCCAGGTCGACCGATGCCTCGGTCTGGCCTGCGCGTTTCAATACCCCACCTTTTTTCGCGCGCAACGGAAAGACATGACCGGGCCGCAGCAGGTCGGCCGGTTTTGTGCGCGGATCGATCGCAACCCGAACCGTTTCGGCGCGATCGTGTGCGGAGATGCCGGTAGTGACGCGTCCGCGCGCTTCGATCGACACCGTGAACGCGGTGCCGTAGTTCGACGTGTTGTGCTCGACCATCAGCGGCAGTTCGAGCTGCTCGCAACGCTCCTCGGTGAGCGCAAGGCAGATCAGTCCGCGGCCGTAGCGCGCCATGAAGTTGACCGACTCCGGCGTGACTTTGTCCGCGGCGATGCAGAGGTCGCCCTCGTTCTCGCGATCCTCGTCATCGACGATGATCACGACCTGTCCGCGGCGATACAGCTCCGCGGCTTCTTCGATGGTGGCAAAGGGCATAGGTGATTGTAGAGGGTGTGGGGTGTGGGGAGTAGGGTGTGGGAGCGAATCAGGCCGATTGAAGCGATTCAATCTCCCACTCCCCACACCCTACCCCCCACTCCCTTATCCGCCAACCTTGAAACTCTGTTCGACGGTGTACGACTGCTTCGATACCACGTCGACGATCTTCATCTTCAGCGTGTAGTCGCCCGCCTTCAGCGCCGGCTTGACCTCGGCCAGCGGAATCGTGCTGAGGATCGCGTAGTGGCCGGGGCCGGGCGCGCCGGTCAGCGGCAGCGGCGCGGCATCGGTCAGCGGCGCGCTGATCGTCTTCTTGTCCGGCCCGCCGGAGAGGTCGAGCTTGAACTGCAGCTTCGGCAGGTTCGTGGCCGTGTCGATGCCGGGGTTGTTGACCTCGACGAAGTAGTTCAACTCATCGTTGTTCTTGAAGGTGAGGTTGCCTCTCGGCACGATCTTCAGCTTCCCGAACGCGAACGGCGATTTCGGAGGCTCGGCCGTGCCGAGCTCGTAGACGTTGTCGGAGAGGATCAGGCGCGACGTTCCGACGGTTTCCTTCGAAGGACCGGCCACTTCGATCGGGCCCGACGTGACGAGGACCGGCTGTCCGCCCTTGGCCAGACCGACGATGGCCGTGTACTTGCCCGGCTGCAACGTCAATGACTTGTCGACAAAGTAGTCGGTGCGCGACGCGGTCAGCTTGGCCGGATCTTCGAACGTCGTCACGCGCGTGCCCGACGCGTCTTCGACGGCGCCGAAGATCGTGTCGGCGCCATCGGCGGCGATGCTCGACGACGCCGGAACGTAGACCGCCACGGGCACGAACGGATCGCCGGCCGGCGAGACGAACTCCGCATAGACGAACGCGGCGCCTTTGTTCGACGCCTTTCCCGCTTTCGCATCCGCAAGCGCGGCTTCGAGCGCGGCCGTCTTGATGCCGGCAACCGGCGTCGTCGGAAGCGCGGCCTTCACCGGCGCGGCCGCGGCCGTTTCGTACGTCGGAACTTTCGTCAGGTTCGGCTGCGTGATGAAGCTGGCCACCATCTTCTGCACGGCGTTCGACTGCGGATCGACGAACGGCGTGGCCAGCCGGAAGTCGCCGTTCCGATATTGATCGTGAAACTTCACTTCCAGACGCGGAACTCCGAAGAGCTTCTGCGACAGCTCCCCTTCGTAGGTCCACACCTGATCGGCGGAGCCGCCCGAATCGCCGAAGCTGCCCGCTCCCCCGGTGTGCGTGTCCTCACCCGTACCGCTCGCCTGCGCCGGGCCCTGCGTCACGATCTGTTTAACCGGAAGACTGGGGCCGCCAAAGATGATCAGCATCCGTCCCGGGTCCGTCATCGAGCCCTTCGTCCGCCCGTGACTGAACTGGGCGTCGGCGGTTTTGACGCGGGCCTCGAAGTCCTCGCGGAATTCGTTGCGCGGCGTGGCCGGCGTCGGATCGCGGCGCGCCCAGAAGAGCGCGATGAACTCATCGGCCGCGGCGTCAGTCTGGAGGTTCTTCCAAGCCGCTTTCTCCTCGGCCGTCATGATGTATTGCGCCGGCCCTTTTCCCCAGTCGGCTTTGGCCGGCGAGAGCGCCGCAAACGCGCTCGTGGCGGCGGCTGCGGTGAGGATCGCGGCGATCAGAAAGTTACGAGTTTTCATCAGTTTCTCCGGTTCGTTGAACGCCGGTCCAAACATCACAGGACCGAACCTATTCCACTCTGCGGGAGGGCTCATTCGCCGTCGAATTTCTCCATCTCGTCGTAAAGCTTGTCCATCTCGGCGTCGATCTCTTCCTGTTTGATCACGCCCTTGCGGACCAGCAGCGCCGCGATGCTGTGAAGCAGGATGCTGTTCTCCACGATCATCTGCTCGAACTGTTCGTCGTCATCGCCACCATTGCCTTCGCGATCGATGTCATCCATGCGTTGCGCCTCCTTCCCTGCGCGGTGAGGAGATACCACAAATCGGCGCGGCTTGCCGTGCGGCGCGGCGCAATACAATCCCGCGCATGAAACGAATTGCAGCGCTCGCCGTTCTTCCGCTCTTTCTGCTCGCCTGTCCGAAACACGAGCCTGCTCCTGCCAGTCCTGCCACAGCCCCGCCGATGAAGGTCGGCCTCCTCACCACCGGCTCCATCAACGACGGCGGCTGGAACGCAATCGCCTACGAAGGCTTGCAGCAGATTCACAAACAACTCGGCGCCGAGATCTCGAATCAGGAAACGAAAACGCCCGCCGAGTTCGAGGAAGGCTTTCGCTCCTACGGCGCGAAAGGATTCGATCTCGCCTTCGGCCACGGCTTCGAATTTCAGGACGCGGCTCTGAAAGCGGGCAAGCAGTATCCGAAGACGATCTTCATCACCACGTCCGGCAGCTCGATTGCGCCGAACGTCTCGCCCATGGTTTTTCAACTCGAGCAGGCCACCTACCTCCTCGGCGTGATCGCCGCCCGCGAATCGAAAACCGGGAAGGCGGGATTGGTCGGCGGCATCAACCTGCCGTCGATCGCCTCGACATTCCTCGCCTTCAAAGCCGGCGCGCAGTCGGTCAATCCGAAGTTCGAAGTGAAGGAGATCTACACCGGCAACTTCGATGACGTCGGCGCCGCGAAGCTGGCCACGCTCTCGCTCATCAACGCCGGCTGCGACTTCATCTTTCATCAGGCCAACGAAGCCGGCCGCGGCGTTTTCCAGGCCTGCCAGGAACGCAAGGTCCGCTGCTTCGGCTCGAACAAAAATCAAAACGATATGGCCCCCGACGTGATCGTCGCCTCCGCCGTCCTCGACGTCCCCGCCGCCATCCTGCACATGGCCCGGCTCATCCATGACCACCAGTTCAAACCGCAGGTCTACTGGCTGGGCATGCACGACAACATCGTCTCGCTGGCCTGGAACGACAAACTGAAGACGACGCTCTCGCCGAAGACGGTTGCCGAGGTGTCGCGCATCGAAGCCGACATCCGCAGCGGCAAATTCGAAGTGCCGCGAGGAAAGTTCTAGAGAACGGGTTCACGCGGAGCACGCGAAGAGGCGGAGAAAAGCGATTCTCTCTGTCTTTCTCCGCCCCTCCGCGTTCCCCGCGTGAACCGTCCCCATGCGCCTGTCGCACATCACAAAATCCTTCGGCGCGAATGTCGCGGTCGACGACGTCTCCCTCGACTTCGTTGAAGGCGAGATCGTCGGCCTCGTCGGCGAAAACGGCGCGGGGAAAACGACGCTGATGTCGATCGCCGCCGGCGAGCTGACTCCGGACACCGGCACCGTCGACTACACGAAGGCCGGCATCGTCCACCAGCACTTCCTCCTCGTGAACGAATTCACCATCGCCGAGAACCTCGGGCTGGCGACGTGGGGACGCGACGCCGCGGAGATCATCCGGGACTCCGGCATCGAGCTTCGTGGATTTCATCGCCGCGTAGCCGATCTCTCCGTCGGCGAGAAATCGAAGCTGGAACTGATCAAGGCGATCGCCGGCCATCCACGATTTCTGATTCTCGACGAGCCCACCTCCGTCCTCGCCCCCGCAGAGGCGCGCGAACTCTTTGGCGTCATGCGCCGCCTTGCCGCTGACGGCGTCACCGTCGTCTTCATCAGCCACAAGATCCCCGAGGTGCTGGAAGTGGCCTCGCGAATCGTGGTCATGCGGCGTGGACGAATCATCGTCGACGGCGGCGCGATGACAGCCGAGCAATTGGCTGAAGCGATGGTGGAGCGAAGATCGCGCGACGTCGCAACCACCGCTCGCTCGATTCGCGGTGAAGCGGCGCTACGACTCGACGCGCTCGAAGTCCATCCCGGCGAGATCGTGGCCATCATCGGCGTCGCCGGCAATGGCCAATCGGAGCTCGCCGAGAAACTGCGCGACACGCTTCGCGGACGCGTCGCGCACATCCCCGAGGATCGCGCGCGCGACGGATTGATCGCCGAGATGACCATCGCCGAAAACATCGCCCTCGCCGAGCCGCGCTGGAATCCGCGCGCGGCCGCGCGCCGCGCCGCGGAGTTGATCGAGCGATTCGACATCCGCGCGCAGTCGCCGCTGCAACGCGCCGGATCGCTGTCGGGTGGCAATCAACAAAAGGTGATCCTCGCGCGTGAGCTCGAGCGAAAACCGGAAATCATCGTCGCCGCCGAACCGACACGCGGCCTCGACATCGAAGCCACGCGCTTCGTACACGACGAACTGCGCACCGCCGCCGCGCGCGGCGCCGCCATCCTCCTCATCACCTCCGACCTCGACGAAGCCTTCGCCCTCGGCGACGCCATTCACGTGATCTACCGCGGTGTGCTGAGCGCGCGAATGTCGCCATCAGAGGCAGCGGAACGCGCGCCGGTTCTGATGGCGGGAGTGGGAGCATGACGAAACTCCCACGCCCCACCCCCCACTCCCCACTTCCAAGAATCGCGATCGCCGCAGCTGCTGCAATCTTCTCGGTCGCCCTCCTCGCCCTCTCCGGCATCGCGTTCGGACACTCGCCGCGCGAACTGCTGTCCATCCTCATCAGCGGTTCCGTTGGATCGACGTTCGCGCTGCAAGGGACGCTACTGAAATCGATCCCTCTTCTGCTGACCGGCCTCTCCGTCGCCATCGCCTTCCGCGCCGGCGTCTGGAACATCGGCGGCGAAGGGCAGTTCCTCGCCGGCGCCCTCGGCGCATTTCTCGCGGCGCGATACGGAATGATCGCCGCAATCGCAGCCTCGCTCATCGCCGGCGCGATCTGGGCCTCCATCGCGTCGGCCATGCGTCTCTGGCGCAACGCCCCCGAAGTGCTGACGACGATCCTGCTCAACTTCATTGCCATTCATTTACTCGGATACGCCGTCAACGGTCCGCTGCAGGAAGCGAGCGGAAAGTATCCGCAGAGCGATGCGGTGTCGGTTTCGTCGATGCTCCCGATGCTCGGCGATTTGCACGCCGGAATCGTGCTCGCCGTAGTCGCCGCGATCGCCGCCTGGTTCCTGCTTTACCGAACAGCAGAAGGACTTCGACTCCGCGCCAGCGGATTCAATCGCAGCGCCGCGAAATGGGCCGGCGTCAATGTCGACGCGCAACTCGTCCGGGCGATGGCAATCTCCGGAGCGATGGCCGGCCTCGCCGGCGGCATCGAGCTCCTCGGCGTCACGCACCGCCTCTTCGAACGCTTCGCGGCCGGCTACGGCTACGCCGGAATCGCCGTCGCACTCCTCGCGCAACTCCATCCGCTCGGCGCGATCGCCTCGGCATTTTTCTTCGGCGCACTCACCACCGGCGCGGGAGAACTGCAACGCACGGCGGGGATCTCGTCGACCGTCGCGACCTTCGGTCAGGCGATCGTGATCCTGGTGATGATCGTCTTCACGAGACGCAACCGGAGCGCTGGCGTCTCGCCGGCTGGCCCGGCGGCGTCCTCGCCGCCGAGGGTGGGCGGTGGACAGCAGCCGAGTAGCCGCCCTCCCACCCTCGGCGGCGAGACGCCGCCGGGCCAGCCGGCGGGACGCCAGCGTTCCGGGCCGCAGGTTTCGGGAGTCGCGCCATGACGCACCAACTCCTCGCCGCCATCCCCCTTGCGATCGTCGCCTCGACGCCGCTGCTCCTCGCCGTCCTCGGCGAGCTCGTCGTCGAACGCGCCGGCATGATCAACCTCGGCATCGAAGGGATGATGCTCACCGCCGCGATGACCGCCGTGATCACCGCACAACTGACGCACAGCGTAATGCTCGGATTTGTCGGCGGCATCGCCGGCGCCGCGATCGTCGGCGCGCTGTTCGGACTCTTCGCGCTCCGCTTCGGCGCCGACCAGATCGTCACCGGCACCGCGATCGTCCTGCTCGCGCAAGGTCTTACCGGTTTCGTCTACCGCGAGCTGCAGCAGAACGACATCTTCAATCAGCCGATCCCGCGACTCGGCGTCGACTTCGTCGTGCCGCTGGCCTGGATCGCGATCCCGATCGCGCTGGCGTTTCTGCTCTGGCGAACACGCTTCGGCCTCCGCCTCCGCGCCTGCGGCGAGCTCCCGGCCGCCGTGACCGCAAACGGCGCTTCGGTCGCGCTTCATCGCTGGACGGCGCTCGCGATCGAGAGCGTTCTCGCAGGACTGGCCGGCGCTTACCTCGCGCTCGCACTATCGAGCGGATTCGCCGAAAACATGGTGGCCGGCCGCGGCTTCATTGCCCTATCCATCGTCATCTTCGGACGCTGGAAATTCAAAGGCGCTCTCCTCGGCACGGCGGTCTTCGGCATCGCCGCCGCCGCGCAGTACGCGTTGCAGGCGAGCGGACGCGGCGTGCCATTTCACCTGCTGCTCGCCGTGCCTTACGTCGTGACGCTGCTGATTCTCTGCGGCATCGCCGGCCGCGTTCGCGCTCCGGAGAGTCTGGGGAAGACGTAGGAGCTACTGCTGCTTGAAAATGCCGCCCGAAAGCACAGGCCGAGGGGCGGTGGACGTGGTCGGCGCGGGCACGACCGCTACGCCGCTGCCGTCGCCGACGATCGTCGTTCCATGTCCGCGTACGTTATCGATTGCGGACGGTGACGCGACCGCAACGCGTGGCGCTGGTGCGGGCATCAGCGCCGGCGAATCCGTATGCTCGCGTGCGGCGGGCGCGACGAGCATCGAATCGGTGCCGCGATCATCGGCCGCTCCTTCCTCGATGATGTCTACCTTGCGAGGAACCGTCGCATTCGCCGGCGCCACCTCGCTGCGGAACAGGCGTCCGTACTCGTTCGCCGGCGCGCGGCGTGCCGCGTTGTACGTCGAGATCGTGGCGACAACCACCGCAACGGACAGCATGGTGATCGCACAGTTTTTGATCGTCAGAATGCGGCGCCGCTGACGGCGGTCACGGATCGGGACGATGAGCAGCGGCTTGCGTGGACGGAGCATTGTTCAAAATAAGATGCGAGCCCCCTGCCATGTCAGTTACTCTTTCCCGCATGTCCGGAGTGACCTTCAGTGAAGTGGCAAAGCGGTACGGCGATATCTCCGTCATCGAGCACCTCAACCTCGACGTCAAAGACCACGAGCTGATGGTGCTCGTCGGTCCCTCGGGATGCGGCAAGTCAACCGCGCTGCGCATGATCGCCGGCCTCGAAGACGTCAGCGCGGGCACGATCTCGATCGGCGGCCGCGTCGTGAACGACCTCGCGCCGAAGGACCGCGACATCGCGATGGTCTTTCAAAGTTACGCGCTCTACCCGCACATGAGCGTGCGCGAGAACCTCGAGTTCGGTCTGCGCATGCGCAAGGTGCCCGCGCCCGAGCGCGCCAAACGCGTCGCCTCGGCCGCCGAAATCCTCGGCATGTCGCACCTGCTCGAACGAAAACCGAAGGATCTCTCCGGCGGACAACGCCAACGCGTCGCTGTCGGCCGCGCCATCGTCCGCCAGCCCGCCGTCTTCCTCTTCGATGAGCCGCTCTCCAACCTCGACGCGAAACTCCGCGTCCAGACCCGCGCCGAAATCACGAAACTCCAATCCACCCTCGGCACAACCTCGGTCTACGTCACCCACGACCAGGTCGAAGCGATGACGATGGGCCACCGCATCACCGTCATGCGCGAAGGAAAAATCCAGCAGGTCGGCACGCCGCGCGAAGTCTACGAGTCGCCCGCGAACGCATTCGTCGCCCAGTTCATCGGCACCCCGCCAATGAACCTGATCGCCGCGACGGTCGCCGGCGAAACGCTCAAAACGTCATCGTTCACCCTGCCGCTAGCCCCAAAGTTCCGCGGCCATGTCACCGAGGGCCAGCGAGTACTCGCTGGAATCCGTCCCGAGCATCTCCACCACGCGGCAAATGGATCAATCCCCGCAAACGTCGACGTCGTAGAACCAATCGGACACGAAACAATCGTCTACGCCAGCAGCGGAGATTCAAAGCTGGTCGCGATCTTCGAACCAACCGTCACGCCACGCGCTGGCGAGACGATCTCGATGAGCGTGGATATCGAGTCGATGCATCTCTTCGATGCGGAGACGAGCGAGAGTCTCCTCTAGCCATTAACTTAAACCTAAGCGTTTGCGCGCCGGAGCGCTGGCGTCTCGCCAGCTGGCTCGGCTGCGTCTCGCTGCCGAATGGGAGGCTTGCGCCGTCGCGTGGTTACCAGCGAATTCTTAGGGGTTCGCGGTTCGGCGGCGAGGACGCCAGCGTCCGGCCGAGAAACAAATGCGCGGGCGCGCCTTCGGACGCGCCCGCGCGAGGTTTCCTACGCGAACCGGCTCCGCGCTACCTCTGCGGCGTCGGGACGGGCGCGGGCTTGGCTACGCGTGCGAGGCCGCGCTTGCCGAGGGCGCGGCGCATGTCAGCGACGTGCGGAGCGAGATCGGCGGTCTCGCGACGGTTCGCCAGAACCCGCGCAATCGCATAGGTGGTGAGTGCGTCACTCCCCGCCTTGTGCCTGGCCGTAATCACGCTGTGCCGGACGAACTGAGCAAGTGCTTCCGACTCATCCGCCAGCGGTTCATACGCCTCGGCATAGCTCATCAGGTTGCGGAGCTGCGACGGATCGGCGCCCCCTTTGCGCACGAGCGCCTCGCTGTTCTTCACCGCCACCGCCGTCAGTTCGATGAACTGCGGCGGAACCGTGGCGGCGCTGACCAGCTTCCGGCTGGCGCCTTTGGAATCGGGGATCACGAGATCCGGAATGCGCTCCCTCATGGAACGAACTTCTTCGACACGCGCTTGCGCGATATCGGCGTGGGACGTGGGTGTAACGGGTACTTCATTGATTGTGGACATGGTTCTTTCTCCTTCTTTCTCAATCTCAACTGCGGTGATCAGAGCGAGCAGGTTGAGAGGAGCGGAGGAGCACGGCCCCTGAAGATCCGTCTTGGAGCCTCGGCGACAGTGAGACGAGCCGACCGTTGACGCCGGATATGAATGCAGAAAATGCGGTTGTTCTCGATCGACAGGACCCTCGGCGCCGGGATCCGGAGGACGATCGGCTTCCGAACGGGTCCTTCCTTCTTGAGAAGCTCGTCCAGATCGAGAGGCGGCGCAATGCCGGATTCGATGTACGCGGCCAGCCTGGCGGACGTATCCTCCAGCCGCTTCGAGAGCAGGAAAATCTGCTTTTCGGCGTCGAGCCAATCGGTCATCGCATCGATCAGCCGATTGGAAGCGCCGACCGCGTCCGCGGGAGCGTGAGCAAAGCAGTCGTACGTCGTACTCAGGCACTCCACGCCGCGCCGCAAGCGGGCCGCGGCCTCGACGAGCCGGTCCGACACCCGCTGGATCCGCCGCGTCGCCCAGCGCGGACGCACGCCGGCGAAGGTCTCGCATTCGTTGAGCAGAAACCGGGAGAGCGCGATCAGCCTCAGGGTGGAATCGATTGCGCGATGCGTGCGCCGGAACGGAC
>DASYJY010000186.1:0-24097 GCA_035995985.1 Thermoanaerobaculia bacterium | reverse complement strand
GTCTCTACAAAGAGTACACCAGAGGGAGTCGGTGCCGGAAGTGCCGTTCGCCGTCCTGGCGCGTGATGCGCGAGAGTACTGCGTGCCGCGTCACCTTAGGGCGCGGCACGCAGCGCTGGTGCTTACGGGAGCTGCGTGAGGATCGTCTGCGCCGATGCGAGGTGCTGCGCGACGGTGGCGCGCATCTGCTGGAGCAGCGTCGTCAGCTGCGGCGATGTGGCAGCCGAGGGAAGCAGGATCGTATCGATCATCTGCAAAACTTTCTGATGATCGGTGACCTGCTCCTGCATGTACGTCCGGTCGAACGTCGTGCCCGATTGCGTGCTCAGAAGTGCGATCTCCTGCTGCGTCTGCGTCTGCAGGAACTGCGCGGTAGGATTGTTCGCCGACGGCGTGAGGCCGAGGGACACGAACGCGCCCTGCGCCAGCGCCAGCGCATTCGTGTGGTCGGTGACCATCTGCTGTGCGAACTGGCGAACGGCCGCAGCGCTGCCCTGCGTCATCGCGAGCTGTCCTTCCTGCACTTCGCCGGCGTTCGCTGCGTTGACGATGGCGGCCAGGTCCGACTGCGCGATGGCGGGCGAAGAATGGTCCTCGCGCGCGAACGACACGTGCGTGTCGCCGCTGTTGTTGTTGACCACGGAGCTGTACGCGAAGATTGGCGCCGAGGATTGGAAGGTGAGCACGGCATCCGAGATGTCGGACGAAGCGTTTACCAGGCCCGTACCGGTCGCGCCCGTAAACGGCATCTGCATCAGCTGGAACGGCTGGAGCACGAGAGTCTGCGCCGCGCCGAACGCATTGCCTAGCGCGTTATTCGCGTTCACCACCACGGTGACTGCAGACGGGTTCGGATTGAAGAAGCCGACGTTCGAGTGAACGCTGGTGCTGGAGTTGTTGTTGACGCTGCTGGAGATGCCGACCAGCACGCCGCGCGAGAGGGCGTCGCACATGGTGCGGCCGAGGATCGGCTGCGCCGAGGCCGCGATGTTGGCCGTGTTCGCACCTCCGGTGCCGTTCGCGTCGTAAATCCGTTCGACGGCGATGACCGGCTGATCGCTCGTAATCCGCAGCGCGCCGATGCCGTTGAAATTCGAGAACAGCCCCTGCGTCACATTCGCGATGGAGCTGGTGGCGCGTGCGTTGACGCTCATGGTCGAGGCTCCAATCGCGTTCATGGTGCCGCCGCTGGTGAAGTTGCTCTGTCCAGTGGGGAAGAGCTCCATCGTGACGGTGGCCGGCGCCGCGTTCGATGCGTTGTAGATGCGCAGGTCGGTGGTCCACTGATTGCCGAGTGCGCCGCGGACGCTGCCGGCGACGGGGAACCAAAGCTCGTTCTGCGTCGCTGCGAACTGCGCGCGGGCGGCGCCATTCGGAAATTGCGCGGTGTTGGCGGTGACGAAGAAATTGCCCGGATTGCCCATCAGCGCCTGAGCCTGCGCCGTCGTGAGCTGCGTCGATCCGGTGAAGCGGCCGTTCGTCAGCGTTCCGCCGTTCGAGAGTGACAGGAACGGAGTGCCGGCCGCGCCGATGCCGCCCTGGTTCAGCGAGAGGCCGGTGAAAGAATTGCCGATACCGGAAGGCGTGAAGCTGTAAAAAAGCGTGCTGCCGTTGCCGTCCGGATTCGGTGCGATGTTCGCCGAGAACGCACCGCCGGCTCCGTTGGCGCCGGTCGAGCCGACGACGTTCGCGCCGCTGAACGAACCATTGAACGTTCTGTTGTTCATCAGCGAGCCGCTGATTGCGCCGTTCGGAAACTCGCCCGTGGCGATGTTCAACGAGAACGCGCTCGGATTGGCGAGGATCGCGTTGAGCTGGTCCTGCGTCAGAGTGACGGTCGTATTGATGTTGCCGTTGCCGTCCATGCCGCTAAGGCTGGTGACGTTGGACGAGTTGAAGAACGGCAGGACGTTTGCGCCGTTGTTCAAGAGGCTGGCGGAGGTGACGTTCGGCCCGAGCCCGACGGTGTTGAGCTGCAGTGTGGCCGTGTTGTTGCTGGGATTGAGTGTGACGAATCCGCCGCCGAAGGCAGTGCCGGATCCCTGTCCGCCGAATTGCGATCCGTTGAGCGTGATCGGGAAACTCAGCGTTCCGGCAGGCGAGCAAAGACCCTCGGCGAACGCAGCGGTGGAGGCGAAGAGAACGCAGATGAGTAGTACAGCCGGTTTGAAGAATCGCATTGGAAAAAGCTCCTGGTCATCGAGATTTGTAGTGCGCGCGCGGGTTTGCTCGCACTGCAAAGCAGGTTCCAAAATTTGCGGTTAATGCAAAGCTCGGTTGGGCCGGGGAGCGTTAATGACGGAAGTGCCGTTCGCGCGTGAGGATGAGCGTCATCCGTGCGTGCGTCGTCGGAGCTGGAAGACGCCGGCACGCTGGCCGGCGCCTTCCCCGATCGATCAGGGCATTGTTATTACGTCGCTATCCGCGTAACACGTCGGTCCCGTTCCGGTGCTGGATGAGTAGACGCGACACCAGTACTGAGTTGCCGAGGGAGGCGAGACGACCAGCGCGGGCGACCCGCTCTGCGAAGGATGCGAGGTATCCCCTCGGGCGCCCTGATACCACTGGTAGTCGTAGACGTTCCCCGCGGAGATGTACGCGTAACCAGGGTATTTGGTGAGCGAGTTGATCCAGGGACCGTCGTAGCAGACCCTCAACTCCGTCTGGTAAGAAGTGACAATCGCGGCGCCGCTCGTGACCTGGCAGTAGAGGTTTGCATAAGAGGTGATCGAAGGCGTGATGAGCGTCGCGGAATCGGCCGCGCCCGCTATCGGCGTGCCGTTGTCCCACTTCCAGGCGAAGTGGAGGTACGCGCCGGACACTGCGATCGTGATCGTTGCCGTGGCGTTATAACCGACGGTGAGGGACGGCTGCGGCTGCGCGGTGATCACCGGGTTTACGCTTGCCCAGGCCATAGTGCTGTTGACCGATCCGCATTGTCCGGATACGCGAACCCACATTTTCGACGTCGTATAAATAGGCACCGAATACGCCGCGCCGGTCGCACCATTGACTGGTGACGACGTGTCGCCGGAATCCCCGTAATACCACTGATATGTGAGGTTGGAACCGGTCGCGGAAACGGCGAGATACGTGGTGTATCCGGCGTTGATCCCGTTCGCGTTCTGCGGCTGCGCGGTGATGGCCGGCGGCTGACAGAGTGTGACCGTGGCGGTCGTGGAATCGGTGGTGACACCGCACGAACCGGTGGCGCGCACCCAGTAGCTTGTCGTCGCGCCCGGCGTGACGGTGAGGGTGGCGTTGGTACCGTTCGTAACGGGGGAGGCGGTGTTGCCCGTCGCGCCGGTATACCAGCGGTACGTAACGCCGGCCGTATTCGCGGACGATGTGAGCGTCGTCGACGAACCGGGGGCGATGGTGATGCTCGCGGGATGCTGGGTGAACGTCGGTACGCACGGGTTGACGGTGGCCGTAGCCGTCGACGAAACACACGTTCCATTCTGCACGCGGCACC
Source organism: Thermoanaerobaculia bacterium (assembly GCA_035995985.1). GTDB lineage: Bacteria > Acidobacteriota > Thermoanaerobaculia > Gp7-AA8 > Gp7-AA8 > JADGNZ01. The sequence continues at coordinate 20,622 of DASYJY010000186.1, read as the reverse complement.
AGTAACTGGTCAGCGTCGAGGGACTGACGTCGATCGACGGCGCGACCGAAAACGATTGCGTGGTGTTGCCGCTCGCGCCGATGTACCACGTGTAGCTGTTGCCGGTGACCGTGGCCAGATGCGCCGTCTGGCCGAGGGCGATATTGAAGGTGCCGGGTGAGGCCAGCGAGGCTGGATAGGGACAGATCGAGACCGTCGCCGTCTGGCTGTCCACCGGACTGCAGACGCCGCACGCGAGGCGCACCCAGTAGTCCGCCGGGGTGGTCAGGGCAGGCGTGACGAACGAGGCACCGGTGCCGGCGGGCGCGGACGTATCTCCGGCGCTGCCGCGATACCACTGATACGTCACCGGCGTCGACGTGGCCTCGCTCGATGCCACGGACAACGTGGCCGTGGTGCCGCTGAAGACCGAGACGCTCTGCGGTTGCGAAGTGATCACGGGCGACGCGCAAACATTCACGACGCCGGCCGTGCTGTTGGCGGTTCCGCATGTTCCGGTGACGCGTGCCCAATACGTCGTGGTGTCCTGCGGCGAGACGGTGATGCTCTGCGTTCCCGTGCCGATCGCGACCGATCCGGCCACGTTTCCGGCGGGGCCGATGTACCACTGGTAGGTCATGTTTGTTCCCGACCCGGTGACCAGGAGGGCCGTGCTTTGGCCGCGAACGATCGACTGCGACGGCGCCGGTCCCGAAATCGAAGGAGGCTGACAGATGGTGACGGCGGCGGTGTTGCTGTTGACCGACTGCCCGCAACTTCCCGTAACGCGGACCCAGTAATTCGTCGCTGAAGAGGGGGAAATCGTCAGCGTGGACGAGGTCTGTCCGGCGATCGGCGAGGTCGTCGTCCCGCTCGCGCCGATGTACCACTGATACGTAAGGCCTGAAGTGTTCGCGGCGACCGTCAGGGTCGTCGAAGTGCTCGGATTGATCATGATGCTCTGCGGGTGCGAGGTGATCGTGGGAATGCACACGGAGATCGTGCCGGACGGGGTCGACGAGACGCACGTTCCGTTCTGCACGCGGCACCAGTAGGACGTGGTCACGGATGGCGCGAAGGTGCAACTGGCCGAGGCGCAAGGCGCGGTCTGACTGGTATTGCCGCTCGCTCCGAAGTACCACTGATAGGTGTTCCCGGCGCCGCTGTATGTTGCCAGTGTGGCGCTCTGTCCCAGGGCGATGCTGACGTCGCCCGGCGATGGGAGATTGGCCGCGATCGGACACATCGACACCGTAGCCGTCTGGCTGTTGACAGGGTTGCAGACACCGCACGAGGCGCGGACCCAGTAGCTTGTGTTCGAGGTGAGTGCCGGGGTGGTGAAGGTCGCGCCGGTGCCGACCGGCGTCGATTGATCGCCCGACGTTCCGCGATACCACTGAAACGTCACCGCGCTCGATGTCGCTTCGCTGGCCGCGATCGAGAGCGTCGCCGTCGCGCCGCTGAAGATGGTCACGCTCTGGGGCTGCGTCGTGATCACCGGGGTCGTGCAAACGGATACCGTGAATGTTGACCCGCCGAACGTGCCGCATGTCCCTGTGATCGCTACCCAGTAACTGGCGGCGCTTTGCGGTGACGTCGTTACCTGCGCCGCAGTCGCGCCGCTGATCGGTGACGATGTGTTGCCGTTGACGCCGCTATACCACTGGTACGTCAGGTTCGTGCCCGACGCGATAACGGAGCAGGTGACGGCCTGGCCCTGCGCGATTGAGAGCGAGGTACCGGTGATCCCATTGATCGCGGTCGACTGGATTGACGGAGGCTGACAGATCGTCACGGTTGCCGCGGTGCTGTCGACCGACAGGCCGCACGTGCCGGCGACGCGCACCCAGTAGGAATTCGTGACCGAGGGAGAAAATGTGTAGGACGCCAGCGTCGCTCCGCTGATGGGATGGGACGTGTCGCCCTGCGCGCCGGTGTACCACTGGTATGTGAGCGCGGCAGGACTCGCGGCAACCGACAACGTCACCGAGGCGCCGCCGTTGATCATGCTGCTGGCGGGATTGCTGGCAATTACCGGAACGCAGACGTTGACGCTATACGTCGGGGAGTCGCTCCAGCACGTTCCCTTCGTTACGCGCGCCCAATACGTCGTAGTCTGCGTAAGAGGCGTCGTCTGGAAGTACGAGACGTTCGTTGAATACAGGTGTGTGGAGTGCGCGATGTCGCCGCTCACGCCCTGATACCAGTCGATCACGGAGCCGGGCGCCGGTGGCACCAGCTGCAGCGTGAATTGTGTCCCCGACGCGATCGATCCATTCATGGCCGACCACTGCACGATAGGGGGATCACAGAGGTGAACCGTTACCGGGTCACTGTCGGTGTGTTCATCGCCGCTTGTGATGCGCAGCCAGAATTTGGTGGTGGCGGTAACCGGCGGCGTCGTCACGGTGAGACTATGAGCGTCAAGCGCATCGCTGGTGTCGCCCTGTTCGCCCACATACCAGGCATAAGTCGCCGATGCGGTTCCCCCCGCGGCCGTGAGGGTGGTGGTCTGGCCGGGCATGATCGTGTCGGGCGCCGCTACCGGTTGCTGTGTGATTTGCTGGCGGACGCTGACCACGAATGTGGCGCTCGGACGGGAGTCGCACGCATTGCTCGCCTTGACCCAATATTTGGAGGTGTCGTAGATGCCGCCCACGACGATGCCATCGACGGAGACGCCGAACGGACGCGTGTCGTCGCCGGTATTGCCGACGTACCACTGATAGGTGAGGTTAGTCCCGGTGAAAGGCTGCACGAGCCGCGCACTCCCGCCCGCATAAACGGCCTGGTGCAACAGGGCGTTCGGGACGATCTGCGGCGGCACACAGAGGGTGACGTGGATTGTGGGGCTGTCGGAATTACACAAGCCGTTGGAAATCCACACCCAATACGTCGCCGACGCCGAAAGCGGCTCCGTTACCAGCGTGGCTGTATTGTTCCCGACGGGAATGGATTTGTCGCCGGTCTCGCCTTTGTACCAGCTGTAGGTGAGCGTACCGCTGGTGGGCGGATCAACGGTGACTTGCAGCGTTGCGGTCTCGCCGGTCTTCCTATCCGCTGAGCCGGCTGGCCAATGGATTCCAGTGATGAGGGGACACTCGACGCGCATCGTAGCGATCCTGGAATCCACGGTTCCTGCTGGTTCGTTGCTGGAACAATTATTGGACACACGCACCATGTAGCGCGTCGATTCCGTAATGCCGCTGCTCACATAGGAACTGCTGTGCGAGTCAAGCAATATGGGTGTTCCGGCTCCGAGTTGGTACCAGTCATAAGTAGCGACCGGCGGGTTTACGGATGGCATGGCGGCGAACAGGGTGAAACTCTGCCCGGGAGCGACCGTGCCCGACACCGGCTGGTCCGCGAAGAGAATCGGCGTGCAACCGTTCTTGCTGAATGTCACCGTGGCGCTGTCGTGGTATGCGCCGCATGGGATGCTGGCGCGAACCCAGTACGGATAGGGCCGCTGGTCCGGCCTGGAGACCGTCAGCCGGTTGGGAGCACCGGCATCGGACGTCATCGTAATCCGCGTATCTCCCGTTTCCCCCCGATACCACTGGAAGGTGACGCCCGGCCAATCATCATAGGCCGTGAATACGACCAGATTATTCGGCGCATCGGACACATCATTGACCGACTGCGAGATCTGCACGCCCGGGAAGTCGCACACGCTGCGCTGCCACAGATAGCCGGGAGTACTGGTCGTGCTGACGGTGCTGCCGTCCGTGCAAGTCGTGCTGACGACGCAGTAATACGTCTCGAACGTATTCGTAAACGCGTCGAGCGTGGGCATGGTGGCGTCGAGGATCGGCTGCCGGTCGCTGCCGCGATACCACTGGTAGGTATAGGTTGTATTGGTAGGCGGCGGATCGGCGATCACCAGGAAGCGCACCCATTCTCCGGGAAGTGTCTCGCCGCCATACGCCACGCCATGGAGCACCGGTGGCGCGCACAACATAATCTTCAGCGTTACCGCATCTGTGTCCGTAGGATCTTCACACGGCGCATTCTTAGCCCTGATCCGTGCCCAGACCCTTGCGGAGGTAATCGTCGGAGAGGTCAGCGTTACCCTGTTTCCGAGAGCACACAACGGCTGTTGCACGTTTGGATTGAAGTCAGGAATCGGATGCGAGACGTCTCCAGCCTCGCCCTGATACCACTTGTATACAGGGTTGCCGTCCGCGGTTGCGGTCGCGGAGACGCTGGCCGTCTCTCCGACCAGCACCGAAGCGCTTACAGGTTGAGCGACAATCATCGATTTTAGGCAAGGATCGATGAGGATCGATTTGACGTCGCCAGCGCCGCAAACACTGGATATTGTCGCCCTGTACGTAGTCCTGAACTGCGGCGTGACGGTGATCGACGACGCCGTTCCTTCAGAGTGGGTTTCCGTCGCACTCTGCGCTGACCAGGAGACAGTCTCATCGTAAGCGAGGTCGACCGATAGTCGTATCGGGGAGCCCGGTGGAACATTTTGCTCTCTAGGCGTTCGCCCGACGGCGTGTACGCGCGTGATGGGAAGGCCACAAACCAGCGCCGTCTCACTGTCGATGGAATCTCCAGCCGCATTCGTGATTCGAACCCAGTACGCGGACGTTAACGCATCGGGTGTGGTGAAGGTGTTTGACGAGATACCCCGCGGACGGTCAGTATCGCCCGATCGCCCTTCGTACCACTGGTAGGTTAAACCGCTGCCGTTGCTTCCGCCGCAATCGGCGTCGGTCGCCGCAACCGAAAGTGTGAACGTCTGGCTGCCGGTGAGGGGGACGTTGGGCCCGTGCGGCTGCGAGGTAATCTTCAACTCACACGCGGACAGGCGATTGACGATGACGTCGGCTCTCGGGCTGACGAGGTGCGTCGTAGGATTCGCCGGACAGTTGGTCGGGACCTCAGTGATCACGCTCGCCGTGTACCATTTCTTGTTCTGGTAGAAGACGCTTTGGTATTCCATGATCTTCCCCAGGAACGCCGTCGGATCGGAAAGCACGTCATAAATGACAGTGTCAGGCTGACTTGGGTCGATCCCGTCGGCATTGATCATACGTGCATAAACTTTGTAACGTAGCACGCCATCAGGAGGCCCATAACTAGAGCTATGGTCGTAATACGCGACGAGGCATTTACTTGGAGTAATGCCATCATGATCGGTTTCGCAGGCAATCGCAGGCTGCCAAAGATCGTGTGTTTCCGATTCCGCGAATCCGTTTACGGGCTTGAATCCGCCAAAGCTAAAGGAAGGCAGATCAAGATCAATCAACGTAATTGCGGAGCCAAATTGCTCTCCGTCATGCGCCGCTTGGCGATGATAGACAAAGACAAGCTTCTTTGACGCGGGGTCGAGACTAGTCGAAAGAAAGGTGGGCGCAGAAATGCAAGCGCCGCCGTTACAGATGTTGCCGTCTTTCAAGAAATGCGCGTCTGGTATTGGCGGCGTTTCTGGTGTTGGCGGAGGTTGCGTCGAGGTGGATGACCAGGCGCCTCCAACCTGCAACTGGTCTTTGGCAGCCTTGAGCACATGAATTGTGTAGTCCTTGAAATCCAGCCACGACAAATATACGTCACCAGTCTTTGGATCCACATCCAGGCGGAGGTCACGTTCGATGTGCGGATTCTGTGCAACGTAGGAGTTCGTATGGACGGTAAAGGGTCCGCTCAGGACGTCTTCACCGTTAGGGCCACCATATATGCGGCAAAACTGAATGTAATCGATATTCTCCAGGTCACGGTTGTTGGCGTCGCGATCGGGAGTGCCGGCATGGTTCTTATGATACGCGACGTAAACCTCGCCGCGCGTCCCTGAGTATTGAGAAACTGCGATTGCCGGCTTGTCGTCGAAGTAGCGTGCTATGCCTGACTGGTCTATTTCTGTGTTGATATCGATACCCGGCAGCGGCACAAACGATGCGGCAGGTACGTCGCCGTCATAATGCCAGATTGTGATCTGATTTTGACGATGAATGTCGTTGTGAACGGGCTCGTTAACACGGTGACTTCCATTCCATGTCGTCCCTGCAAGCCAGACTCGATACGGATGAAATCCGCTATCGATGGGATTGGATGCCAAGACTGGGTCGCCAATATTGTCGAAACCGGGATTCTCGACAGTGATGGTGGAAGACGGCTGACCGATTGCTCCGGTGGCCGCCGTGATTCCATATGTTGGGTTTGCGGTTTCGTAAGGCTCGAACGCGCTGTAGAAGCGATCGACAGACGGCGATGACGGCGTCGGTTTTGTGGGGCTGACGATGATCGAAGCCTCATTGACTCCGTTTGCGCATTCCGTCTTGAACACTTTTTTCAGCGTTGATGTTTGAGTGAACCTTGGTATCGGCCTGAACGTACCATTGCGCGCGAAGTGGACGACGTTCGTTGTCGATTTGCCAGTTGGGTGAGTGGGCTCGCTCTGCACAGGCGAGGTGCCTTGCTGGCCCGATGCTTCTTTCCGTGGTTTGTCGTTCCGCCGTGCGTGCACCGCTCCAAGGCCGGCGATCGGCACCAGAAGTGCGGCGGCGAGGAGGAGCGGGCTTGTGATGGTGGTGATCTTGTTCACGGGAGTTCCTTTCGAGCATTTTGTGGCTGCGGAACCCCCAGGACATGCCGGTGGCGGGTAACGTCGAGGCCGTTATTTGAGTGGCAACCGACGGACGGTGGTGCGATCTCTATTAGTAGGAGTGTCTGAGGGCCGGAAACTCCTACCCGTGATCACAACGAAGTGTGACTAGTGCCGGAAGTGGCGTTCGCCGGTGAAGAGCATCGCCAGCCCATGCTCGTTCGCGGCGGCGATCACCTCGGCGTCGCGGACTGAGCCGCCGGGTTGGATGATGGCGGTGATGCCGGCGCCGGCGAGGAGGTCGAGGCCGTCGCGGAAGGGGAAGAAGGCGTCGGAGGCGGCGTAGGTGCCGGACGTGGGGAGGATCGATTTCATGATCGCGACTTTGGCGGCGTCGACACGGCTCATTTGTCCGGCTCCGATGCCGACGGTCTGCGCGCGAGTGGTGAGGACGATGGCGTTCGATTTCACATGAGCGCAAACGATCCAGGCGAATTCGAGGCCGTCCATTTCTTCCGGCGTCGGCTGGCGATCGGTTGCGATCTTCCAGTTTTCGCGTCCGCTGATGCGATCGGCAGCTTGCGCGAGGATGCCGCCGGCCGCGCTGCGATATTCGACTCCGACGGCAGGTTCCGGCGCGACGATCAGCCGCAGGTTTTTCTTTTTCGAGAGAACCTCGCGGGCGTCATCGCCGAATGACGGCGCCACGATCACTTCGAGAAACATCGGCTCGACGATGCGGGCGCAGTCGCCGTCGAAGTGGCGATTGACGCCGATGATGCCGCCGAATGCGGAGACAGGATCCGATTCGATCGCGGCGCGAAGCGCACTCGCGATCGACTCATGCCGCGCCACGCCGCAGGGGTTCGTGTGTTTGATGATCGCGGCGGCAGGTTCTTCGAACGCATGTGCGAGACGCATCGCGGAGTCGAGGTCGAGCAGATTGTTGTACGACAGCTCCTTCCCCTGAATCTGCTCGAATGGCTTCGCGCCGGAGGGGACATAGAACGCCGCGGATTGCTGCGGATTTTCGCCGTAGCGGAGGTCTTGGAACTTGGTCAGGTTCAGGGTGAGATCGCCGCCGCCGCCGAGGAAGTTGGCGATGGTCGCGTCGTACTTGCTGGTCTTCCGGAAGACTTCGACGGCGCAGCGGCGGCGGAACGCGTCGCTGATTTCGCCCGACTCGAACTCGCGCAGGAAATCGGCGTAGAGCGACGGATCGCAGAGCGGAAGCACCGAGCGATGGTTCTTCGCCGCGGCGCGCAGCATCGACGGGCCACCTACATCGATCTGTTCGATCGTTTCATCGATCGACACACCGTCCTTCGCGATCGTCGCTTCGAACGGGTAGAGATTGACGACGACGAGATCGATCGGCGGAATGGTGAGGCGGTCGACGTCCGCGCGATGGGAGTCATTGCTGCGATCGAAGAGGATCGCGCCGAACACGCGCGGCGTCAGCGTCTTCACGCGCCCGCCGAGGATTTCGGGAGCGCCGGACCACTGCGCGATGGACGTCACCTCGATGCCGTTGTCGCCGAGGTGCTTCGCGGTGCCGCCGGTGGAGAGGATTTCGACGCCCTTCGCACGCAGCGCGCGCGCGAGCTCGACGATGCCCGTCTTGTCGGAGACGGAGAGGATGGCGCGCTCAATTCGCATGCGTTCTGCTCGGCGTGCGCACGCTGCCGCCGGCCGTTTTCCAGATGAAGTAGTAGAAGTTCACGTCGTCGGTGATCGCGTGCGAGTAGCAGACGGAGGCGACGCCGAACGCAGTCGATCGATCGTCGAACGTCGCGCCGTTTCCGCGCCCATACTCCTCGGCCATCAGCGGCGAATAGCCGGTCGTCCGCGCGAAAATCTTGTCGAGATACGCGCTGAGGACGAAGTTGCGGTCGAAGCCGTAGAACACCGGCGCGAAGCGCGCCAGCCGTCGCTCGAAGTACTGCTCGAAGTCCGCGCGCTCCTCGGCATCGTCTTCGCCGATGTGAAATGGATTGTTGGCGTCGCCGACGAGATGACTGAGCACTCCCAACTGCCGAACGACGCCGCTCATCGGCTGGTTCGTTCGAATCATCGTCACGATCGCGTGCGTCTGCGCCACGATCCGCTCGCGCAGTTTCCGGCCATGAATATCGGTCCCCTCCGTGGCCAGCGCGTCGTCGATGCCGCGCACGTACTCGTCCTTGAATTTGTTGATGATGAGCCGCAGATCCTCGGGTGCGAGCGCGGCGCTCTTCGCGGCGATGCGCTGATCGGCGGCGCGCGTCCACGCGATTTCCGGCAGCGCGATCGAGAGGAAGAGCAGTGCGACCGCCAAGCGTTTCATGGGCGGACGCGATGGTACAACACGCCTCTTTCACGAAACACATCGAGCTGCTGACCGCCTGCGCGGCCTGCCCGAACGTGCTCGGGCGGCCGGTGGTTGGCGCCGTCGCGGGCGCGCGCGTGATGCTGGTCGGCCAGGCGCCGGGGCCGCATGAAGCCGACTCGCGGCGTCCCTTCGCCTACACCGCCGGACGACGCCTCTTCAGTTGGATGTCGGACCTCGGCGTCGATGAAGCGACGTTCCGTGAGCGCGTCCACATCTCCGCGGTGATCCGCTGCTTTCCCGGTAAAGATGCGAAGAGCGGCGGCGACCGTGTTCCGGATGATGACGAGATCGCGCGCTGCGGTGCGCACCTCGATCGCGAGATTACGATCCTCAAACCGAAGCTCGTGATCGCCGTCGGGACGCTAGCGTCGCAGCAGTTGATCGGAATTGCACAGTTGAAAGATGCGGTGGGCCGTCTTCATCGCGCCAAACGAGCGGGACGAACGTTCGACGTCATCGTCCTGCCGCATCCCTCCGGACGTTCGACGTGGTTGAACAAACCGGAGAACGCGTCGCTGATGCGCGAGTCGCTACGGCTGATCGCGTCACACGACGCGTTTCGAACCACGTTCGCTTAGCTTTCATCGAGCAACGCTTTCCAAGCCGCCACCGCATCGGGCATCGCGGGCGACTGCATTGACGCCATCCCCGCCAACTCCAACAGCTCGCCCGACTTCACGTTCCCCGACTTCCCGCGCAACAGCCCGCGCACATATGCCTGCGCCGCGACTTCGCCGCGGCGTTCGAGAACGTGTTCGAAGTAGAGCCACTTCTCGTCCCAGCAGACGATGCGCGAGCGGACGGTGAAGCGCTCGAACGGCAACAGCGACTTCTTATAGCGGATGAACGTCGCGCCGACCATCGGACGCCATCCGCGTTTCAACACCGGCCGCAGCATGCGCGTGCGCGCCAGGATTTCCACGCGGCCGATGTCCATCATGCTCAGGTAGCGGCCGCTGTTCATGTGCATGTTCAGGTCGAGATCATTCGGCCAGACTCGCATGGCGATGACGCAGTCGTCGAGGATGCCGAGCCGCCGGCGGAAGCGGCTCTTGAAGATGGCGAACAGGAAACGAAAGAGAACAACCACGGCTATGAAGTCTATCTGCGTCATCTGCGGAAAAGCTTTATCCGCAGATGACGCAGATGTTTCAGATGTCAATTCAAATCAAACAACAGCGCTTCCCCATCGCCCGCAATCGTCAGCTGCGATTCCTTCTCGATCGCCGCACCGTCGCCGGCGCGCAGCTCTTCGCCGTTCAGTGTGATGAAACCGCGTGCGACCTGCAGCCAGCCGTAGCGGTTCGGACGAAAGTCGAAGGTCACGCTGTCATCGCGGACCGTGGTCGTGTAGAGATCGACGTCCTGATGGATCGTCAGCGATCCATCGCGGCCGTCATGCGACGCGACCAGACGCAGGCGATTCTCGCGTTCGGACGCGGGGAAGGCTTTCTGTTCGTACGACGGCGTGATCCCGCTTCGCTCCGGCTGAATCCAGATCTGGAGAAAGTGCACCGGCATCGCCGACGCGTTCTTCTCGCTGTGCATTACGCCCGTGCCCGCGCTCAGCCGCTGCACTTCGCCGGGACGGATCACCGAGCCGGTGCCCATCGAGTCGCCGTGCCCCAGCTCTCCTTCGAGGACGTACGAAATGATCTCCATATCGCGATGGCCGTGCGTGCCGAAGCCGCGTCCGGCCTCGACGCGATCCTCATTGATCACGCGCAGCGAACGGAAGCCCATGAAGTCGGGATCGTGGTAATCGGCAAACGAAAACGTGTGGTACGTGTTGAGCCAGCCGTGGTCGAAATGGCCGCGCTCCTCTGCTCTGCGCACTCGGATCATGGAACCCTCCTGCCCTTCGAAACAGAATCGTATTCCGTGCTACAAACGTACCGATGCTCGATGATGCGCCGCGGCGGAAGATGAACGAACGCACCGGGCGTCACCTCTGCGTGCGATGCCTGGCCGAGGTCGAGCCGGATGAGTACTTGAAGAACGACTATTTGTGCGACAAGTGCGCGGCCGAGGGCGACTATCCGCTGGCGTCGACGCCGGAGCCGAAGCGGAAGAAGAATGCCCGGTAAGATCGCCGTCATTCACGACTGGCTGACCGGAATGCGCGGCGGCGAGCACGTGCTCGAAGCGATCCTCGAGCTCGTTCCGGACGCCGAGCTCTTCACGCTGTTTCATTTTCCCGGCAGCGTTTCGAAGGCGATCGAATCGCACACGATTCACACGTCGCGATTGCAATCGCTGGCGTCGCGCGTCCGCGACTACCGCACGCTGCTTCCGCTTTTTCCGCGCGCGGTGCGGCAGTGGGACTTGAGCGGATTCGATCTCGTCATCAGCTCCAGCCACGCCGTGGCTAAGGGCGTCGATGCTCGCGGCAAGCCGCACCTCTGCTATTGCCACACGCCGATGCGCTACATCTGGGATCGCTTCGACGACTACTTTCCGCGCGGCCCGAAGCGGATTCTCGCGAAACCGGTGGCGGCGCGTTTGCGGCGATGGGATGTGGCGGCGTCGAAAGGCGTCACGCGTTTTGTCGCGAACTCCAACTTCGTCCGCGATCGCATTCGAACGTACTACGACCGCGACGCGACCGTCGTCCATCCGTTCGTCGACGACGCATTTCTTGAACCGCCGCTGAATCGGCATCGTGACGATTTCCATGTCGTCGTTTCCGCGCTCGTTCCCTACAAGCACATCGAGCTGGCCATCGACGCCGCGGCCGATCGACGCCTCGTCGTCATCGGCGGCGGTCCGCTCCTCGCCACTCTTCGCGCACGCGGCGGACCCAACGTTCAGTTCCTCGGCCACGTATCGAGGGACGTGATCATCGATCACCTCGGCCGCGCGCAAAGCCTGATCCTTCCCGGCGTCGAAGACTTCGGCATCACGCCCCTCGAGGCGATGGCGCTCGGGACGCCCGTCGTCGCCCTCGGCACCGGCGGCGTGCGCGACTCCGTCGTGCCCGGTACGACGGGGATTTTTTTCGAGAAGGCGGCGGTACACTCGCTCCGCGCGGCGCTTGATGAAGTACAAGCCCGCGCGTGGGATCGCACAACGATTCGTGCCCACGCGGCGCAGTTCTCGCGCGAACGGTTTCATCGCGAGATGCAGAGCGAGATTGAAAAAGTCGCAGGAACGGGAGTCGGGAGTCGGGAGTCGGGATTCGAAGGAGCACAAGGCGTTTGCTCCGACACCCGACACCCGACCCCCGACTCCCGCAACTCATCGTGATCGAGAAAAAACACCGGACGCTGTCGTCGATCTATCTGGTCAACGATGCCGTGGCATCGAATCTGGCCATGCTCTGCGCCTGGTTCCTCCGCTTCAGTCTGAAGATCATTCCGGTGACGAAAGGGCAGCAGGAAGTGGAGACGTATCTCCAGCTTCTGCCGATCGTGACCATCGTTTTCCCGCTCGCGTTCGCGGTGCAGGGCCTCTACCGCATCCGCCCGACGCGCTCGAAAACGGAGGAGTGGCTGTCCGTCGCGATCGGTTCGATCGTGGCCACCGTCGTTTTCTCCGGCGTGCTGCTGTGGGTCCGTCCCGGACGCCGCGATGTTCTCTATTCGCGCGCCACGCTTGGGATCTTTCTACTCTGCGCGATCGTCTTCGTCATCATCGGGCGCGCCATCGTCCGGGCGCTCGTCGAGCGCGGACATCGCGGCGGCAAGCGGCTCGACCGCGTGCTCATCGCCGGTAGCGGCGAGCTGGCCCGCGCTGTCGTCGAGCGGGTGAATGGGCATCGCGAGTTGGGCTTCCTCGTCGTCGGCTATCTCAAAAATGGCGAAGAGTCGAAGCTCGACCTTCCATGCCTCGGCACGATCGACCAGGCCGAACAGATCATCGCCGAACAGAACATCGATCACGTTTTCGTCGCGCTGCCGCACGCGTCGTCCGAGGCAATGATGGCGCTGCTCGATAGGTTGGTCAGGAGTGTCGTCGCAATTCACGTCGTCCCCGATCTGCTGCAGTTCATGGTGCTCCGTTCGCGCGTCGAAGACCTCGACGGGCTTCCGACCATCAACCTCTCCGAGACGCCGCTGGAAGGGTGGAGCCGTTTCCTGAAACGCGGCTTCGATTTGGTCGTGGCCACCGCCGCGCTGATCGTCTTCTCGCCGGTGATGCTCATCGTTGCCATCGCCATCAAACTCGGCGACAGCGGTCCGATTTTTTATCGACAGGAACGGATGGGCCTCGACGGCAAGCCGTTCGAGATCGTCAAGTTCCGGTCGATGCGCGTCGGCGCCGAGAAAGACACCGGCGCGAAATGGGCGGAGAAGAATGATCCCCGCCGCACGCGCGTCGGCCGCTTCATCCGCGAGACGTCACTCGACGAGCTGCCGCAGCTCTTTAACGTCCTCCTCGGCGACATGAGCGTGGTCGGCCCGCGCCCCGAGCGCCCGCAATTCGTCGAACAGTTCCGCGCGGAGTTCCCGCACTACATGCTGCGACACAAAGTCCGCGCCGGCATCACCGGCTGGGCTCAGGTCCATGGCTGGCGCGGCAATACGTCGATGCGCATGCGCATCGAGCACGACCTCTACTACATCGAGAACTGGTCGCTGATGCTCGACCTGAAGATCCTCTTCATGACGCTGATTCACGGGCTCAAGCACGAGAATGCGTACTAGCGGCGCGGCCGGACCGTCCTCGTATAATCCGCGCCTCTCATGGGCAAAAACTCCGAAACTCTCTTTCAACGCGCGCAGGAAACGATTCCCGGCGGCGTCAACTCTCCCGTTCGTGCATTCAAAGGCGTCGGTGGCACGCCGCTGTTCGTCGACATGGCGCAGGGCTCGCGCATCTTCGACGCCGACAACCTCCAGTACATCGATTGCGTCGGCTCCTGGGGACCGATGATCCTCGGCCACGGCCATCGCTACGTCGTCGAAGCGGTGAAGAAGGCCGCCACGCGCGGCTTCTCGTTCGGCGCACCGACGCTCGGCGAAATCGAGCTGGCGGAGATGATCGTGCAGGCAATTCCGTCAATCGAGATGGTGCGCCTCGTCAACTCCGGCACCGAGGCCACAATGAGTGCGCTGCGGCTCGCGCGCGCGGCGACGGGACGAAAGAAGATCATCAAGTTCGACGGCGGTTATCACGGCCACGTCGATTCACTGCTCGTCAAAGCGGGCAGCGGCGGCGCAACGTTCAACCTCCCCGACTCCGCGGGCGTGCCGAAGGAAGTGACGGAGCTGACCATCAGCGTCCCGTTCAACGATCTTGACGCAGTCCAAACAGTCATCGATAAGGAAGTCGCCGCGGTGATCGTCGAGCCGATCGCGGGAAACATGGGCTGCGTTCCCCCCGCGGAAGGTTTCCTCCAGGGTCTCCGCGATCTCTGCACGAAAAATGGCGCGCTGCTGATCTTCGATGAAGTGATGACCGGATTCCGCGTCGCGTACGGCGGCGCGCAATCGATCTTCGACATCAAGCCCGACATCACCACGCTCGGCAAGATCATCGGCGGCGGCATGCCGATCGGCGCATACGGCGCGAGAAAGGAGTTGATGCAACTCGTTTCGCCCCTCGGCCCGATGTACCAAGCCGGAACGCTCTCCGGCAACCCGGTCGCGGTCGCCGCGGGGAAGGCGACGTTGGGCGTGCTTAAGAATTCGTCGATCTACGCCGACCTCGAAGAACGCTCCGGCGAATTCGAAATGGGCGTCGTGAAGGCGGCGGAGAAACATGGAGTTCCGCTGACCGTGAACCGCGCCGGCTCGATGTGGACGATCTTTTTCACCGAGGGACCTGTCATAGATTTCGAAAGCGCCGATCGGTCCAACCGCGACAAGTTCGCCCGCTTCTTCCACCTCATGCTCGGCGAAGGCGTCTACCTCCCGCCCTCGCAACTCGAATCCGCGTTCTTCTCCGCCGCGCACGCGAAGAAGGACATCCTGCAGTTGATCGAGCGAGTGGATCGTGTGTTGAAGAAGATCGCGTGGGAGTTCGAGAAGTAAAGCTAGACGCGCGGCACGAGCCAGGACTTCGTTCCTACCGTCACTGCTTCCGCATCGAAACCAAACAACTCGCGCACAACATCCGGTTGCATCACCTCATCGGGCGTCGCGTCGCGCGCCAACACACCGCGCTGCATGACCAGCATACGATCGCTGTAGGCCGCGGCCCAATTGAGATCGTGCGTGGCGTAGAGGACGGTCACGCCGGTGCGATCGACGATGTCGCGCAGGAGGGCGGAAAACTGCTGGACGTGCGAGATGTCGAGCGAGGCCAACGGCTCGTCGAGCAGGATCAGGCGCGGGCGCGCGGCGAGGACGCGTGCGAGGAAGACGCGTTTGCGTTCACCGCCGCTCATCTCATCGAGATAGCGATCGCCGAGGTGCGAGGCGTCGCAGAGGGCGAGCGCCTGCTCGGCTTCGTCGTAATCCGTATCGCGTTCCCAGGCGAAGCGGCCGAGGAATGGGGCGCGGCCGGAGACGACGACGTCGATTGCGCGCATTGAGAAGGCGGGATCGGGATCCTGCGGCAGGTAGGCGACCTGCTTCGCGTACTCCTTGCCCGGCCAATCGCGAAGGCGTTTGCCGTCGAAGGTGATCTCGCCGGCGTGCGGAGCGAGCACGCGCGCGATGAGCTTCAGCAGCGTCGATTTGCCGGAGCCGTTCGGGCCGGTCAACGCGATGAGTTGTGTGCGATCGAAGGACCCGGTGACGCGATCGACTGCCTGAGAACCCTCGTAGGCGTACGACACATCGCGCAGGTCCAGCATCAGCGATTCCTCCGCAGCAACGAGAGGAAAAACGGCACGCCGAGGACGGCCGTAAACGCGCCGATCGGTAATTCGGACGACGTCACCACGATGCGCGAGAGGAGATCCGCGAGAACGACCAGAATGCCGCCGCCGAGGGCGCAGAGCGGGAGGAGGAAGCGGAAGTCGCGGCGCCACATCATCCGGATTAGATGCGGCACGAGCAAGCCGACGAAGCCGATGATGCCGCTGACCGACACCGCCGCGCCGGTGACGATCGAGGCTGTGATGAAGCCGATCAGTTTGACGCGCTCGACATTGACGCCGCGCGATTTCGCGTCGTCTTCGCCGAACGAAAGCATGCGCAGATCGTTGCCGATCGACGCGAGTGTCACGATCGCGATCACGAGCAGAATCGTCAAAAGAATTACGTCGCTCCACGTCGCGCCGAAGAGCGTTCCCATCATCCAGCGCAATGCCGCGGTGAGATCGCTCTGCCGCGAGACGCCGAACGAAATAAGGATCACTGCCGAGAAAAACGCATTCAGCACGAGTCCCGAAAGGAGCAACCGCGTCGGATCGGTGTACTCGCGCCGCCGCGCCAGCAGGAACACTGCGCCGGTCGCCCCGCACGCGCCGGCGAAGGCGATGATCGGTACGACGCCGGGCAATCTCGCCAAGCCCGCCGCCGTCGCAATCGACGCGCCGCAGGCAGCGCCGCCGGAGACGCCGAGGATGAATGGATCAGCGAGAGGATTTCGGAGCAGCGTCTGGAACGTGACGCCGGCCACCGCCAGCGTCGCACCGACCAGCGCCGCGAGCAATGCGCGCGGAAGTCGTATCCCAATGAGGATCGCACGTGCCGTGACATCGCCTGACATCGCGGCGCGCCACGACGCATTCGTCGCGCCTGTGGACGATGCGAGCAGCAGCGCGATCACCAGCAGCGCCGCAAGCAGCGCGAACGCGCCGATCAATCGTTGTTGTTTGTGTGCCGCGGACACGCTGCGCAGTGTAGCGTCAGCGGCCAGTGCGCTCAGCCGCGTACGTCCGGGCTGCGCTGATGTCGTCGGTCGTCAACGCAGGGTAGGCGTTGAGAATGTCGTCGTCCGAGGCACCGGCCGCGACATTCTCGATGATGAGATCGACCCAGATGCGCGTCCCGACGATGCACGGCTTCCCGAAGCAAGATATCGGGATCGATCGAGATTCGTTGCAGCAAGTCGGCATTCATGATTGCTAAATTTGGCGGTCCGGCCACGAACAGCAGACACTCTTCCGATCTTGACGCCAGCTTGAGGCCCTACGCTGCCGCCCCCGACCAAGGCTTGATCCGATCAAGTGTCTCAGCAAGGGCCTCTTCCGTCACTTCGGTGTCGTACGCAGCTTGAGCCCTGAGCCAATATCCGTTGGACAGACCAAAGAATCGGCACAGGCGAAGGTCGGTGTCCGCTGTGATAGCTCGCTTGCCGGCCACAATGTCGCCGATCCGCTGGGCAGGAACCTCAATCTCTTTGGCCAACCGATACTGCGAGATCGCCATCGGGATGAGAAACTCCTCACGTAGCAACTCACCAGGCGTTACAGCTTTGAGTTTCTTCACGATCGCTCCTCACTGATAGTCGGTAATCTCAACGTCTTCGGCGCCCGCCGCCGTCCAGCGGAAGCAGATGCGAAACTGATCGTTCACGCGGATGCTGTGCTGTCCCGCGCGGTTGCCCTTTAGCAGTTCAAGACGGTTGCCTGGCGGCACTCGCAGATCCTGCAATCGATTCGCGATCTGCAACTGCCGGATCTTGCGCCGAGCGACCGACTCGATGCGCTGGAAACGCTTAACTCGTTGACCACGGGCAAGAGCTTCTGTTTCGGCGCTCTTGAACGACACGATCACTGGCCGATAGTAACGCGGCGCGTGATTATCGGTCAACCTCGCCGGTAAACACCACTGCCTCCCGATCGTCCAAGCATCATGAAACTCGCGACGAAACTCCTCGCCGGACTCATCGCTTTCGCGATGCTGACCGGCGCAACTTCCGACAACAAACTCACCGATCGCCAGCGTGCGCTGCATGCGCTCAACCGCCTTGCGTTCGGGCCGCGGCCGGGCGATGTCGATGCTGTGATGAAGGATGGCGTCAACGTCTGGATCGAGCAGCAACTGCAGCCCGAGGGTATTCCGGACCGCGCGGTTGAAGCGCGGGTTGCAAGTCTGCCGACGATGAGGATGTCGAATGCGCAGATCGTCAAAACCTACTACGAGCCGGTGCTGATGGCGCGTAAGAAAGCGAATGCCGACGCGAAGGATGGCGAGGTCGATAAGAAAGAAGCGCGGCGCGAATACATGCGCGACGTCCCATTCGACAAGCGTCCGCAGAACGTCATGAACGATCTGCTCACCGAGCGGATCGTGCGCGCGGCCGAATCCGACCGGCAGCTCAACGAAGTGATGGTCGACTTCTGGATGAATCACTTCAACGTATTCGCCGGCAAGGGCATCGATCGTTTTCTGCTGACCAGCTACGAGCGCGACGTCATCCGTCCGCACATCTGGGGGCGTTTCGAGGATCTGCTGATGGCGACCGCGAAGTCGCCGGCGATGCTCTTCTATCTCGACAACGCGCGCTCCGTCGCGGCGCCCGAAAACCGGCCCGTAATGGCGCAACGTTTCGGACGCCGCGCGATGGAGATGAATCCGCCGTTGAAGAATCGCCAGGGCGGTCTGAATGAGAACTACGCGCGCGAAATCATGGAGTTGCACACTCTCGGCGTCGACGGCGGGTACACGCAGAAGGACGTCACCGAGCTGGCGCGCGTGCTGACCGGCTGGACGATCACGAACGAACGCGATGGCGGTCAGGGTGCCGCGTTCATCTTCCGCCCGATGCTTCACGACTCCGGCTCCAAGACCGTCCTCGGCATCCGTTTTCCGACCGGCGGTGGGATTGCGGAGGGCGAGAAGATGATTCACGTTCTCGCGCACCATCCCGCCACCGCGCATCACATCGCGTTCAAACTTTGTCAGCGCCTCGTCGCCGACGAACCGCCGCCGGCGCTGGTCGACCGCGTGGCCGCGAAGTTCCTGGCGACCGATGGCGATCTCCGCGAAACGGTGCGCGCAGTCATCAGCAGTCCCGAGTTCTGGGATCCGAAGTCGTATCGCGCGAAGGTGAAGTCGCCGTTCGAATACGCCATCTCCGCCGTGCGCGCCGTCAACGCGCAGATCACCGACGCGACGCCGATCGCGCGAGCGCTGCAGCAGATCGGCGAGCCGCTTTACGGCGCGCAACCGCCGACCGGCTACAGCGACAAAGCCGACGTCTGGATCAACACGGGCGCGTTGATGAACCGATTGAACTTTGCGCTCGCCCTTGCCTCGAACAAGCTGGCCGGCGTGCACGGCGACGTCGTCGCGCTGATCGCGGCGAACGAAGCTGCCGATGCATCGCGCTCCGTTGAGGCGCTCGCACAGGCGCTGACCGGCGGCAATCTCACCGAAGAGACTCGCACCACAATCAAATCGCGGATCGTCGAGCGCAAAGCGCCGGTGGAAGATCCGTGGGACAACACACAACTGCCAACCGTGGCCGGCCTGATTCTCGGCTCGCCGGAGTTCCAGAGGCAGTAGGGAAACCACTCATGATCGACAGACGCTTCTTCCTCAAATCCTCCGGCCTCGCCCTCGTCGGCGGGACCTTGCTTCCGAATGTTTTCGTCCGGATGGCCAACGCCGCCACGACGAAGGGCAACAAAACGCTCGTGGCGATTTTCCAGCGCGGCGCCGTCGACGGTCTGAACATGATCGTGCCGTACGGCGAGCAGGCGTACTACGCGGCGCGGCCGACGATCGCCGTGCCGCGTCCTGGCGCCGAGGGTGGCGCGATCGACCTCGACGGCTTCTTTGGATTGCATCCATCGATGGCGTCGCTGTCGCCGTACTTCAAGGATCACAGCCTGGCGATCATTCACGCGGTCGGTTCCCCCGACACAACACGTTCGCATTTCGATGCGCAGGACTTCATGGAGTCGGGGACGCCCGGCGTGAAGTCGACCGAGGATGGATTCCTGTCGCGCGCCTTCGGGTCCAGAAAGCAGACATCGCCGTTGCGCGCCGTCGCGCTTTCGCCGGCCATGCCGCGAATTCTTTCCGGCAGCGCGGGCGCGGTGGCGATGACGAACATCAGCCAGTTCGGCATCCGCGGCGGCGCGAACGTCAGCGGCGGATTCGAATCGATGTACGCCGAAGCCGTCGCGGGCACGTTGGGCGGAACGGCGAAGGAATCGTTCGAGGCGGCGCGCATTCTCAAGAGCGCCGATCCGCAGAAGTTGCAGCCGGAGAATGGCGCGATCTATCCGAACGGAGCGCTCGGCAACTCATTGCGGCAGATCGCGCAGCTGATCAAATCCAACGTCGGACTCGAAGTCGCGTTCGCCGACGTCAGCGGCTGGGACACGCACGCCGGCGAAGGCGGTGCGCAGGGACAGCTCGCCAACAATCTCCGCAATTTCTCCGACGCCATCGCCGCCTTCGCCCGCGACCTCGGATCGCGCATGGGCGACGTGGTGCTCGTGACGATGTCCGAGTTCGGACGCACCGTTCGCGAGAACGGCAACCGCGGCACCGACCACGGCCACGCCAACGTTATGCTCCTCCTCGGCGGCGGCGTGAAAGGCGGAAAAGTTCACGGCAAATGGCCCGGACTCGGATCGCAACAGCTCTACGAAAACCGCGACCTCGCCATTACCACCGACTTCCGCGACATCTTCGCCGAGCTGTTGACGAAACAACTCGCGGTGCCGTCGTTGAAGACCGTGTTCCCGGGATACGAACCGAAGGTGCGGGGAGTGCTGGCCTAACTGTCATCCGGAGCCGCCGGAGGCGCTGGAGCGCGAAGCGCGGAACGCCGGAGGACGGTCGAAGGACCCCCAACCTGCTAACCGGTTGGGTGGCGGCTGTTTCACATGGCAAGCACTGAGGGGGTCCTTCGACCGTCCTCCGCG
>DASYJY010000185.1:0-20266 GCA_035995985.1 Thermoanaerobaculia bacterium | reverse complement strand
AACTCGGCGTTCGCCGATTCAACATTCGCCAGCTGCTCCTGCAGTTCGTGCACACGCTCGTCGCGTTCGTCGGCGAAGCGAATCAGCGACGCGATGTCGTTCACAAGCTCACGAGAGGCAGCGGCGAGCGGCTGCTCGAACTGAATCGACGTCTCCGGCGTCACCGCGAGCGACCGCTCAGCGTCTGCCGACGCGGAGTCGACGATCGTCAGTTTTCTCTTGAATGAGGCGGACAGCGACCGCACCATGCGGGCCGCCGCGTCTTCGGCGAACCTGCTCATTCCGCACACTCCCCCTCGATTGGATCGGCGGAGTATCTGAAGATGACGCGATGCCGTCAAGCAGCAATTGTGGCAGCCGGATCAGCGATGCTCGATGCGGAAGCGGTTCACGCCTGCTCGAATCTCATCGCCGCTCTGCACCTTCGTGTTTTGGGCCGGCAGCGTGTTCAGGTACGTTCCGTTGCGGCTGCCGAGGTCGCGGACGCGAACGGTGCCGTCGGGATCTGGGCCGACTTCGAAGTGACGGCGTGAGAGAAACTCGTCGGGAACGCGTACATGTCCTTCGCGGCCGACCACGAGTCCACTCGTCGGAATCTCGAACTCCTGGCCGTTCAACGGACCGCCGATGCAGATCAGAACCGGCCGCGCTGAAGCCTTCTGCGCAGCCGTGCGCTGCGTGATGTTGTGGAGCAGTTCCGCTTCTTCGATCGGCGCCTTCACGTCGAGGCGGACCGGCTCGACGGCAATGCCCTTCTCATCTGTCGGCTCAATCGTCACAAGAGCGGTGCCGACGCGCAGAAGGTGCATGCCGTCTGTGATCACAGCTTCCTTGATCTGTTGTCCGTCGAGGAACGTGCCCATGTGCGACTCGGCATCGCGAACGACAAGATTGCTTCCGCTCATCGAGATCGAACAGTGGCGGATCGACAGTTCCGCTTCCGCGAGCTCCACGTGGCATCCGGCGCGGCCGATCCAAAGTGGATGAAGTCCGATGGTGAAGACCGTGTTGACCGGATCATGAGCACCGCGGGCAATCACGCGAATCGATCGCGGAACGCCGAGCGTCGGCGCCTGGTGCGGATCAATGCTCGGTGCAGCGACCGGCGCGGTGTCACGCTCCACCTTGTACGGCTGCAGGTCGACTTCCTTGATGCCGTCGGGATTGCCGAGGCGTGCCAGCAGCGCGGCCTTGCTGCCGGAGAGCCATTCGCCGCACGCGCACGTAGCGATCGAATTCGGCAGGCGGACGGCGATCACGCCAGGCACGTCGTACGCCTGCCCGCACTTCGCGCAGCGGATGAGGGGCATGCGCGGATGATAGCGCAGCGCCATACGCTACACTTCCGGCCACCCGCATGCTCTCCGGCGCTCCATCGGAACTCCCGCGAAATCGCGTCGGCCTACGCCCGAAATTCATCCTCGCCTTCGTGGTGGAGACCGTCGTCATCACGGCGCTGATCGTCGGATTCGTGCAGTGGCGCGTGCACAACCTGTTTCACGACCAGCTGCTCACGCGCGCATCCGGCATCGCGCGAACGGTGGCCGTCGCGAGCGACAACGCCATGAAGAATGGCCGCGCCGGCGAGCTTGGTCTGGTTGCGGACGACATCAAATCGCGACTGTGGATCGACTACGCCGACTTCGTCGCTGCCGATGGACGCGTGGTCGCGAAGTCGCAAGGGACTCCGCCCGCCGGCCTTACGCTGACGACGGGCCGCACTGATCTTCGCGACACGAACGGTGACGAGTTACACCTCTTCGTCATGCCGATGGCGAGTGGCGGCTTCTTCCGCCTCGTCGCCAACGAACGTGAAGCGATGAGCGTTGTCCGTCAGCTTCGCTGGGCCAGCCTCGGCGTCGCGCTTCTGGCGCTCGCCGTCGCCGTCGTACTCGCCGCAATTGGCTCACGGTTCATCATCCGGCCCGTTCTTCATCTCGCCGAAAACGCGCGCAATCTCTCGAACGGCGACCTCACGCAGCGCGCCGAAATCGGATCGAGCGACGAGATCGGCGACCTCTCCTCGGCCTTCAACACCATGGCTGCAAATCTGGAGAAGACCGTCTCCAAACTCGTTCGCTCGCAGGCACAGTTGAAGACCGTCGTCGAAACGGTCGGCTCCCGGTCGCGCACCGTCGCGGAGCGCGTCGACGAGCAGCGCTCCATGATCGACAGCACGTACCACTCCATCGATCAGCTCAACAACGGTGTCCGCAAGATCACCGACAACGTCGAGGCGCTTTCCGCGGCGTCTGAGGAAACGTCATCGTCGATGCTGGAGATGGTCGCGTCGATCGAAGAAGTCAGCCGCCACACCGACACGCTCTACAATTCGGTCGAAGACACCGCCTCGGCCACGTGAGAGATGGCGACCTCCATCAATGAGGTCGATTCGAATGTCGACTACCTTTCGAACTTCGTCACCGACACCTCCTCGTCGATGGTGGAGATGAGCGCCTCGATCGCGCAGGTCGAGTCGAACGCGGCGAAGTCGTACGACCTTGCGCTCGCCGTCGCCGACGCGGCCGAGTCGGGGATGAAGGCCGTGCGCGAAACGATCGACGGCATGGAGCAGATTCGCCATTCCGTCTCCGAGTCGAACGCCGTCATCACGCGGCTCGGCGAACGTTCCACGGCCATCGGCAAGATCCTCAACGTCATCGAAGACATCGCCGAACAGACCAACCTGCTCGCGCTGAACGCCGCCATCCTCGCTGCGTCTGCCGGCGAACATGGCAAAGGATTCTCCGTCGTTGCGGCGGAGATTCGCGATCTCTCCGAACGCACCGCGTCGTCGACGCGCGAGATTGCGAATCTGATCCGGTCGGTGCAGGACGAAGTCGGAAACGCGTTACGATCGATGTCCGCCGGCACGAAGCTCGTCGCGGAGGGCGTCTCGCTCTCCCACGAAGCGGGCAAGGCGCTCAACAACATCCTCGAGTCGTCGACCAAAGCGTCGGAAATGGGAAAAGAGATCGCCGCGGCCACGCGCGAGCAGGCCAAGGGGAGCGAGACCGTCACGCAGTCGGTCGGCCGGCTTCAGGAACTTGTCAGCCAGATCAATAGTGCGACGACGCAGCAAGCGCAGGGCTCGGACCACATCATGAATGCGGTCGAGTCGATGCGCGAAGTCACGCGGTACGTGCGCCAGGCGATGGTGGAACAGCGCTCCGGCTCGTCGATGATCTCCGCCTCGGCCGAGCGGATGATCGACATGATCCACGAGATTTTCCAGGTCGCGGCCGGCCAGGCGATGGAGAGCGAAAAGATCGTAGCCACGATGGAGAAGGTGCGCGTGATCGCCGAGGGCAACGGCAACTACGCGATGGAAATGGGCGAGTCGCTCACGCTGCTCTCCGAGGCCATCCGCGGTCTCGACGAAGAAATCCGCCGCTTCCGCGTGCGCGGATGACGGCGCTGCGCGGGCGCTTCACGAGACGCGGCGGTGGCGCGATCGTCCACTTCGACCATCCGCCCATTCCAGACGTGATCCGCTTCGCAGGCGCGGACTGGCGCGCGAAACGCGAGTTCCACATCACGCTCGTGGGCGCCACGACGATGCACCTCCTAACGCCGGATCCCGACGACGTCACCAAACGCGCGGCGCGGCGGCTGACGTTCCGCATCACGCTTCGGGACGAGTTCTGGCACGTTCGCGAAGAGAAGACGCGAACGATCGTCCGCATGTGCGACGTCGCCGGCGCCGAGGAGTTCTTCGCCGCACTCGAACGCGACCTGCAGACCGTCATCGAACGTCCGCCGTATCACGTGACTCTCTACACGATCGGTACGTTGCGCGGGATCGGCGTCGCCACGCGCGCTGAGTTGGAGCGCCTCGCCGAACCGCTCGCCAACCCGGAGCGAGACGCTCTCTTGTCGGTCATACAATGAACACCATGCCCGAACGCACCGTCGAACTGCGGCTGATCACGTTCACCGTCGGTTTCGAGACGTTCGTGCTCGACATCATGGGCCTGCGGCAGATCATCCCGTACACCGGCTCGACCACGGTTCCGACTGCGCCGCCATTCATCGAAGGCATCATCGTGCTGCGCAACGAAGTGATCCCGATCGTTGATCTGCGCTCGCGGCTTTACCCGCACCTGGAGGAACGATCGGAGCAGCCGCTCGTCCTCATCACCTACAGCAGCGCCGGCATCATCGGCATCAAGGTCGACGCCGTCCGCCGCATCGTCAACGTCAGCACGGACGCGCTCCTCCCGCCCCCGCCGATCATCCGCGGAATCCGCGGCGAGCTGCTGATCGCGATCGTCCCATATGAGGAAGAGGTCTATCTCCTCATCGACATCGAGAACATCCTCAGCGGCGATGAAAAGCGGGAGTTGGCGGAGGCCGATCTGACTGCGGATCAGTCGGCCGACTCCTCCACCGGCGCGTCGCTACGCTGATCGTTGCGGAATCCGTACGGGCAGTGGCGGCAGCCTGACTCGCAGCAGTAGCCGCGGTCGCGGAGGAACTTCTCGGTGAAGACCAGGAACGGGCCTTCGTAGTAGAAGTCGACGCCTTCGATCAGCGGGGGCATGCGGCAACGATATTCCGATATCCTTCGCGCGTGTTTGCGCGGACGCGTCTCCTGCAGATTGCCGAGGGGATGAAGGGGCGGCGGATCGTCGTGTATGGAGACATCGTCGCGGACCGATTCATCTACGGCACGCCGAAACGGATCTCGCGCGAGGCGCCGGTGCTCATCCTTCGCCAGTATCGCGACGACACGCTCCTCGGCGCGGGCGGCAATGCCATCAACAACATCCAGTCGCTCGGCGGCGTGCCGATGCCGGTATCCGTTCTCGGCAACGACGCGCAGGGACAACAGCTCATCGATTCGATGGCGGAACAAGGGATCGATTGCGCCGGCGTCGTCCGCGCGGAGCGCTACAACACACCTACGAAGGTTCGGATCCTCGGCGGAATGCCGCACGCGAGCCGGCAGCAGATCGTCCGCTATGACATCGAAGATCATTGCGACTTGACCGAAGCCGAGGCCGAGCAACTCGGCGGCGCGTTGCAGGCGCGGATCGCGGATGCGGACGCCGCGCTGATCAGCGACTACGGCTACGGCGCGGTGACGCAGATGCTCACGGGCGCCCTGACATCCGCGGCGGCGGGAAAACCGGTGACGCTCGACTCGCGGTACGACCTGTTGCGATTCTCCGGCGTTACCGCGGCGACACCGAACGAAGAGGAAGCCGCGCAAGCGGCGGGAACGTCGCTCTTCAACGGCGACAACGACGTGCGGCTGCGGCAGGCCGGCGAAACGTTGCGCGAGAAGCTCGGCAGCGAAGCGCTGCTGATCACGCGCGGCAGCCGCGGTATGGCGCTCTTCGAACGCGACCGCGCCGAGCCGATTCTTATCCCGGTCTATGGCACCGACCAGGTCGCCGACGTCACCGGCGCCGGCGATACGGTCATCGCCGCGTTCACTCTGGCGCTGGCGGCTGGTGCGTCGTTCGCCGAAGCCGCGAAGATCGCGAACTATGCGGGCGGGATCGTGGTCATGAAGATGGGAACGGCCACGGTATCGAACGACGAGTTGCGGCGGGCGATCGAACGCGATGAGGCGCTGCCCGAGTGAACGCGCCGATCCTCGATGAGCGTGCGCTGGACGAAGCGCTTGCGAGTGAACGGGCGGCGGGACGGACGATCGCGTTCGCCAACGGCTGCTTCGACGTCCTGCACGTCGGTCATATCCGTTATCTGCAGGGAGCGGCGAAGGAAGCGGACGTGCTCGTCGTCGGAGTCAACGGCGACGCGTCGGTGCGCGAGCTGAAGGGCGCCGGGCGGCCGGTGATGAATGAGGCGGAGCGCGCCGAGATCATCGCGGCGATTCGCGGCGTCTCGTACGTCACGATTTTTCGCGAGCGCAGCCCCGCGCGGCTGATCGGCGACTTCAAGCCGGACGTGCATTGCAAAGGGACCGATTACACGCCGGACAGCGTGCCGGAAGCCGAAGTCGTTCGGGCGTACGGCGGGCGCGTCGCGATCGTAGGTGACCCGAAGGATCACTCCACGACCGAGCTGCTGGAGACGATGCGGCGGCGATGACAGACGCCGCGCCGGAGCGCCTTCTCGTCATTCGTCTCTCCGCCTTCGGTGACGTCATCCACACGATCCCCGCTGTCGTGGCGCTGCGCGAGGCGTTGCCGGAAGCCGAGATCGCGTGGGCGGTCGAGCCGGCGTATGCGGAGTTGGTCGAGACTGTCGCGCGCGTGAAAGCGATCCGCGTCTCGCTGAAGCGGTGGTCGTTTGCGCGCATTGCCGCCGCGCGGCGTGACGTTCGCGGCTTCTCGACCGCCATCGATTTTCAGGGACTGATCAAGTCGGCGCTGATCGCTCGCGTCAGCGGCGCGCGTGATCGTTACGGATTCGCCCGCGACGTCATTCGCGAGAAACCGGCCGCGCTGTTGGTCAACCGGCACGCGACGATTGAACGAGCGAAGCACGTCGTCGAATGGAACGTGGAGCTCGCGCGGACGTTCGTAAGTGCGATCAGCCGCGTACCCGAGGTCGACTTCGCGCCGTTTGCGCAGGACGCAAGCGGCGAGCTTGCGCGATTTGCGAATCGTGTCGTCCTCCTTCCGGGAGCGGGCAAGCCTGGAAAACAGTGGCCGGTCGAGCGGTTCGCGGAGTTGGCGAAACGCATCGGTAGCAACGCTCTCGTCGTCTGGGGACCTGGCGAAGAAGAACTCGCGCGCGCCATCGGCGCCGAGGTCGCGCCGCCGACCAACTTCCGCGAGCTTGCGTTCCTGTTGCGTCACGCCAGGCTCGTGATCGGCGCCGACACAGGTCCGCTGCACCTCGCTGCCGCCCTCGGCACGCCGCTCATCGGCCTCTACGGGCCGACTGATCCGGCGCGGAACGGACCGTATGGCCAGCTCGATCGCGTCATCTCAACATTCACCAGAAGCAAGTCGATGGACGGCATCGCCGTCGACGACGTGATCGTTGCATACTCAAAA
The DNA here is from genome assembly GCA_035995985.1 of Thermoanaerobaculia bacterium. GTDB lineage: Bacteria > Acidobacteriota > Thermoanaerobaculia > Gp7-AA8 > Gp7-AA8 > JADGNZ01. Next base: position 13,289 of record DASYJY010000185.1, on the reverse strand, counting down.
TAAACGCGCGTTGACGCTGTGTCCGGCGCAGCGTAAACTCGCCGGTCGACGAACCGAAATCGCTGATGCTCCGCAACTTCCGACCGAATCCGGCGCGCTCTCTTTGACGCGCACCGGCCACCCAACTATGAGCGTACGTCTTGGCGAACTATTGACGAAAGCGAGCCTGATCACCTCCGATCAGCTCAAAGATGCCCTGAAACTCCAGAAGGAGACCGGCGGCAAGCTCGGCGAGACGCTCATCAAGCTTGGGTTCGTGGCCGAGGAGGACATCACCGAGTGCTTGTCGCAGCAGTTCGGAGTGCCGTCGATCAACCTCGCGCACTTCGACATCGACTCGGCGGTGATCAAGCTGATTCCGGCCGATGTCGCCCGCAAATACAACATCCTTCCCGTCAACAAGACGGGCGCCACGATCACCATCGCGATGGCCGATCCGACGAACGTCTTCGCCATGGACGACATCAAGTTCATGACCGGCTACAACGTCGAGCCGGTGGTCGCGTCCGAGCTCGGGATCAAGGCGGCCATCGACAAGTACTACGGCACCACCTCGTCGCTCGAACTGAAAAAGGTCATGGAGGACCTGCAGCAGTCCGAGAGCGCCGACCTCGAGGTGCTTGAAGAGGAAGAAGAATTTGACCTCGCCGCGCTGGCCGACTCGGCGGAAGAGGCGCCGGTCGTAAAGCTCGTCAACCTGATCCTCACCGACGCCATCAAACGCGGCGCATCCGACATTCACATCGAGCCGTACGAGAAAGAGTTCCGCGTCCGCTTCCGGATCGACGGGACGCTGTACGAGATCATGAACCCGCCGCTGAAACTGAAGGACGCGATCACCTCGCGCATGAAGATTCTGGCGAAGCTCGACATCTCCGAGAAGCGCCTCCCGCAGGACGGTCGCATCAAGCTGAAGATGAAGCTCCACGACAAAAACAAAGAGCTCGACTTCCGCGTCTCCGTGCTGCCAACGCTCTTCGGCGAGAAGATCGTTATGCGCCTTCTCGACAAGGACAACCTCCGCCTCGACATGACCAAACTCGGCTTCGAGCCGGAGTCGCTGGTGCGCTTCGAGGAAGCGATTTTCAAGCCGTGGGGGATGGTGCTCGTGACCGGCCCGACCGGCTCGGGAAAAACGAACACGCTCTATTCGGCGCTGTCGAAAGTGAACTCGCCGGAAGTGAACATCATGACGGCCGAGGATCCGGTGGAGTTCAACCTGCCTGGGATCAATCAGGTGCAGATGAAGGAGTCGATCGGACTCAATTTCGCGGCCACGCTGCGCTCCTTCCTGCGGCAGGATCCGAACATCATCCTGGTCGGCGAGATCCGCGATTTCGAAACGGCGGAGATCGCCATCAAGGCCGCGCTCACCGGGCATCTGGTTCTGTCGACGCTGCACACAAACGATGCGCCGTCGACGATCAATCGCCTGATGAACATGGGCATCGAACCGTTCCTCGTCGCGACGTCCGTGCAGCTCATCGCCGCGCAGCGCCTTGCACGCCGCGTCTGCGCGAATTGCAAGGAGCCGGTGGAGATGACGCCGCAGGCGCTGATGAACATCGGCTTCAAGAAGGACGAGGTCGGGACGTTCACCGTCTACAAAGGCCGCGGCTGCGAAAAGTGCAACAGCACCGGCTACAAAGGACGCGTGGCGCTGATCGAGGTGATGGCCATCGACGACACGATCCGCGACCTGATCCTCTCCGGCGGCACCGCCATCGACATCAAGAAGCGGGCCGCGGAAACCGGCATGATCAGCCTTCGCCGGTCAGGGTTGATCAAGATCAAAGACGGCACCACGACGATCGAGGAGGTCGTTCGGGAGACGATACTGTGATTGGGGAGTAGGGTGTTGGGTGTGGGGAGTGGGAGAAAAAACAAACTCCCACACCCCACTCCCCACCCCCCACACCCGGAGAAAATATGCCCGTCACACTTCATCAGCTACTCAAAACCATGGTCGAGCGCGGCGGCTCGGATCTGCACGTCACCACCAACTCCGCGCCGCAGATTCGGATCGACGGCAAGCTCGTGCCTCTCGACATGCCGGTGCTGACGGCGCCGGAGACGAAACAGCTCGCCTATTCCGTGCTCACCGACGCGCAGAAGCATCGCTTCGAAGAAAACCTCGAGCTCGACCTCTCCTTCGGCATCAAAGGTCTGGCCCGCTTCCGCGCGAACATCTTCAACCAGCGCGGCGCCACCGCCGCCGTCTACCGCCAGATCCCGTACGAGATTCTCGGATTTCGCGAGCTCGGTCTGCCAACGGTCGTCGAGGAGATCTGCAACAAGCCGCGCGGACTGGTTCTCGTCACCGGTCCGACCGGCTCCGGCAAATCGACCACGCTGGCCGCGATGATCGACAAGATCAACCGCGAGCGGCACGAGCACATCATCACCATCGAAGATCCGGTCGAGTTTCTCCACTCGCACAAGAGCTGCATCGTCAATCAGCGCGAGTTGCACGCCGACACGCACTCCTTCGCGAACTCGCTCAAGTCGGCGCTGCGTCAGGACCCTGACGTCGTTCTCATCGGCGAAATGCGCGACCTCGAGACGATCGAGTCGGCACTGCGCATCGCCGAGACGGGCCACCTCACCTTCGGCACGCTGCACACCAACTCGGCGGCGCAGACCATCAACCGGATCGTCGACGTTTTTCCCTCGCACCAGCAGCCGCAGATCCGCGCGCAGCTCTCGTTCGTGCTGGAAGGAATCCTCTGCCAGGCGCTCCTGCCGCACGCCACCGGGAAGGGCCGCGCGATGGCGATGGAGATCCTCATTCCGAACGCCGCCATCCGCAATCTCATCCGCGAAGACAAGGTGCATCAGATCTATTCGATGATGCAGACCGGGCAGGCCAAATACGGAATGCAGACTTTGAACCAGTCGTTGGCGACGCTGTACTTCAAAAAACAGATCACACTGCAGACGGCGCTGGCCCGTTCATCCAATCCCGACGAGCTTCAGGAGATGATCACGCGCGGCGCCGGTGCCCTCGCGCCGCAGGGAACGACGGCGCCGACCGGCACTCGGCCGCGGTCGGTGTAACGCAGACATTCAACGGAGGAGACGATGCCTACATTCGAATGGAAAGGATCCCGCGCCGGCACGATGCAGAGCGGCGTTCTCAACGCCGATTCGAAAGAAGCGGCGAACGAGATCCTTCGCCGGCAACGCATCGAAGCGCCATCGATCCGCGAGAAAGGGAAGGAGATCGCCTTCCCGAAATTCGGCGGCGGCGTACCGCCCCAGCTCATCGCCATCTTCACCCGCCAGTTCTCGGTCATGATCGACGCCGGCCTGCCGCTCGTGCAGTGCCTCGAAATCCTCGCCGGGCAGCAGGAGAATAAAACCTTCAAGCGTGCGCTGATCCAGATCCGGCAGGACGTCGAATCGGGCTCGAACCTCGCCGATTCGATGCGCAAGCACCCCAAGATCTTCAACGACCTCTTCACCAACATGGTCGCGGCCGGTGAGGCGGGCGGTATCCTCGACACCATCCTCCAGCGCCTGGCGCAGTACATTGAGAAGTCGGTGAAGCTGAACAGCCAGGTGAAGTCGGCGATGATCTATCCGGTCGCCGTCATTTCGATCGCCTGCATCGTGGTGGCGGTCATTCTCTGGAAGGTCATCCCGGTCTTCGCGGCCCTCTTCAAAGGCCTCGGCGCCGAGCTGCCGATGCCGACCCAGATCGTGATCTGGCTCTCGAACTTCATCGCCGATTTCTGGTGGCTCATTGCAATCGTCATCTCCGGCACGGTCTACGCCCTGCGCCGCTACCACGAGACGTACAAAGGAAAGCGTGTCCTCGACGGCATCATCCTGAAGATGCCGATTCTCGGCATCCTGATGCGCAAGATCGCCGTGGCCCGTTTCTGCCGCACGCTCTCGACGCTCACTTCGTCCGGCGTTCCCATCCTCGACGGGCTGCAGATCACCGCCCGTACCGCCGGCAACGCGATCATCGAAGACGCCATCATGGCCACGCGCAAGTCGGTCGAGGAAGGCAAGACCATCAGTGAGCCGCTCGCCGACACCGACGTCTTCCCGACCATGGTCGTGCAGATGATCGCCGTCGGCGAGCAGACCGGTGCGCTCGATACGATGCTCTCGAAGATCGCAGACTTTTACGAAGACGAAGTTGATACGGCGGTAGCCGGCCTGATGAAACTGCTTGAGCCGGTCCTCATCGCCTTCCTCGGTGTCGCCATCGGCGGCATCGTCATCGCCATGTACATGCCGATGTTCACGCTGATTGGACAGATCGGATAACGCGCGGCTCACGACTGACAACCCTCTCGGGCGGCGCGAAAGCGTCGCCCGTTCGTCTTATCCTGACGAAGCGTGAACAAGATGCCCTCCGACGCCCGCATGCTGATCGCCATCCGCGTCGTCGTCGTGACGACGCTGCTGCTCGCGGCGCTGATCATTCAGTACACCGTTCGCGAGCTGCTGCCGATCAACTATCTCTACACCACGGCGGCCATCACGTACGGACTGACGCTCCTCTACATCGGCGTCGGCTACGTGGCGTCGCGGAGGATCAATCTCATCATTCAGGTGGCGGGCGATCTCGTCGTCGAAACGGTGTTGGTGTACTTCACCGGCGGCCTCGATTCGCCGTTTTCGTTTCTCTACCTCGTCTCGATTATTACCGCCTCGATGCTGCTCTATCGCCGCGGCGGCATTCTCAGCGCCAGCGGCGCGGTCATCCTCTACGGCGTCCTCGGCGATCTGATGCTCTACGGCGTGCTCCCGCTGCCCGAGCAGTCGTGGTTCATCCCGACGCCATGGACATCGTCGCGGCTCTACCTGAACATGGCCACGAACTTCGCCGGCTTCTACGCGACGGCATTGCTGACTTCGTACCTGTCGGAAAAACTGCAGAAGACATCCGAGGAGCTCGATGCGAACCGGCAGAACCTCGCCGAGTTGCGTGCGCTCAATCAGAACGTCGTCGAATCGATCCCGTCGGGACTGATCACGCTTTCACCGGATGGCGTGGCGACGTTCATCAATCCCGCGGGCTGCTTTCTGCTTCGTCGCGACGCACACGCCATCGTCGGCCGGCCGATCGCACAACTAGGTTTTTACGCCGAGGGCGAGTGGGACGAGTTCCGCGACACGCTCACTAGTGGATCCGTCATCCGCCGCGAAAAGCACGACGTCGCGATCGGCGACGAGCTGCGCACGATCGGATTCGCGGTCACGCCGCTGAACACGATCGAAGGCGCGGCGTCCGGCTACACGCTCATCTTCCAGGACCTGACCGACATGAAGACGCTGGAAGCGGAGCTGCGGCTCAAAGACCGCATGGCCGCCGTCGGCGAGCTCTCAGCCGGCATCGCTCACGAGATCCGCAATCCGCTCGCCGCGATCGCCGGCTCGGTGCAGGTGCTCAAGAAGTCGACCGCGCTCAATCCGCAGGAGCAGCGGTTGATGTCGATCATCCTCAAGGAATCGGAGCGGCTGAATAAGTCGATCGCCGATTTTCTCCGCTTCGTGAAGCCGCAGGAGAAACGTCCCGCGGAATTCGACATCGCCGCGAGTCTGGCCGAGACGCTCGATCTGCTGCGCAACTCGCCGGAGTTGACGGCCGGTCACACCATCGAAGACGACATCGTGCCGCCGTCGTACACGATCGTCGGAGACAGCGATCAGATCCGGCAGGTCTTCTGGAACATCGCCCGCAACGCGGTGCAGGCGATGCCGAACGGCGGAACGCTGCGCGTGACCACCGCCGCGGCCGCCGACCACTACAACATCACCTTCAGCGACAACGGCCGCGGAATGAACGACGCCGATCAGCGCCGTCTCTTCCAACCGTTCCGCACGAACTTCCCGACCGGCACGGGCCTCGGCATGGCCATCTCCTACCGCATCGTCCAGGAACACGGCGGCCGCATCGAAGTGACCTCGCACGAAGGCGCGGGAACGTCGATCACTGTGTCGCTGCCGTCATCGGCGACGACGATGCGCAATGCGGTGGCGTGAAGTTTGGGGAGTGGGGTGTTGGGGGTGGTGTGTGGGAGAAAAGGCCGCAAATTCGAGAGTGCGTTTCTCCCACTCCCCACTCCCTACGCCCCACTCCCTACGCCCCACTCCCTTCGTCCCGCAGGTACTTCTCCATCAGCGCCGCATTCTCAAGCATCGCCTGAAGCTGCACCCAGTAGGCGCGGCCGTACATTGCGGCGGTGACGGCGAAGAGAGTGATGTGAAGCCAGTGCGGGGTTTTTCCCGAGGCCACGCCGCCGCCCATGATGAAGGTCACCATCAGCGCGGCCATCGCGTACATCGCGGTCGGGAACACGTTCGTCTTGAAGTCTTTCGTCCGCTGAACGACCGCGGCGTCATTCTTGGCGGCGTCCTTGATCTCTTTCCCGGTGCCGATGAAGAAGAACATCGTCATCGATTGCGAGAAGAGACCGACGATCACGGTGCCGAGCGCGCAGAAGATGTGCGTCGCGATATGGCCCGGCGCGGCGGTGAAGCCGAGGACGCCGGTGGCGATGATGCCGACGATGGAGAGGAGCGTGGTGATCAGGAGGAACTGGGCCAAGGGGACGCGATTATAGGGGACGGTTTCACGCGGAGACGGGGAGGGGCGGAGAAAGGCGGGGGCTTGATAGACTCGCGGCGTGGGAAACAAGTCGTCGTACCGCGATGCCGGCGTGAACATCGATGCGCAGGATGAGGCGTTGCGCGAGGTGCGGCGAATCGCGCGCGGGACGTTTACGCCGCCGGTGATCTCGGACATCGGATCGTTCGGCGGACTCTTTCGCGCGTCGTTCGATGGCATCGAGAAGCCAGTGCTGGTTTCGTCGACGGACGGCGTCGGCACGAAGCTGCGTGTGGCGCAGGCGATGAAGATTCACGACACCGTCGGCTACGACCTGGTTTGCCACTGCGCCAACGACATCCTCGTGCAGGGCGCGCGTCCGCTTTTCTTTCTCGACTACTACGCAACCGGGCGGCTGCGGCCGGCGGTAATGACGGACGTCGTGCGCGGCATGGCGCGCGCGTGCAGCGAAAACGGCTGCGCGCTCATCGGCGGCGAGACGGCCGAGATGCCCGGCTTCTACGGCGATGATGACTACGACATCGCCGGATTCATCGTCGGCGTCGTCGACGAGAAGAACGTGCTGACCGGCAAGGATGTGCGCGAAGGCGATGTGCTCATCGGATTGCCGTCGGTGGGCCTGCACACCAACGGCTACTCGCTCGCGCGGAGGATTTTCTTCGACCAGCTCGGCCACGATCATCAAACGATCCTGCCCGAGATCGGCAAGATCGGCGAGGCGCTGCTGGCGCCGCACATTTCGTATCTGAAGCCGCTGATTCCGCTCGTCGAGCAGCGCGCCATTCACGCGCTGGCGCACATCACCGGCGGCGGTCTGACGGACAACGTTCCGCGCGTGCTGCCCGACTCTCTCGACGCTCATATCAAGCTCGGTTCGTGGCCGGTACTACCGACCTTTCGCTATCTCGCACAGCACGGCGGCGTCGATCACGACGAGCTGCTGCGCGTCTTCAACATGGGCATCGGCATGGTGCTCATCGCTGGAAAAGAGCAGGTCGATCCGATCGCCCGACACTTCGCGCAGATCGGCCAGAAGTTTTTCTTCATCGGCAACGTGGTGAAGGGAAGCGGAAAGGTCGTGTACGACCGGCCGCCAGCAGGATTTGCGTCGTGGATCGAATGACGTGCGGCTAGCGGTCTTGCTCTCCGGCCGCGGCTCCAACTTCGCCGCGATTTACGACGCGATTGCGCGCGGCGAGCTCGATGCGGAGATCGTCGGCGTCATCTCGAACCGTCCCGGCACGCCGGGCATCGAGCACGCGCGATCGCTTGGATTGCCGACGCATGTCGTCGACCATCGCGCGTTCGACAGCCGCGCCGCGCATGAGGCGGAGGTGCTGGCGATTCTCGAAAGCGCCCGGCCCGATTTCATCGCGCTCGCCGGCTACATGCGGCTGCTCTCGCCGGCGTTCATCGCTGCGTATCGGATGCGGATCCTCAACATCCATCCGTCGCTGCTGCCGGCGTTTCCGGGCGTCGATGCGCAGGCGCAGGCGATTGCGTATGGCGTGAAGATCTCCGGCTGCACGGTGCACTTCGTCGACGAGAACCTGGACGCCGGTCCGATCATCGTGCAGCGGGCGGTCGAAGTCCGCGCAAACGACGACGCCTCCACGCTCGCCGCACGCATCCTCGAACAGGAGCACGGTGCGTACGTGGAGGCGTTGGTGAAGCTGGCGTCAAGCAACTATCGAGTGGACGGACGCCGGGTCAGTTAGCAATTCATCCTGCGCGAAGACGCAGGATCTCCGGTGATACCGAACGATTCTCGATTGAAATCGCGGACTGCGCGGCGCCACCGGAGATCCTGCGTGCTTCGCCGCAGGATGAACTTTGGAACTAGAACGGCCAGAACTTCTTCCACCACGGTTGCTTTTCGACTGCACTCTGCGCCATCGCGGGCACGCGTCCGATCTGCTGACCGCCCTGATTCACGATCGCGACTCCGGCCTGCTGGCCGGCGCGAACGGGCGCGGTCAGATTGCTCGGCACAAAGCGGACGCTGATGCTTCCTTCCTGTCCGCGCGGCACGAGAGCGCGCACGTCCGACGACGCGACGGCGTTGACGGTCTTGGCCTGACCATCGGCGACCGCGGCCTGACCGACGACGGTTCCCTTTTTCAGCGCGACCAGCTGCCGCCAGTGCGCGAATGCATCGTTGAAGAGCCGCGCCGCGATCCCGAACGAGCTTTCGGCGCCTGACGGTGCGCGTGCGCCCATCACCACCGCGACGACTTCCATATCGCCGCGCTTCGCCGACGCCGTGATGCAGTAGCCGGCCGGGCCGGAGTAGCCGGTCTTGATGCCGGTCGCGTCGCCGTAGTAGTCCTTGCTCTTCGGGTTGATCATGTGATTCGGATTCGTCAACCCCGAGGTGTAGGTCGCGTTCGTGAACGGAATCCAGGGCGTCTTCGCGTACTCGCGCATCAGCGGGTATTTCATCAGCTCCTGCCCCATCACCGCGAGATCGTGCGCGCTGGAAACGTCGATGCGTTTCGGATCCTGACTGTTTGGCAGACCGTGCGGATCGTAGAACGTCGTCTCCTTCAATCCGAGCTGGCGGGCTTTGTCGTTCATCAGATCGGCGAACGCTTCGGCGGAACCGCCGAGCTTCTCCGCGATCATTTCCGCGGCATCGTTGGCCGATCGGATCATCGTGGCCTGAAGCAGCGTCTGCATCGGGAAGACCTGCCCCTCGCGCGCGAAGATCTGCGAGCCGCCCATCTTGCTCGCGCGTGCCGACGCCGTCACCGGCGTATCGAGCTTGATCTCGCCCGACTGGATGCGCTCCATGGCGATGATGCACGTCATCATCTTCGCCATCGACGCGGTGGGCAGCGGGACGTGCGCGTTCTCTTCGAACAGCACGCGGCGGCTGCCTGCGTCGATCACGTACGCGGCGGTGTAGCCCTTGCCCGTCGTATTGACCTGCGCGCCCTTGGCGGCGCCGGTCCCTTCTTCCTCCTGCGCGAATGCGGCGGAGGCGATTGCGGCAACAAACAGCACAACGAAACAACGTTTCATCGAAAGCACTCCAGGAAAAGAATTGGTCAGACTTGTTCGGCGTGAGCGCGCTTGGGGCGTTTCTTTGCGGCTCGCGAAGTACGCGGGATCGATCCGATGACTGTCCAGTCGTGTTTGTGAACGACGACCGGCTCTTTTGTTTTCGGCCACAGCTCGATGGGGATGTAGTAGTAACCGTCGCCGAGGACGCGCGACTTGATGGCCAGATCGCGCATGCTTTTGCAGAGGCCCTTCTTGCCGCGGATCGCGCTTCTTTCTACCTGCACACCTGTCTGCTCTCCGACGCCCTGGTAGATGCTGATTTCGGCGCAGAGCGAATTTACCAACGTCATTGATGCACTCCGTTCGGGAGGGTGTTTAGCAAGATGTGAACCATGGGGGTGTCGGGTGTCGGGTGTCGGGTGTCGGGTGTCGGGTGTCGGGTGTCGGGAAGTCAAAGACACTCTTCGCCCGAAGTGTTCTTCTTCGACACCCGACAGCCGACACCCGACACCCGACAGCCATACAATCGCGCGATGGCCGAATCGGACGCGAACGACAAAACGAAAACGAAGAAACGCATGGACAAGGCGCGTTTCCGCGCCGTTCTCAAAGATGCCGGCGAAATCATCTGGCGATCGCGCCTGCGTTTGGCCATCGGTATTCCGCTGCTGCTCGCCAACCGCCTCTCCAGCATCGTCCTGCCGTACCTCTCCAAGCTGCTCTACGACAACGTACTCACGAAGGGGCAGGTCGCGCTGCTGCCGAAACTGGCCCTAGTTAGCGCCGCCGTCGCTCTCTTCGGCGGCATCACCGACTACGCGCTCGCGCAGATCCTCGGCATCGCCGCGCAGCGTTCCATCACCGATCTGCGGACAAAGTTGCAGCAGCACGTCCAGCGCCTTCCGATCCGCTATTTCGACTCGACCAAAACCGGCGTGCTCGTGTCGCGCGTCATGAACGACGCCGAAGGCATCCGCAACCTCGTCGGCACCGGCTTGGCGCAGGTCGTTGGCGGCATCGTCACGGCAGGCTTCGCATCATTCTTTCTCTTCCATTTCAGCCCGCGCTTGGCGTCGATGGTCTTCCTCGCTTTCTTCGCGTTCGCCGGAATCATGTTCTGGGCCTTCTCGACGGCGCGGCCGATGTTCAGAAAACGCGGCGAGGTGTACGGCGACGTCACCGGACGTCTGACCGAAGGTTTCTCCGGCATCCGCATCGTCAAGGCGTATACCGCCGAGGAGCATGAGGAGAAAGTGTTCGGCGAGGGCGCGAGGAAGTTGCTCAACCTCATCGTCGGCACGATGCGGACGATCTCCACCGCCGGCGCGATGACCACCTTCCTCGTCGGCGCCGTCAGCGCGGTGGTGATGTTCGTCGGCGGCCATCAGGTAGTCGCCCACAAAATGTCGCCCGGCGATCTGATCGCGTTCACGCTCTACCTCGCGCTCGTCATCGGGCCGGTCGTGCAGATCGTGTCGATCGGAACGCAGCTCTCCGAGGCCTTTGCGGGACTGGAGCGGATGCGCGAAGTCTTCGGCGAGACGCGTGAGGACGATGAGGACGCGACGAAAACGGCGACGCCCGACGTCGACGGCACCGTCGAGTTCCGCGGCGTCTGGTTCGAGTACACGGCCGGCGTTCCGGTGCTGAAGAACATCAACCTGATCGCGCCCGCCGGCAAGTCAATCGCGCTGGTCGGTCCGTCCGGATCAGGCAAGAGCACGATGATTTCCCTGATCGCAGCGTTCCACCGTCCGACCGAGGGCGAGGTCTTCGTCGATGGCAAGCCGCTCAGCAGCTTCCGCCTCAGCGACTACCGCTCACACCTCGGCATCGTGCCGCAGGATTCCTTCCTCTTCGCCGAGTCGATCTACGAGAACATTGCCCTCGGCAATCCGACAGCGTCGCGCGAAGAAGTTCTGCGCGCCGCCGAAATTGCCCACGTCGACGAATTTACCGAAGCCTTCGCCGACAAATACGACACGATCGTCGGCGAGCGCGGAGTCCGGCTTTCCGGCGGTCAAAAGCAGCGCGTGGCGATCGCGCGCGCCATCGTCGCCAATCCGCGGATTCTGATCCTCGATGAGGCAACGTCATCGCTCGATAGCGAGTCCGAGGCGTTGATTCAGGACGGACTCAACGCGCTGATGAAAGGGCGGACGACCTTCGTCATCGCTCACCGCCTTTCTACGATTCGCAACGCCGACCAGATCCTCGTGCTCGAAAACGGCGAGATCACCGAACGCGGCACCCATCGCGAGCTGATGGTTCTCGGCGGCCGGTATCGCAGCCTTTACGAGAAGCAGTACGGCGTGGCCATCAATCGTTTCGTGAATGAAGGGGAAGAGCTGAAGGACCTCGCCGCGAAGTAGGCGCGGTCACTCTTTCAGTTCGACGTTCCAGTACGCCTCATCCAGAAAGTTCTTCCAGATGTCGGGGAAGTTGCGCCCCTGCAGGCGATGGAGCGGATGCCATTTCGGCCGCACCGGCAGCCGCCTGAGCTGAATACCGGTCTCAGTCAGCAGTTTGTTGCCCTTCTTCACATTGCACGGCAGGCAGGCGCAGACGACGTTCTCCCACGACGACTTGCCGCCGCGCGAGATCGGAACGACGTGATCGAGTGAGAGCTCCGACGACGAAAACTTCTTGCCGCAGTACTGGCAGCGGTTGCCGTCGCGCAGATAGATGTTGCCGCGCGAGAACTTCACTTCCTGCCGCGGCAGGCGGTCGAAGACCAGCAGCTGCACGACGTGCGGAATCAGGATGTTACGGCTCGGCGTGCGGACGAAATGATCGTCATCAGCCTGAATGGGGATGTCCGCCCAGTTCTCGAAATCATAGGTGCGGTACTCGGAGTCGACCGCCTTGACCTGGCCTTTGTACAACAGGGTCAGCGCGCGACGTGCAGAAGTGATCTGCACCGCCTGGAAAACCCTGTTGAGGACGAGCACGTGACCGTCGAGCATAATTCGCCACTCGTAACGCCGCGCGAAGCCGAGGTTGTTTCCATCTCCCGCCAGTTCGCGCGAGCCGCGACATTCTACACGGGCAGGCACGAGCCGGACGCGGCGCGGTCGGAGCGCGGGCGGGTAGTGTCCTATTCAGGACACTACCCCGCGCCATTCAGAAAAAAGCTCGTGTGTCTCGGCAACGCCGGCCGGCTCGGGCCGGGCTGGAAGAGCTTATTGAAGTGATGAGCGAAGTGCAGGTGCTGCAGGTGATTCACAAGGAGAAGGATGAGGAGTCGTTTCACGACGTCAGGCCGCATCATTCGCGACGCCCGCACGGATCGACGTATGACCCCGACGCGGTGTTGATACCAGGCGATGCGGTAACGCATGAACCCGGACGCGGTTTCGAGACCGGGCCAAGCGGTAACGCCGTGTTGCATACGACTTCCCCTGCCAATAACGCAGGGACGCGACGCATTCCATGCGACCGACCCCTTGCGGTAACGCGTCGACCCGTCGCGTTGCATATCAGGGGCGCTTGCGATATCGCGTCGACCCGTCGCCTTGCATATCAGGGACGCTTGCGATATCGCGTCGACCCCTCGCCTTGCATATCAGGAACGCTGGCGATATCGCGTCGACCCGTCGCCTTGCATATCAGGAACGCTGGCGATATCGCGTCGACCCGTCGCCTTGCATATCAGGAACGCTGGCGATATCGCGTCGACCCGACGCCTTGCATA
>DASYJY010000184.1:0-9540 GCA_035995985.1 Thermoanaerobaculia bacterium | reverse complement strand
CGAGCTGGTTGCGCATCTCCAGGTCGTCGGGCGATTTCGCCACGGCGGACTCCATCTGTTGCAGCGCGGGATCGGGCTGCTGCGGCTGCGGTTGCGGCGCGGTCGCCATCGGAGCAGGAGCGTTCTCTGTTTTCGGCGTCGCCTTTTCCGTGACGAACCAGCCGATTCCGCCGAGGACGGCGACCGAGGCGGCGCCCCAGATGAAACCGCGGATCGAGGCGGCGCGGGTCAGGGCGGTGATGTTGACGTCGGCGTTGACCGACGGCGTGGCAGCCGCGGGTTTGGACGGCGCGGCTTTCCGTTTGTCGAGAGCGCGAAGCACATCGGCCGTTTCGCGCTCGAGCCGGCGCTGCTCTTCAACGCTGCCGCCGGTCTCTTTCAACTCACGCAGCTGCTGGAGCAGCAGGTCGCGTTTCGCTTCGAGGTCGAGGCGCTCCACGTCCGGCTTCGTCGCGCGGCCTTTCATGCCGTACCAGAACATGAAACCGACGATGAGGCCGGACACGATCATCCCGCCCGCGCTGAGCCAATCGGTCATGACTTCTCCACCATCTCACGAACGCGGGCGAGGTAAGGATCGTCCGTCGGTTCTTCTTCGACGGCCGCGTGGACCGGCGCGACTTCCAGCTTCTTCGCTTTCGAAACCACCAGCACGAAACCGATTGCTAGGACAGCGATCGGCAGAATCCAGACGAGCGCGTTCACGCCCTGAAACTTCGGCTTGAGCAGGACGAACTGGCCGTACGACTTTTCGAAATAGCTGAGGATCTGCTCCTCGGTATATCCGCGTTCGAGCAGCTCGCGAACCTGCGCCTTCATGTTGGACGCCATGATCGAGGGCGAATCGCCGATTGCCAGCCCCTGACAAACGGGACAGCGAAGCTCGTGGGAAATGGCCATCGTCTGTTGCTCGAGTTGCTGGCCGGTCAGTGGAGTTCCCTGTGGTTGACCGACGAACTGCGCCGCGTCGGGCACTTTGACTTGCAGCAGCGCGAGAAGGAAGAAGGTTGCGATCATCGAAGTGCCTTTGCGAGATTCTCCTGCAGGATTTCTGTCGACATCGGCCCTTCGAATTTGGCCACGATCGTCCCGGCCGCGTTGATGAAGTACGTCTCCGGCACGCCGCCGACGCCGTAGGCGATGGCAGTCTTGCCGTTCGCATCGAGCAGCGTCGGATACGCGCTTCCGCGCTCCGCGAGGAAGTGATTGATCTTGTCTTCCGTGTCGTTAAAAACGACGCCGACAAACTGCACGTTCGGCATCTGGCGCGCATTCGCGACCAGCGTCGGATGCTCTTCGTAACACGGCACGCACCACGTCGCCCAGAAGTTGACGATGACCGGCTTGCCGCGCAGCGACTCGAGATCGATGGTCTCCCCGGTGTTGACGGCCTTCAAGGCGAACGGCGGCGCGGGCTTACCGACCAGTGGCGAGTCGATGTGCTGCGGATCTTTGCCGAGGCCCGCGAAGAGGACGAATACGATCACGGCGACGATGACGATGCCGATGATCAGAACCGTCCGGTTCACGCGATCGCCTCATCGTCGATCGCTGGAGCGCTCTCGGGGACGACGACGTACGTGCGGCGCCGCACCGGAATCAGCGCGATCAAACCGCCCGCACCCATCAGCAGCACCGCTCCCCAGATCCAGCCGACCATTGGCATGTTGATGATCAACACGCCGGCCTGATCGCCTTGCAGATTCATGATCGAAAGGTAGTAGTCGCCGCCGATTGTCGAGTAGACCGCGGGCGTGCCGATCGGCTCCCGCATCGCCGCGTATTGATTCATGCGCGGCTCCATCGTGGTGACGGTCTTGCCGTTCTTCGCGACGTTGAACCGCGCGATCGTCGACTGGCGATGCGGCTCGGTACGCTCCTCACTGCCGAGGAACGTGACCGTCTTGCCGGCGAACGTCGTGCTCTGGCCGCGCGTCAGCGTCACTTCCTGCTGCGTGCGCATCGTGCTGCTGACGGCGATTGCGACGAACACGATCACCGCGCCTGCGTGGACGACATAGCCGCCGAAACGACGCCGTCCGCGGCGAAGCTGGGTGTCGATCAGCGCGGGGGCGAACGAGTCGCCCTTTTTCAATCGCTGGCGAAGTGGAAGCCACATCTGCGCGAAGGTCACATGCGCCGCGTAGCCGCCGAAGAGCAGCGTGAGCAGCGTCCAAGCGTTGCGGACGCCGAATGCGTAGCCGATGCCGAGCGCGATCGCGCCGGTGATCAGCGGCGGCAGCAGCGCGCGCAGCATCTCCTTGCGATTCGTCTTTCCCCACGGCAACGCCGGACCGACGCCGAGCAGGAACAGCAGCGCCGTTCCAACCGGAACGACCATTGCGTCGAAGTACGGCCGCCCGACGCTCATCTGCTTCCCTTTGATCGCTTCGACAACGAGCGGGAAGACCGTTCCGACGAGCACTGTGAACGTGAAGACAACGAAGAAGAGGTTATTGACGAGGAACATCCCCTCCCTGCTCACGGCACTCTCGATCCGTCCCTCGGATTCGAGCGAGTCGATGCGCAAGGCGAGCAGGATCACGGAGAAGAGCAGGATCGCGGTCAGGAAAATCAGGATCGTCGGTCCGATCGAACTCTGCGTGAAGGAGTGGACGGAGTTGAAGACGCCGGAGCGCGTCATGAACGTGCCGAGGATTGTGAGAAGGAAACTGGCTTGGATGAGCGTGACCGTCCACCCTTTGAGAACGCCGCGCCGCTCCATGACGATGGCCGAATGCAACGCCGCGGTGGCCGTGAGCCACGGCAGCAGCGACGCGTTTTCTACTGGATCCCATGCCCAGTAACCGCCCCAGCCGAGGACTTCGTACGCCCACCAGCCGCCGAGCATGATGGCGATGGTCAGGAACACCCAGGGCAACAGAAGCGATGCGCGCAGCGGTCGGAGAAATGATTGTCCGAGGCGGCCGCGCAGAAGTGCGGCGACGGCGAAGCCGAAGGGAATGGTCATCCCGACGTAGCCGAGGTAGAGCATCGGCGGGTGAATGATCATCAATAGATGGTTTTGCAGCAGCGGATTCGGTCCCGGTCCGTCGAGCGGCACCGGACTTACGCTGAGAAACGGATTGGCAGGTCCGGCAATGAGGAAGCTGAAGAACGCGCCGCATGAAAGCCAGGTGCCGATCGCGAACGGCATGTACTCCTGATGCTGATTGCGGTTCACCCAAGTCGTGCCCGCGATGTAGATGCCGAGGATGAATCCCCAGAAGAGGATCGACCCTTCGAGCGACGACCAGAGGCTGACGATGGTGACCCACAACGGCACCTGCGTCGATCCGACGTGCGCAACATATTGCACGCTGAAATCGTGCGTGATCAGCGCGTACTCCATGACGCCGGTCGCGAGCACCATCAGCCCGGCGAATGCATACGCGAACCGCTGCGACCACTTCAGCCCCTCGGGCGAGCGCTTCGCGCCGGCCGCGTAGGCGATGAACGCGCCGGTCGTCGAGACAAGGACCGAGGCGAGGATGAGGAAACGTCCGAGTGTGGCGGTCATGGTTGTGTGGGTGTGATTGTTTAGTCCTTCAGTCCTTCTGTCGACTTCATCATCTTCTGCAGCTCTTCTTTGTTCACCGCGTGGCCGGCCTTCGGCGCGCGGTATTCGTTGTTGTGCGAAACCATCAGGCGGTTGCACTGGAAGTAGCCGGAGCGCGTCATCGTCCCTTCGACGACGACGCCGATGTTCTCGCGGAACATCTGCGGCGGAACGCCGGATGACTTCACGTGAACGATGCCGGTGGCGTCCTTGACGTCGAACTCGAGGCCCGAGGCACCGTTGCGCCCCTTCACCGAATTCGGCGCAACCATGCCGCCGAGGCGGATCGTGGCGCCGTACGCCTTGTTGCCGGCAGCGTGCAGATCGGTCGGCGTCCAGTAGTAAACGAGATTCTTGCTGATGCCGCCGTACGCGATCACGAGAAACGCGGCGATCGCCACCGCGAACGCGCCGATCATGAAGAGGCGCGTTTTGCGGCGCATGGCATCGCTGGCAGTCGGTTCAGTCATGGTTCCTCCGATTGATTTCGCTGCGTAAGCGCGCGATGACGCTGGCGCCGTAAATGGCCAGCACGATCGCGGTCACTGAGTAAGCGGCCACGACGAAGTTCCAGCCGCCGGGGATCATTCCGTTCATGCTGTTTCTCCTAAGGCCGGCGGCGGCACGAGCTCCTGTTCGAGGCGCATCGAGGCGACGCGCGCCCGCAGCATGATGAAGGCCGTCATCAGAAAGAGGATGCCGAACGCGTTCATGCGCAGCGGCAGCCAGAACTGACGCGATACGGTGCTCGGACTCGACTGCAACTGATGCAGCGAGTTCCACCAGCGCACCGAGTAATAGACAATCGGGACGTCGACGTACGCGATGATCGTGGCGACGGCCGACCAGATGGCGCGGCGCGCGGGATCGTCGACGAACTTCCGTAGCGCGAGGATGCCGAGGAAGGCGAAGAGCAGGACGGCGGTCGTAGTCAGCCGCGGATCCCAATCCCACCACACGCCCCACGTCGGCTTGGCCCAGATCGCGCCCTGGCAGCAAAGCAGAAACGCGAGGACGACGCCTACCTCGATGGCCGCCTCCATCCGCGCGTCCCACTTCCAATCCGATTTGAAGAGGAAGATCACGGCGCATACGAACGCGAACGTCATCGCCAGCAGCGCGTTCCATGCCGTCGGCACATGCACATACATGATTCGCTGCACCTGCCCCATCAACGCCTCGGGGGGGGCGACGAAGAGGCCGATGTACGAGCCGATGGCCAGAAAGATGATGCCGAGGCCGAGGATGATCCACGGCAGCCGCGGAAAGCGATTGTTGTCAACGTTCATTGTTGGGGACCGCTCACTCTTCAACGACTTTCCCGAAAAGAAGTCCGCAGAGAGACCAATAAATTGCATCGAACGAGGCCAGCAGGACGATCCATGATCGCACCTGATTCATTGGGTCACCGAGGATGATCAATGATGTAGCTTTTACGGAAGCGAGTAAAGCAGGAACAATCAGCGGGAACAGAAGCAGCGGCAACAACGTCTGCTTCGACCGCACCTGCGCCGTCATCGCGGCGTAGAGAGTTCCAGGGGCCGAGAGGCCTGCAGTGCCGAGGGCGATAACGAGGATGAGCATCGGAATGCGCGTGGTGCCGGCGTCGTAGAGCACGACCATCACCGGAATCAGGGCGATGCCGAGGAGCGTGAGCTGCAGCCAGTTGGCGATCGCTTTTCCGTAGTAGAGCGCGCGCGGATTCGCCGGCAGGAGGAGCAGCCCCTCCATGGCGCGATTCTCCATCTCGGCGTGAAAGCTTTCCGCGAGCGTGAGCGTCGATGACAGCAGCAATCCGAGCCAGAGGAATCCGGCGGAGAACTGCCGCAGCAGTTCGGCAACCGGTCCGACAGCGAAGCTGAAGAGGAGCAGCGCGGCGGCGCCGAAAACGAAGACGGCCATGAATTGCGCGCGGCTGCGCCATTGCAGGAGCAGCTCTTTGCGGAGGGCGGCGGTCAGCATTTGTTCCCCGCACAGACAAGAGTGTCTGTGCCACACCAGCCCTGGGGTTTTCCGCACCAGCAAATTGAATCCGCCGCCGCATGTGGCACAGACACTCTTGTCGGTGCTGCGAGGCTCGCCGGCATCCCGATCAAAACGCCACCTCCGACGCCTTCCCCCGCCACGCCACGCGCCCCGCTTCGAGGAGGAGGGCCTCGTCGGCAAGCGCGACGGAGCGCTCGAGTTGATGCGTCGCGAAAATGACCGTCGTCCCGCCCGCCTTCAACTCGCGCACGACGTCATCGACAAGATCAAACCCCTCGGGATCGAGCTGGCCGTATGGCTCGTCGAGCAGCGCCACGCGCGGCTCCTGCAACAGAACGCGTGCGAACGACAACCGCTTGCGCATGCCGGCGGAGAAGGTGGCGACAACGTCATCCGCGCGGCGGCCGAGTCCAACGCGATCGAGCAGCGCGGCCACGCCCGTGCGAGGGCCGCCCAGGTGGTCGGCAACGATGGCCAGGTTCTCGCGGGCGGTGAGCGACTCGTAGAGATACGAGGCATGGCTGAGCAGAGCCACCAGCTTGCGGACATCCTCGCGCTCGGTGACGACGTCGAATCCGCCAACGCGCGCCGAACCGCCGTCGGGACGGACGGCCGTGGCGATCGTCCGGAGCAGTGTCGACTTCCCCGATCCGTTCGGACCAGCCAGCATCAACACCGCGCCGCCAAGGAGTTTGAACGAGACATCCGCCAGCGCCCACCGGCGTCCATACCGCCGGGCGAGATTCTGTGCTTCGATGTCGGAGGAGGCGATCATGCAGCGGGCAGTGTACTCAGGGAGACGAAACGCTATCATCCTCCGCGATGCGCACCGCCGCCTTCGCCCCCCTTCTGATCCTCGCCGGCTGCTCGATCGTCGCGCCCCCTCCCCCGCCGCCGCCCGCGCCGGCGACAACTCCCGCGGCGCCGGTTGCGTATGGATTCAAGCTCGATGAGGAAGTGAAGATCCTGCAGATCGAGGACCGGCGGCAGTACTACGCCCCGCTGGCGGATTGGGGCATTCATCATCCGAATGCGCTCCACCGTGCGCGCATGGCGCTGGCGCTCGGGCGCATCGGACCGCAGACGTTTGTGGATGACAACAACAATGGTTTGCGTGATGAAGGGGAACGTCAAGCCGGAGTGGCGCAGCTGGTGACGCTGGTCAGCGATCCCGATGCGAACGTTCGGGCCACGGCGGCATTTGCACTCGGGCAGATCGGCGATCCGGCATCCATCGATGCGCTGCAGCACTTTGCGAATGATGCCGATGGCGACGTTGCCGGCGAAGCGGTCGAAGCGCTGTCGAAACTCGCCGCGAAGGTGGCGCTGGCGCGCTACGCGGCATTCACCAGGCCTGACAAACCAGAAGGGATTCGCGCGCGCGCCATCCGCTTCCTGTTTCGATTCAAGAGCGACGACGCCTCGGCAATCGCCGCCGACGCGCTGGCGTCGCCGTCGCCGCGCATCCGCGAAGAAGCGACGTATACGCTGGCCCGGCGCGCGTATGCGGCGGCGCGTCCGCGGCTGGAGTTGCTCGTCAACGATCCGAATCCGCAGACGCGCGCCAACGTGATGTCGGCCCTCGGCCGCATCGCCGCGCCGGAGTCGCTGCCGCTGCTCATCGAGGCGCTGCGCGATCCGCATCCGTGGGTGCGCACGAATGCAGTCGTGGCCATCGCGCGGCTCGCGGCCAAAGACCGCCGCAATATCGAGCGTCCGGAGACGACGCAGGATGCACTGCGCGTCCTGGAGCTGCTCGACGATCCCGATCCCGGAACGCGCGCGTCGTCCATCGACACGCTCGGCTACTACGCGGTTCACAGTGAGCCGGCACGACGCCGCCTGCTCGACACCGCGGCGAATGGATCGCGCTGGGACCGCGAGATCGCCGCCGGCGCCATCGCCAAGAACCTCGCCGACGAGAAGCTGCTGCCGGCGGAGCTGACCGGATGGGCGAAGGTGCGCGTGCTCGAAGCGGCCAGCGCCGTCTCCGACGCGGTTCGCGAACGCTATGCGCACGATGGCGATCCGCTCGTCCGCGCGCAGGCGCTGTCGACGATCGCCGATGAGCGCATCGACGCGAACCTGCCGCTGATCCGCGCCGCGCTCGACGATCCAGACGTGATCGTGCGCGGCTATGCCGTCGCCGCGTTGGGAAAATCGGCCGACGCGAACAAGCTGGCCGCGCTGCAGGCCGCGGAGCGCCGCGCGCGCGGCGACAAACAGAATGACGCGCGCGTGTCCGCGGTCAGCGCCCTCGCCGCGATCGAATATCCGGAACGCGAGAGCGTTCTTCGCGCGCAGCTCGCCGACGCCGATCCGGTCGTCCGCCGCATCGCCGCCGACGCCATCGAACAAAAGCTGAAGAAGCCGCGTCCGCAGTACACGCCGCTGCCGGTGAATCGCACCGATTACGCGCAGATCGTGGAGTGGTCGCACCATCCGCACACCGCCACGATTCACATGACGCGCGGCAACATCAAGGTCGCGCTACTGACGCAGGACGCGCCGGTGACGACGTGGAACTTCGCGCAGCTTGCCCGCGCAAAGTACTTCGACAACAGCTCGTTCATGCGCGTGGTCCCGAACTTCGTGATCCAGGGCGGCGATCCGCGCAACGACATGGAAGGCGGACCGGGCTACGCGATCCGCGACGAGATCAACCTGCAGAAATACACGCGCGCCGCGGTCGGCATGGCCCTCTCCGGCCCCGACACCGGCGGCTCGCAGTTCTTCATCACGCATTCGCCGCAACCGCACCTCGACGGCGGCTACACGATCTTCGGCCGCGTGACGGCCGGCATGACGGCGGTGGTCGACCAGACCGAGCGCGGCGACCGCGTCGAGACGATTGCGATCGACGAGTAGCTGTCATCCTGAGCCGCCGGAGGCGTTGGAGCGCGAAGCGCGGAACGCCGAAGGACGGTCGAAGGACCCCCTTCTTGGATCCCGGTCGGGCGGCAATTCACGATACAAGCACGCAGGGGGTCCTTCGACCGTCCTCCGCGGGTCGGCACTGACCGCCTCAACCGCTCCGGCGGCTCAGGATGAAAGTCACGCAGTCTTCTTCGCCATCAACCACCCCACCAGGAAAAACGCGCCGCCGATGAAGAGCAGGCGCACTTCCAGCGCCACGTTGTCTTTCAGCAATCCGGTGAGCAGGCCGATCGGAAGGATGATCATTCCGATCAATTGGAAGAGGCGGCCGAAGAGAGCGGACACGCGCCGCAGTTTACCTGCGGCGCGATTCGTGTAGTGTTTCCGGCATGGCCAGACTGCAACGCGGCGATGCCTTCCTCGTCGTCATCGACGTCCAGATGAAGCTCATGCCGGTCATCAGCGAGCGCGAAGCGGTCGAGCGGAACATCGAGCGGCTCGTGCGCGGCAGCAGGATCGTCGACATCCCCGCCCTTCTCACCGAGCAATACGTTCAGGGGCTCGGCGCCACCATTCCCATCGTCCGCCGCGCGTTCGAAGAGACATCGGGATATGTCCCGATCGAGAAGTCGTGCTTCTCCGGCTACGGCTGCGCGGAGTTCGTCACCGCCACCCGCAACCTGCACCGCAAGCAGGCCATCGTGGCCGGCGTCGAAGCGCATGTGTGCGTCTATCAAACGGTGGGCGATCTCATTGCGAACGGCTACGACGTCACCATCGTCGCGGACGCCATCTCCTCGCGAACGCAGGCCAACAAGGACATCGCCATCCGCCGCATGATCTCCGACGGCGCGCGCCTCAGCTCAACGGAGATGGTCCTCTTCGAGCTGACGGTGAATTCCGGAACGGACGAGTTCCGCGAAATGTCGCGGCTGGTGAAGTAAACCAGAAATCAGAAACCAGAAAGAGTGAACCGCGCCGTTTGCCCTTCTGGTTTCTGGTTTCTTCTTTCTGGTTTCTCCTTGCCTCCTTCTTGCACACACCCCACGCAGGAGGAACAACCAATGAGCGACCTTAAAGGGAAGCGCGTCGCCATCATCGTCACCGACGGATTCGAG
>DASYJY010000183.1:0-7570 GCA_035995985.1 Thermoanaerobaculia bacterium | reverse complement strand
ACCGGCACGAGCACCGAGCCTGCCGGATCGCCAGCCTTGGCCGGTCCGGTGGTGAGGTCGACGGGGATCGATGACGGCTGCATCTCGACGGACATGGCCGAGTGCATGGCCCGGTCGAGCTGCTCCTCCACCGGAAGGCTGCTGTAACCGCTGCGATAGGAGAGTTTGTACGGCCCGGGCTTCTTCAGGCGGACGGTGATGCTGTGGTACTTGCCGTCATCGCCGTGCGCCGGTCTGTAGGCAAGCGAATAGAAGTTCGACGATGCGAGATCGAAGTCGCGCAGCGATTTGTCGACGAAGTTACCGGTGAAGTTCTGGCCGCCGGTCTGCTGCGCCACCCAGTAGAAGTTCGCAGGCGAGCTGGCCGCGTTCATCGAGCCATACGTGTTGCCGCCGAAGCCGATGGGCGGCAGGTCGTTTGTCATGACGTCAGCGCCGAAGTTCGATGGCGTCAGACCTTCCGTATCGATGACCGAGATGCTGACGTCGGATGCATTCGCCTCGCGCACGAGCAGCGTACGCAGCGTGGTCTGTCCGGCGTTCTGCTGCGTGGCGAGCGAGGGGTCGGCCGACCGCAGCGGGTTCTCCTCATAGCCGAAACCGCCGGTCATGAGCAGCATGATCTTGCGGCCGGACGTGTTCGCGAACGAACGTGCGATTTCGCGAATGCCTTCGTAGGTCGTCTGTGCGTCCATCGACGATTGCATCCGGTCCGACTGCTCGACGAGGGACTCAAGCGACGGGTTGGAGCTCGCCCCGACCGAGTTGATCCTGGTCGATGCCCCCTCCACCCCACCCATGATGCGAGCGGTGCGATTTTCCATCTTGTAGATATCGCGCATGGCCCGTCCGGCAACGGCGTCGCGGATCTGCGCCAGGGCACCGTGGATTCGTTCTTTGTCGGAGGTAAGCGGGAGAAGCATGTGCGGCCCGTCGCCGATCATGGCGATCGAAAAGTCGTAGCTGCCGGTGGCGAAACTCTCATTGATGAACTTCTCGAGGTTGCGTAGCGCCACGTCGCGGTTGTGAACCGACATATGCCGGTTGTCGATGATGACCAGCACTTTGCGGCGGAAGCGCTCGTCCGGAGGAGAAGGCTGCGCTGCCTGTGGCGTCGCAAGGTGCGGCGAAGCCGCCGTTTTTTCTCGCGCGTTCTCGATCGCGTAAAAGTGCGTGACGTTCTGCGTTACGCCGTCTTCGAGCACTTCGAAATCGTCGCGAGTCAGGCCGCGCGCCGGCGCGCCGTGCGAGGTAACGGTGACGTCGACGTTGACGAGCGACACATCGATTTTCTCGGTGAGCGATTGTGCGAACAGCGAAGGCGCAACTGCAATCACGAAGGAAAGGATCAGCGGTTTACGCATTGCGGTTTCTCTCCTCGAACATCGGCTCGCTGTGCCGTAGGCGTGCCACGCGCCCGCAGATATTCCTGTTGTAGGTTCAATGACTTAGCGAGTTGACGATCGGCTCGCCCGTCGATCGTCTCCCCGCGTGAGGACAAGTTGTCCCGAAAAAGCTACGGGGCGCCTCGCGGCGCCCCGTAAGCGATGAGTCGTGAAAAGAGAGGCTAGAACGTGATGCGGACTCCGAGCTGCGCAAGGCGCTGCTCGCCTTGGGCTGGATCGCCGGCGAACGTGCCGGCTTGGCCGAAGCCCGCCGGGAACGTGCATTTTCCGTATGTCGCCGGCTTCGTCGCGTCGGTTCCGACAGCGCAGTTGCCGTTGAAGTTTGCGGCGTTCTTCGAATTGAAGAGATTGAAGATCTCGCCGATCACTTCCACACCGTAATTGCGGTAGAACTTGAACTCTTTCGCCAGCCGGACGTCGAACTGTGAGAAAGAACTGCCGCGCAGGCTGTTGACGTGAGTTACACCCGGCGCTAGGTCGAAGTTGTAACCATCACCGCACTTAAATACGGTACCGGTCGGTCCGCAGCTGATATCGGCGCCGGCCCATTCAGTGTATGGCGTGCCGGAGTGATAGCGGAAGATGCCGGAGGCGTTGATGCCGAACGGCGCGCGATAGAGAGCGCTCAGCGTGACGCGGTGCCTCTGATCGGTATTGAGCGGCCCAGTGCATGCGTCACAAAGAGGATCGTACGGATCGACCGACTGATCGCGCACGGCGCGCAGATCGCCCTGATGCCCGGCGTCCGTCAGCCGGAATTCGTCCGCGCCGGCGAGTACATTGCCGGTCGTATGCGAATACGTATAGAAGCCCTGGAGCTCGAAGGCCGTTCCCAGCCGAGCATGTCCGCCGAGATTGATGCCGTTGTATTTGGCGAAACCGTTGCCGTACCAGATGCGGAAGCTGGCAAAGGCAGGGAAACGGCGCTTGCCGGTCGTCGGATCGATCGGATTTCCGCGAAACCGGAACGGAATGTCTTTGTAGCTGACGTGCGATGCGTCGGCATTGAGGCCGAGCCACGGGTTGACCTGCCACGAGTATCCAAGCGAAATCTGATCCGAATATGGCGTGGCCAGAGTCGGCGACGCGATTTCGTTCGGAGGATTGACAGCGGACGAGGCCAGTTGGTTGGGCGGCAATGGCTGGCCAGGCTGGAAGAACGAGCCATTCGCGTTCTTGATGCCGTTGCCGTCGTGGTACGCGTAGCTCTGTCCATACGTGGACTGTACGGAAACCGCGGGGAAGAGGATCGTGGCATTGGTATACGGGAAGTCGTAATAACGGCCGACGCCGCCTCGGACTATGTTTTTCGCGTCTCCACGCAGGTCGTACGTGAAGCCGAGGCGCGGCGCGAAGTTGTTCGTGTCGTTCTTCAGCTTCCCGCCCTTGCCTCCCTGGAAATCCTTGAGATACGGGTCGCTGTATTTGGTCTGTGTCGACAAGGTCTGCCAGATAGGGTTCGACGTCTGATTGAGGTCGAATCCTTTCCAGAGGTCGTAGCGAAGGCCGACGTTTAGTGTCAGGTTCTTATTGAAGGAGATGTCGTCCTGCGCGTAGTAGTTGAACTGTTTGATTGGAGTGTTGTAGCCGGCGAACCCGCTGAAGATGGCGATGTCGATGACGGGAGAGCCCTTCACGTCGTTCTTCAGTGTGTACTGGCCCGAGGTTCCCGTGGAGAAGTCGCCGCCGAGGAGAGGTTCATCGATGTAATTCACGCCGACTTTGAAATCGTTGCGTTTCTGCCCCAGCGTCGCCGACCACGCAAAGTCGTCTTTGTATTGACGTTTGATCTGCGTCGTGGTCTGAGGAGTGTTGACGCTCTGGCCGACGCTGACGCCGCTCGGATAAATCAGAGCAGGGTCGCTCGAAGTGGCCAGAATGGCGTTCTTGAAATGTGTGTCCTGGAAAAGGAAGTCGTTGACTTTGTTCGAACCGATCTGCCACGTGTGACCGATCAGGATGGAGTGGTAATCGTTCGTCAACGTTCCAAGCGCACTGGGAAGAATGATCGGGCTGGCGCCGTAGACGTCGGAGTTGCGCTGATAGCCGTAACGAACTTGCAGGAATTGGGTTGGGCTCGGGTCCGCGCTGACTTTCGCGGTCAATAGATTGTCTTTGAATGGCGTCGGAACGGCCTGTCCGTCGAACTCGGGATAAATCTTCCCCGTATTGATGACGTAATTCGTCGGCCGCTCGAGCCGCTCGCCCGTTGCAAAGAAATGGATTCGGTCTTTGATGATCGGTCCGCCGATCGTTAAACCGTACTGATTGCGGCTATATGGCGATTTGCCTGCGCCGGAGAGTTTCTCGCTTTCCGTCTCCGAATTGAGGCCCTTGGCGCGATAGAACTCGTATGCGCTTCCTTCGAGATCATTCGTGCCGGTCTTGGTGACGACCGTCAACACGCCGCCTGTGGTGCGGCCATATTCGGCTTTGTATTGCTGCGTCTGAATGTTGAATTCCTGTACGGCGTCGATATTGAAGTTCTGTAATGCGCCGCCGATCGTGTCGTCGGTGTTGTCGCCGCCGTCCACGAGAAAGTTGACGTTCCGGCCGCTGCCGCCGTTGAGGGCGATCGTGAGCTGGCCCGGCTTGGTCGGATCGCTGTTGACCGAGAGCGTCGTTCCCGGTGCGAGCGAGCCGAGGTTCGCGAACTGGCGGCCGTTGAGCGGCAGGTTCGCGATCTCGCGCTGGCTGACGACGGTGCCGATGGCCGGCGTCGTCTCGATCAGCGGGGAGGCGGCGGTGACTGTGATCTGCTCCTTCACGCTGGCCTGTTTCAGTGTGACGTTGAGCGTGCGGTCCGTCGAAACGTTGACTTCGACATTGCGCGTCGCCACGGAACCGAAGCCGGCCAGATCGGCCAGGACCTCATACGTGCCGACGGGCAGCGACTGGAATCGATACGTTCCGTCTGTCTCCGTAATCACCGTTCGATTGAAGCCGGTGCTGGAGTTCGTCGCCGTGACGGTGACGCCGGGAAGCGCCGCACCGCTGTTGTCGGCGACCCGGCCGGAAAGTGATCCGGCGTTGGTCTGTGCGAAAAGAAGATTGGGTAGGAGAAGGACGAGGAAACTGACCAGGAGCAGGGAACGAGAGCGCACGTGTTACCTCCTGTTAGGACCGAGTTGAATTTGGCCGAATATACTCCAAACGGATTAGCGACGGAACTGCGGAGGCAATCGGCCGAGGAAGGTGCGGGCGGTGTTTCGTTCCGAATCGTATTGATGTCTTGCCGGCAACCTCGCCAGGAGGCGCTGCAGTTCGGCGGCGGCGCCGGCGGAGTCTCCCGACATCTGCAACGCCACGGCGCGGTTCAGTTGCGCTTCGTAGTAGTCGGGCGCGGCCCGGAGCGCCCTGTCGAAGTACGGAAGAGCATCGCGCGCGTGCCCATCGCTGACGAGCATCGCGCCGAGACCGTTCAATGGATCGGCGTAGCGCGGCGCGAGCTCGATCGATTTCTGATACGCACCCGCCGCGTCATCGTGGCGGTTCATGGCCGAGAGTACGTTACCGAGGTTGTTGTACGCGCGAGCGTTGCGCGCGTCGGCGGCGATCGTGGCGCGGAACTCTTTCTCCGCCTCGGCGAGGTTGCCCGCTTCCGCGAGCGCGGTTCCGCGGATGTTGTGGATTTCCGGCCGGTTCGGATCGCGTTTCGCCGCCTCGGCCAGCGCGATGGCGCCCTCGCGCGCATTGCCGCTTTCCTGGAGCGCCACCGCGAGGTTGTACCAAGCGTCGGCGTCGTTCGGTGCGAGGGCGACGGCCTGCCGGTAGAGCGCGATCGCGCGGGCAACCTCGCCGCTTTGCCGCAGCGCGCGGGCGAGAGTTTCGCGAAAGACGTGGTTGGTCGGGTCGTCGCGCATGAGTTGCTCGAGCGATGCGGCGGCGTCGCGCGCGCGGCCCGCATTGAGCATCGCCGTCGCTTCCTCGAACGCGCGGAAAAGCGGCGCAACCGTTTTCGGGTCGCGTTTCGTGCCGCCGGTTGATTGCGTCGGAGCGACGTAGCCGAGGCTGGCCAGCTTCGCGCGGGTTTCGGCGTCGACGGTCGACAGCGAGGATGCGACGGCGGTGGCGCGGAGCTGATCGAGGCGCGTGGAGAGGGCGCGATACGCGCGGCGCTGATTGGTCAATACGTTGACGGTTTCGCCGGGATCGTGTTGAAGGTCGTAAAGCTCGGGAGCAGGCCCGGAGATCAATTTCGTCGACGCGACCCGCATCGAGGCGAGCTCGCTCCAGCCGAACGTGGCCGGATACTGCGTCTCCGCATACATCGGCGAGGGCTGCGGCTCGCGTCCGTTGCGGAGATCGAGATCGCGTCCGTCGGCCGCCGTGAACGCGACGCCGGCAAGCGAGGCGATGGTCGGCGCGAGATCGATCGTGCTCACCGGCGTCGTGATCACGCGCGCCGCAAGCGCTGGCGCGGCGATGATCATCGGCACATGGAGCGTCGGTTCGTAGAGCAGCAAACCGTGCGTCAACTCGCCGTGCTCTCCGAGCGCTTCGCCATGATCTCCAACGACCGCGATGATGGTATTGCCGCGATCGACTGCCGCGAGCAGACGCGCGATCTGAGCGTCGACGTAAGCCACTTCGCCGTCGTACGTCTGGGGATACGGCGGCGGCGGCGCGTACGGCGCATGCGCGTCGTAAAGATGGACCCACGCAAAGAATGGCCGCGCATCGTTCTGCCGCAGCCACGCCAGTGCGCGATCGACGACTTCGCTGCCACGCCGTTCCGCCTCAAACGTTCCGCTGCTGTCGGTCACATTGCGGACGATCTCGTCGTCGTAGCGCTCGAAGCCGCGATCGAGTCCGAAACGATGATCGAGGATGAACGACCCGACGAACGCGCCGGTGCGGTAGCTGCTGCCAAACGCCGTCGCCAGCGTTTGGCGGGCCGCTGGAAATGCACCGACGCCGTTGTTGCGCAGCCCGTGGTGTAGTGGCAGGAGGCCGGACATTAATGATGCGTGTGCGGGGAGGGTGAGCGGCACCGGCGAATCGGCGGCGTCGAAGCGGACGCCTTCCCGCGCCAGGCCGGCCAGCGTCCGAGTGTTGCTTCCGACGCGGTCCGCGCGGAACGTATCGACGGTGATCAGGAGTACGTTGAGCGGACGGCGCGGCGTCTCGCGGCACGTGGCGATGAGGAGGCCGAGGACGAAGGTCGCCAGGATCGTTGCCGGCTTGCGGAACACGGCGTCATTCTGCATGAGGGGACTTGGCAATTGGGTGGGACACCAATCATTCGAATCGAAAATCCGATTTATTGAAGGAGTGACAGGTTGACGATCGAGGTCAGACTTGCGCTAACCGCTTAAAAATACTAACCTCGCGCCGCCTTGGGGTCCAAGGCTTTCAGCGGCAGCGGGCATGCACGCCTCTTACGGTCAGCGGCCGGGAGGCAGGGCGACTCGCGGCCAGTAAGCATTTCAATCCGTCACCAGGAGGTACGCCAGCCTCAGAGTGAACAATCAGGTCAGGTCAACACCGTAGTCAAACCGCAGTTCAGTGAATCGTTAGGAGAATGAACGCAATGCATTTACAAAAGTTTCGAGTAGCCATGCTGTTTGCGATGGTGCTTCTCGTCGCTGCCGGCGCTTTCGCGCAGACGGGCGAAACGGGCGCGATCGCGGGTACGGTCAGACAGGCGGGAACGGCGCTTCCGGGCGTCACCGTTGAAGTCCGCTCTACGGCGCTCCAGGGCGTCCGCAGTGCAACGACGGACGCGGGCGGCAATTTCCGCTTCACGCTGTTGCCCCCGGGCCAGTACTCGGTGGTGGCAAGCCTTTCCGGTTTCAACACCGTGACGCAGAACAACGTGGCCGTGTCTCTGAACAGGACGGTCACGCTCGAAGTCGGCCTCAGCCCGGCCGCCTCCGAACAGATCACCGTCACGGGCGCCGCTCCGGTCGTCGACGTCACGTCGAACGTTTCCGGCGCGAACGTCACGTCGGAGACGATGCGCTCGCTGCCCCTGGGCCGCAACTTCGTCGCCGCCGCGCAGGTGGCTCCCGGCACGTCGACCGACACCGTGGGCACGACCGTGTACGGTTCGTCAGGTGGTGAGAACCAGTACATCATCGACGGTCTGAACGTCACTGGTGTTGAGAAAGGCCTGCAGGGCAAGCGTCTCAACCAGGACTTCATTCAGGAAGTCGACACCC
>DASYJY010000182.1:0-6373 GCA_035995985.1 Thermoanaerobaculia bacterium | reverse complement strand
CGATGTTTGTAATTGAACATCATTCGACAACAGCGCCGTGCCGAGGTTGCGCAAGACGGCGGGAACAAGCTCGCGATTCGCGTTCGCGGCGTCGTCGAATGCCGCCGGCGGCACGCGCGCAATGAGTTCGCGTGCAAACGGCTCCGCGATTTCCGGCCGCGGCCAGCCGCTGCTCGGCAGCGGTGGCACCGGCGGAAATTCGACGCGAACGGCCGCGGCGAAAAGAGAGAGCGCCGCCAGGACTGCGACGCTGCGACCGATGCGCATCACGGCGGCGTGAACGGGCGCGTGATGAGGACGAATTCCGAGACAGTGCGCATGTATCCTTCGTCCGCTCAATGCGTCGTCTTTCCGTTGCACTTGCCGCGCTCGCGATCTTTGCCTGCCATCGTGAAACGCCGCCGGCCGCGCCCCGCAAGGCGGACGTCATTCTCGTCACCATCGACACGCTGCGCGCGGATGCTGTCGGCTATGCAGGCAATACGCGTGTCAAGACGCCGTTTCTCGATCGCCTCGCATCCGAGGGCATCGTCTTCACGAACGCGCATGCGCACAACGTCGTCACGCTGCCGTCGCACGTCAACATATTGACTGGTTTGTATCCCTATCAGCACGGCGTGCATGACAACGCCGGATTCAAGCTCGATGCGAAGAACGAAACGCTTGCCACGATGCTGCATCGCGCCGGCTATGCCACCGGCGCGTTCATCGGCGCGTATCCGCTCGACGCGCGTTATGGACTGAATGCCGGCTTCGACGTCTACGACGACAACTACGGCAAAGGCGCGGCCTCGCTCGATTTCAGCAATCAGGAACGTCCGGCGAGTGCGGTGCTCGAGGCTGCGGCGAAGTGGTGGAGTGCGAATCAGGGCAAGCCGCGATTTCTGTGGGTGCATCTTTACGACGCGCATGCGCCGTATCGTCCGCCGGAGCCGTTCGCTTCCGAGTACGCATCCGATCTCTACCTCGGCGAAGTTGCGGCGGTCGATCACGCGCTCGATGCGCAGCTCGCGCCGATCATCAACGCTGATCCGAATGCGGTCGTCATCATCACCGCGGATCACGGCGAAGCACGCGGCGACCACGGCGAATTGACGCATGGGCTTTTCGCGTACGAGTCGACGCTCAAGATTCCGTTGATCGTGCGCGCGCCGGGTTTGAAGCATCGCGTCGAGGCCGCGTATGTGCGCCATGTCGATATTGTCCCCACCGTGCTCGATGCGCTGTCGATCGCGAAGCCGTCCGCACTTGCCGGCGCATCGCTCCTCGGCGAGATCGAGCCGCGCGATGCGTACTTTGAGGCGCTCTCCGCATCGCTGAATCGCGGATGGGCGCCATTGACCGGCGTCATTCATCGCGGCGAGAAGTACATCGAGCTGCCGGTCGCCGAGTTGTACGACCTGCCGCGCGATCCGCGTGAGCTGACCAACCTTCGCGGCGAGCATCGTCGCGAAGCCGAGGAGGCGCGACAACTTCTGGGGGGAATGCACGCCACCGTCCCCGCCGGCCGGAAGGTTTCGTCCGAGGAGATGGCGCGGCTGCGAAGCCTCGGCTATGTCAGCGGGAGCGACGCGGGAAAGTCTGCGTACACCGCGGCCGACGATCCGAAGAACCTCGTCGCGCTCGACAACAAGATGCATGACGTCATCGACGCGTACGAACGTCACGACGTTCCGCGCGCGCTGACGCTGGCGAAAGAGGTCGTAGCCGCGCGTCCGGAGATGGCGGCCGGCCGCGAGTTGCTCGCATTCGTATTGCAGCAGAGCGAGAACGTGCCCGGCGCAATCGAGAACCTGCGCGCGGCGATCGGACATGGCCAGAACGAAGGCCTGCGCGTGCAACTTGGCCTGCTGCTGACGGAGACTGGAAAGACCGCCGAGGCCGTGGAGATTCTGGCGCCGCTGGCGTCGGGGAGTGATCCCGATGCGCTCAACGCTTACGGAATCGCGCTGGCCGATGAGGGAAAAGTCGACGACGCCACGCGGCAATTCAATCGCGTGCTGCAGCTCGATCCGAACAACGCGCCGGCGCTGCAGAACCTCGGCATCGTGGCTCTCCGGCGCGACGATGTGCCGTCCGCACAGACGTTTCTGAATCGCGCGCTCACGCTCAATCCGCGCCTGCCGTTGGCGCTCAACACGCTCGGCGTCGTCTACGCGCGTCAGGGCGACTACGCGCACGCGGTCGAATCGTGGAACCGCGCCGTCGCCATCGATCCGCGGCAGTACGACGCGCTTTTCAACGCCGGACTGGTGGAAGGGCGCGCGGGGCATGTGACCGAGGCGAAATCCGCGCTGTCGCGATTCGTAGCGACTGCGCCGAAGGATCGATACGCCGCCGACATCGTCACGGCGCGCCAGGCATTGCAGTCACTGCAATGAACTGTTTCCTTTAAACTACGCGCGATTGCACGCCGACCTTGCCGAGTTCGAGTCCCGCATTGGCTACAGCTTTCAGAGCCAGGATTTTCTCAAGCGTGCGCTGACTCACAAGTCGTATTCGCATGAGGCGAAGAACGATTCGTTGCGCGACAATGAGACCTTCGAATTCCTCGGCGACTCCGTCCTCGGATTCGTCATCGGCGATCTGCTCTTCCGCCGTTTTCCCGATCTCGACGAAGGCGCGTTGTCGAAGATGAAGGCGTTCCTGGTCAGCTCGACGAGCCTGGCCGCGAAGGCGCGGTTCTACGGCATGGGCGATGTGCTCTTCCTCGGCGTCGGCGAAGAAAAGTCCGGCGGTCGAAAGAAGGACTCGCTGCTCGCGAATCTCTTCGAAGCGATGCTGGCCGCCGTCTTCCTCGACGGCGGCATCGACGCCGCGCGCAGTCTCATCGAGCGCTGCTTCACGCCCGACCTCGAAGCGATCGACTCGCAGGATCTCCTCTTTCAGGATTACAAGACGGCGTTGCAGGAGCGCGCGCAGGGGAGCGGTCTGCCGCTGCCGGAGTACAACGTCGTCGATGAAGTCGGACCCGATCACGACAAACGGTTCATCGTCGAAGTGAAGGTGGGCAACCTCGCGGCGCGCGGCGAGGGATCGTCGAAAAAAGAGGCGCAGCAGCAGGCGGCCAGGCATGCATTGCGCGACTTCTCGCCGGACGCGTAGTGCCATCGCTGTCGCGCTGGTGTTCGTCATCAGCATCACCGCGGCGCATTCGCAGACCGCGCGCAACGCCGACCTGGCTCGTATCCGCGCCGACATCGCTCGGCTTCGCACGCGACTCGACGATCTCCGCACGCAAACGCGCAGCGCCGAGCACGACCTCGAAGAAGCCGACGTCGAACTGAGCATCCGCACGAACGAACTGCAGCTCGCCGTCAACATGCAGTCGCAGCTCGAAGAGCAGCGGCACGAGACGGAATCGCAGATCGCGGCCATCGCTCCGCGAATTGCGCGTGAGAAAGACTTCCTGCGCAAACGCCTGGCCGCGCTCTACCGCCTCGGCGGACTGAGTTACGTGCGCATGCTGCTGTCGATCGATGACCGCCGCGATTCGGTGCAGGCGATGTCGATGCTCAGCTTCCTCGTTTCGCGCGACGCTCGTTCCGTTACGCGATTCCAGGCCGAGCGGGAGCAGCTGCGCACGCGGACAATCGAGCTTGCCGATCGTGAGCAGAAAGTTGTCGCCGCGCGGCGCATCGTCGAGCAACGCCAGCGAGCCGTCGCCGCGGCGCGCGCCGACAAAGAACGGACGCTGATGTCGCTTCGCAACCAAGGCAGCGAGTCAGAACAGAAGCTGGCCGAGCTCGAAGAGAAGGCCAAACGTCTCGAGCATCTTCTCGATGTGCTGTCACGTCAGAATGGAACTGGCGCGGCGGCGACCGACATCCGCAGCGTGCAGGGCGCGCTGGCGTGGCCGGTTTCGGGAAAGATCATCGAGCACTTCGGAAAGCAACGTAACGCGAAGTTTTCGACCGTTACGTTCAGCAATGGCCTCAAAATCGCCGCCGCGCCGGGCGCCGAGGTGCGGTCGGTTTTCGCGGGAACAGTTCTATTTTCACAGTGGTTCAAGGGGTACGGCAATCTGGTGATTCTCGATCACGGCAATCGCGTTTTCTCCCTTTACGGCAACCTGAAATCGCCCGCCGTCGCGGTCGGCGATCACATCAACGCTGGACAGGCGCTTGCAGGTGTCGGCGAATCGGAGGACGCGCATTCCGGCTACCTCTACTTCGAGATCCGTCAGGACAACAAGCCTGAAGATCCGCAGAAATGGCTGCGGTAACGAGCACGACGACATGAGCAAAAAGAAAATCGTATTCCTCTCCGTTTCCGTTGCCCTTCTCCTTTCGCTCCTCGGCGGCGCTCTTTTCGGCCAGGCCACGCAGAAGAACAACGTCTTCCGCTACCTCAGCATCTTCACCGAGGTGTATGACCTGGTGAGTCACAACTACGTGGATCAGGTGCCGCCCGATCAGTTGCTCGACGGCGCGTTCTCCGGCGTCACCGATGCGATCGACGAGTTCAGCTACTACGTGCCGCCGGCGCAGATGGCTGCGTACAAGAACTTCAGCGACGTCGAAGACAATGGCGTCGGCCTCATCGTCACGAAGCGTTTCGGATATGCATTCGTGATCGCCGCGGTTCCGGGATCGCCGGCCGCGAAATCAGGCATCGAGCGCGGCGACTTCATCGAAAAAATCGATGGTCAGCCGACGCAGAAGATGGCCGTGTGGCAGGTTCGCAATCTCCTTCGCGCGACGAAGCCGATCCACGTGCAGGTCCTTCGCGGCGGACAGACCAAGCGCGATGAGTTCACGCTGCAGCAGGCGTCGTTCCATCCGCTCGCGATCAGCACCGAGCAGTACGGCGGCGTGTCGTACGTGAAGATCCCGTACTTTGAAAAAGGGACGGCGGCGCAATTGGCGACCTCGCTCGAGAACATCCGCAAGAACGGTAACCGCAAGCTGATCATCGATCTCCGCGGCAACGCCGGCGGCGACGTCGACGAAGCGATCACCTCGGCCGATGAACTCCTGACCAGCGGCATGATCACCTCCATCGAAGGCCGCAAGGTCGACGCGAAGAAGTGGCAGGCTGACCGGAATACCGCGTACGACGGCGATCTCGAAGTTCTCACCGACGGTTCGACGGCCTCGGGTGCGGAAATCTTCGCCGCGGCCATCCATGGAAATCAGCGCGGCAAAGTGGTCGGCGTGACGACGTACGGCAAATCGATCGTTCAGCGCTTTATCCCGCTCCCGAGCGGCGGCGGCGTTTTCATGACCGTCGGCCACTACACGACGCCGGACATGAAAGCGATCAAAGCCGGCGGCATCCGTCCGGACGTGATCGTCGATCTGACCTCGCTCGCGCTTCGCGACCCGGAGACAAAGGGCGCGCCGCGCGCTGCCATGAAACCGAAGGACGATCTGATCCTCCAGAAGGCGCTCCAACTTTTCAGCGAGCCCGCCGCGAAGAAAGCGGCGTAATCCCAAGGCCGCCGACCTCGGCGGCCTTTTTGTTTACACTCGCGCGATGCTGCAACTGGCCATCATCGTCCTTGCCGTGATCCTCATCGGCTGGCTCGCCGCGTTGATGCTCGCGCAGAAACCGGTTACCAGCGCGCAGCAACTCATCCAGCAGCATCGCTACGAGGATGCCGTCGGCGCCGCCGCGAGCGATCCGTTGCATCGTGCCGAGGCCCTCAAGCTCCTCGGCCGATTCGAAGATGCGATCGCGTCCTATCGCCGCTCCTCCGATCCTGCCGCGCAAGAAGGAATCGCCCTCTCCCTCGCGCACCTCGGACGCGATCTCGACGAATCCAAACGCCTGATGGAAGAAACGATCGCCCTCCACCCCCAGATCCAGGAGTTCCAAGCCCTCGGCCTTGCCTACATCCTGCTCAAACGCGGCGACCGCGACGACGCGTTGCGCATCTACGCCGACAACCTCGAGCTCCTCGAAACCCGCTTCCGCGACGACTACACGGATCCCGATCCGCTCCTGGCGGAAACGTTGGTGATGTTCGCGGCGCTCTCCGAGGCCTCCGGCGACTCGGCGCACGCAAGCACGCTCCGGCACACGGCCGGGCAGTGGGCGCCCAACAGCGTTTGGAATCCAAGGTCGCCCTCTCTTTGACCGCAGAGAGGAGGTCAGACGGTAGCTAGTCTGACGCGATGGAGTTAGCGCACCCCTCCATTCGCGATCAGAACTACTCATGGCGATGGGACCCTATCGGGCGACTACTACTACCCTCGAAATTCAGCCCAGAATGCCGGGGCAGTCCTCGTTGACTCAATCGCGCAGGCGAGGCGCACGATGGATTCCGACCGAAGACCTGAGTCGGATGATACAAAGCCGCAATCCGATTGCCGTCATCATGCATCACGTTCTGGGCGACCCCACCGCCGTGCAAAAGGCTCAGATTAAA
>DASYJY010000181.1:0-32430 GCA_035995985.1 Thermoanaerobaculia bacterium | reverse complement strand
GGGATGTCGCCGTAGATCGTCCTCCCATCATTGCCGATCGTCATCTGCGCCACGATGGGGAGCGAGCAGATGTCGCGGATCGCGGCGATACCCTGCTCGATCTCGGCGATGTTCGACATCGTCTCGAGCACGAAGAGGTCGACGCCCGCATCACGCAGCGCGGCGGCCTGCTCGCGAAAGTATTCGCGCGCCTCGGCCAGCGACGTCGGTCCATACGGCTCGATGCGGATGCCGAGCGGACCGATCGCGCCGGCGACGAAGACCGCGTCGCCCGCCGCTTCGCGCGCCAGCGCAGCGCCGCGTTCGTTGATCGCGCGCAGCTCGTCTTCGATGCCGAAGCTGCGCAGCTTGATGCGGTTCGCGCCGTAGGTGTTGGTCTCGATGATTTCCGCGCCGGCGCGAACGTACTGCTTGTGCACTTCGCGCACGATCTCCGGATTGCGGAGATTCAGCTCGTCGTAGCACTTGTTGATGAAGACGCCCTTGGCATAGAGCATCGTCCCCATCGCGCCATCGAAGAGGTAGACGTGTTCGTCAGCGATTGCCTGAATGAAGTCGCGCATAAATAAAAAGCCCCACGCCGCGATCGACGTGGGGCCAAATCGAAAAACGAATTCGAACTTGCCGGCTATTTAGCTTTTTTTACCCTGGTTGCAAGCGACCCCAAATCAATCCAGCGAGCGGCGAATGTAGGGCGTGCGGGGTTATTTGTCAAACTCGCGCGGCGCGCCGGAACGCTGGCGTCCCGCCGGCTGGCGTGGCGGCGTCTCGCCGCCACGTGTACGTGGATGCAAATTACAGCGCGCAAGACTAGGCAGGACGCAGGCGCGGGACGCCTGCGAGCCAGCCGGCGGGACGCCAGCGTTCCGTTGGGCGATCACCTTCCGAACACGCGCTTCAACCTGCCGATCACGCCCTCCACCTCCTGCCGGCTGCGGTCGACGTCGTTCGCCCATTTGCGGAACTGTTCGAAGGTGATCGCCGCGGGCTCGTCGAAGTTGTCGCGGTCGAAGAAGACGTGGCGGACGATGTTGCCGAAGAAGCCGGCCGGGCATTTGTGCGTCGGCGCGGTGCCGTCGAGGAAGACTTCGCGGATCGGTCCGGGGCAGCCGTCCTGCCAGAGCATGCCGGTTTCGGGATCGATGTTGCGGAAGGTCACGCCTTTCGGCGGACGCGGCTCGCCGCGATCGTGCGGAATGGCGCTCATGTAGTTGCCCCAGATCGGGATGGCTGCTTCGCCCGATGAAAGCCGCAGCGGCGCGCCGTGATCGAAGCCGACCCAGACGCTGGTGACCATGTCCTTGGTGTAGCCGACGAACCAGGCGTCGCGGTAATCGCTGGTCGTGCCGGTCTTGCCGGCGACGTAGCCGAGGCCGTAGCGCTTCAGGCGCGCGGCCGTGCCGCGTTGGACGACGCCGCGCAACAGCGTGTGCATGACGTAGGTCGTGTCGGCGTCCGCCACGCGTTTCTGTTCGAGCTCGTGCGCGTAGAGCGTTTTGCCGCCGCCGTCGCGAACTTCGCGCAGGAGGAACGGTTCGACGCGTATGCCGAGGTTCGGGAAGGGCGTGTACGCCGCAGTGAGCTCGCGCATCGAAACCTCGGTGACGCCGAGCGGCAGCGCAGGGATGCGCGCGAAGTGTTCGTCGAATCCGAACTTCTCGGCGACGTTCACCACTTTCACGACACCGATGTCTTCGGACAACCGCACCGTCGGCACGTTCAACGAGTGCTCGAACGCCTCGCGCACGGTGACGCGGCCGCGGTAGCGATCATCGTAGTTGTGCGGCTGCCACGTTTCGTTGCCGTTGACTTCGACGCTGACCGGCGCGTCGAGCAGCAGCGTCGACGTGGTCGCTTTCTTCGATGCGATCGCGGCGAGATACGCGAAGGTCTTGAACGCCGATCCCGGCTGACGGCGCATGGCCGAGGTGCGGTCGAAGGGCGACACGTTGTAGTCGCTGCCGCCGACCAGTGCGCGAATGCCGCCGCTGCGCGGATCGACGGAGAGCAGCGCCACCTCCAGCGGCTCGCTGCGCGCCTGCGCGCGGAGCCATGCATGCGTCGCTTCGAGTTGCGCCGGCGCGCGCGCGGCCACGCGTTCCGCGTTGCGCTGCGCGTCGGGATCCATTTCGCAAACGATCGTGAGCCCGCCTTCGATGACGGGACGGACGCCGATCTCCTTCACGATCTCCGCGCGAAGAGCGCGCAGATAAAACGGATACGGCGCCTGCGGGATCGTCCCGCCGGTGAATTCGACGTCGCGATTCTTGGCCGCGGCGAACTCCGCGTCGGTGATCCAGTCGTGATCGTGCATCACGCCGAGGATGGCGTCGCGGCGCGCGCGGGCGATGTCGGGCCGTTTCTCGGGCGTGTCGCGATTCGGCGCGCGGATCATGCCCGCGAGCACGGCCGCTTCGTCGACGCGCAATTCTGACGGACGCTTGTTGAAGTAAAGACGCGCCGCTTCGTCGATGCCGAGCACCGGCTTGCCGGCGTTGTGCCCGAGGTAGACGTCGTTGAGATAGACCTCAAGGATTTCGTTCTTCGGCATCCGCGCGTCGAGCAGCATCGCCAGAAAAATCTCGGTGATCTTGCGGCGCCAGGTCCGTTCCTGCGAGAGGAAACGCGTCTTGATGATCTGCTGGTCGATCGTCGATCCGCCCGCGGCGATGCCGTGCGCGCGCAGATTCGTGAAGAGAGCGCGGCCCATTCCGATCGGATCGATTCCGACGTGATGATGAAAACGAACATCCTCGGCAGCGAGAAACGCGTTCGACACGTGCGCCGGAATCGATTGCAGCGTTACCGGCGGCGTGATCCGCCAGTCGACGCCGTAGAGCGTCGCCACGCGCATCGGATTGCTGTGCGCGTCCGAGACGATGATCGTCGGTTGGCTCCAGGAATGGTTCACGAGCTCGCGCGTGAGCCGCCGATTGAGGATGAAGATGTAGATGCAAAACGCTTCGCCGATGACGAAGATGATGATGACGATGGCAGCAAGCCATCGCGGAAGCCGTTGCATGCGTGACAATCGCGACATCTTCGTCTACATTGAAATTCGTGCAACGCGGTTGCCACGCAGCACAAATTTTTTTCTTTCGAACGTACGGCTCCCCACCGACTCAGTTTTGAATAGGAGAAGAATCCATGGCTGCCAAGAAGAAGTCTGCAAAGAAGTCCGCAACGAAAGCTCCGGCAAAGAAGTCCGCGAAGAAAGCCCCCGCCAAGAAGTCGTCGTCGAAGAAGGCGGCATCGAACAAGTCAGCCAAGAAGTCCGCCTCGAAGAAGGGCGCGAGCAAGAAGGCTGCGAAGAAAGCGCCGGCGAAGAAGGCTTCGTCGAAGAAAGCTTCGGCCTCTTCGAAGAAGGCGCCTGCGAAGAAAGCTTCGAAAAAAGCTCCCGCGAAAAAAGCCGCTTCGAAGAAAGCTTCTGCCAAGGCTCCGGCGAAGAAAGCATCGTCGAAGAAGCGCGGCGGCGGCTCGAAGAAAGGCGGCGCGATTTCCAGCGCCCGCAGCGTGATCAGCAAAGTGGTCAGCACCGTGAAGGACACGGCCTCCGACATCGCCAGCGCCGCATCGAATGCGATGGGCAGCAGCGGCAACGGCGGCTCGAGCTCGTCCGGTCAGAGCAATTCGTAGCAACGCGCTCGTGGGTAGGCCCGGCACCGCCGGGCCGTATCCATTGCCGAGTTGTCGGCGGCGGCGGACGATCTCACTAACTCGCGCTGTCGAACACCTTCCGGATTCGCCGCGAGAAGTACTTGGACGGTAACCCGCCGTTCCATTTGCGGAGCGATTTGGCTTTGTGGAACGACTCCATTGCCTGGTCTTTGTAGTTGTCGTCGGCTTCGAAGGCGTACTGGGAGTATTGGGAGGCGCCGAGGAAGGCCCAGATGTATCCGTTCGTCGGCATGTCGCGGGATAGAGATTTGAACTTGCTGGCGGCGTCGTCGAATTCGCCGCGGAAGTAGCTTTCCAGAGCGTCGCGAACGCGGCGAGTTGGGTCGGCGAAAACGAGCGAGGTGGCTTGCGTCGGACGCGTTGGGATTGCCGTCGGCGGTGGAACGGGTGCGCCGGGGGCGGGCGCGAGATCGGCGATCGTGGCGGCGTTCTGGGCCGAGGCGATGGCGGCATTCAGGTCGTCGTTGGATCGCGCGTTTCCGCTTCTCGTCAGCGCGTCCGTGAGTGACTGCGTTGCCTGCGCGTACTGCGGCGTGTTGCCGGCTTTGCGCTGCATCGCGGCGGCGAGACGCGTTTTGGCCTGATTGATTTCGGCGTTCACGCGCTGACGGAGTGCGGGATCGATCGTGGGCGCGGCGGGCTGCACCGGAACGGGAACAGGTACCGGCACGATGCGCGGTTGCGGCGTGGGAGGCTGCGGTTCGGGCGGAGGCGGTGCGCTGGCTTGCGCGAGTTTTCCTTTCGCGCGCGACATGAGCGTCTCGATCGCGCCGAGATTTTCTTCGCCCGGGCCGGAGGCTTTTTCGAGATCGCTGATGGCCTGTTCGTATTTGCCGGTGTTGAGGTACGCGACGCCGCGGTAGTAGTACGGGTGATAGTTGATGAAGATCGCGCCGTAGGTGCGGGCTTTGTCGTTCTCTTTCGCGTTGCCGTTGATGGCGGCGGTCATCTTCTGGATGACTGCAGACCACTGGCCATTGCGCGCCGCTTTCAATCCGTCGTCGTAGTCGTCGTACCACGAAGCAAACGCCGCGGTGGCGGCGAGGAGGAATACCAATCCGATCGTGACGCTGCGCGCGGATTTCATGGTTTCACGACTTCCTTTTGAAGCTCGTCGAAATTGACCGGGTCGAAATCGAACCGTCTCTTCACAGGCTTTCCCGCTTCGACGGTCACGCTCATCGTCTGCGACTTCCCCTTCGTGTCGGACATCGTCACCGTGTAATTGCCCGGGTCGAGTTTGATGCTCGTCGGCGTCGACTTATCGTCGTCGGTAATGTCGATCGGCTTCCCTTTGTCGTCGACGATCTTGTCGATCTCTCCCCAGGGTGATGCGGACAGCAGCAGCATGCCCTTGCCGGCCGGGATTGGCGCGGTCGATGGTGGCGCGGTTGTGGTCACGACGGCCGTGCTGGTCGGTGCGATCGTCGTCACTGGCTGCTTGCTCTTCC
Organism: Thermoanaerobaculia bacterium; assembly: GCA_035995985.1. Lineage (GTDB taxonomy): Bacteria > Acidobacteriota > Thermoanaerobaculia > Gp7-AA8 > Gp7-AA8 > JADGNZ01. The sequence goes on along the minus strand of DASYJY010000181.1, from coordinate 27,301 downwards.
AGAAGAAGTAGCCGCCGCCGAGGACGATGACCAGTGCCGCGGCGATGCCGATGATCATTCCGGTGTTGCTCTTCTTCGGCGCGAACGATGATGGCGAGACCTGGCGCTCAATCATCGTCGCTTCGGCGGCACCGGGGCCGCTCCACTTCTGCTCGGCCGCGGTCGGTGCGGCAGTAGAGGCAAGGCGTTCCATGACCGTCGCCTCGTCGCTGCCGGCGCGAGTCGATTGCGGGCCGGGCATCGTTCCCGTCGGCCCTAGGTTGCGTTCCATCACCGTCGCTTCATCGCTGCCGATCTTCGTGCCGGTCGGGCCGGTGCGCGGCGGCGGCATTGAAGGCATCGACGTCTCGGCCTGCGTCGGTTGGCCGGTCATCGTCTGCTGCGTGGCCTGTTGTCCGCCGCTGTACGTTGCGTTGGGACCGGAGGCCGTGAACTTCGGCAGCTCGGCCAGCGTCTGCGCGCCGGAGAGGGTGATCATCCGCTCGCCGAGTCCGTACTTCTGGTCGGGCGGAACGGTGTTGCGGATCGCTTCGAGTGCGTGCTCGAAATCGGCCGCAGTCGCGTAGCGGTTGTCGCGGTTCTTCTCGAGCGACTTCATGATCACCGACTCGACCTGCGGCAGGACCTTCACGGCCGGATTGAGATCGTGAATCGGCAGCGGCTTCTCGGTGACGTGTTTGAGGATGTAGCCGTGCGGGTTGGTGGCCTGGAACGGCGCGCGGCCGGCCAGCATCTCGTACATGACGATGCCAAACGAGTAGAGGTCGGAGCGCGGATCGAGGTGCTCGCCCTCTTTGAGGAACCCGGCCTGCTCGGGCGAGGCATACTTCAGCTTCCCCAGAAACATGCCGGTCTGCGTGAGGCCCTGGCTGCCTTCCCCTTCCGCGAGCTGCTTGGCGATGCCGAAGTCGATGACCTTGACCAGCAGCTTTCCGTGGTGGTCCTGCGACAGCATGATGTTCTCGGGCGAGATGTCGCGGTGAATGAGGCCCATGGAGTGGAGATGATCGAGTCCGCTCAGCGCCTGGATTGAAATCTCGATGGCCAGGCGCGACGGCATAGCGCCGTTCTGCGCGATCCACTTCTGAATGTTGGTGCCGTCGATGAACTCCCAGACCATGTAGTACGAGCCGTCGTCGAGCTGGGCGAAGTCGTAGAGCATCGCCAGGTTCTTGTGCTTGATCATCGTCGACGTACGCGCCTCCTGGAGGAAGCGCTGCATGCCCTGATCGTCGGCGGCGACGTTCGGCCGCATGATCTTGATGACGCGAAGTTCGTTGAGATGGATGTGGCGGACTTTGAAGATTTCGCCCATACCGCCGATGCCGAGGCGGTCGAGGATCTGATACTTGCCATCGAGGAGTTTCGACGAATAGGTACGCTGGAACACCGTGACCCGCTCGCCGCATGCGGGGCACTGTTCGAGGCTCATGTCGATCGGCTGTTTGCAGCGGAGGCAGTTGATCTGGGTCATGTGTGCTCCGAGTGGGGAGTAGGGGGTGGGGTGTGGGGAGTGGGAGCAAGCGCCTGTGCCGGAGCAACGAGCGTTGTGTTCCCCCACTCCCCACACCCTACTCCCCACCCCCTGGAATTCAATGGTCTCTCAATACATAACTGCACGCCGGATCGGCGCCGAAGCGCACGACGTCTCCCGGCTTCAATACCGCTTTGTCGATGCGCGTGTTGTTGACATACGTTCCGTTGGCGGACTTTAGATCTTCGAGCGTGAGCGAGGTGCCGGCCATGGTGATGCGGGCGTGGCGGCGCGAGACGGCCGGATGCGCGAGGATGACCGAGCAGGTGCGGTCGCGGCCGACCATGATGCTGTCGCCGCTCAGCGCGTGTTTTTCATTCGCCTCGGCTTTCACATGCACGAGTTGCCACTGCGGCGGCGCACCCGGCGGAGGCGTCGCAGCCGGAATCGGACGCATCGTCGGCGTGTAGCCGGGACGCAGGTTGTACTCCTCGAGCGCTTCGAAGAACTGCCGCGCTGATTCGTAGCGCTGCTCCATGCGCGGATGCATGGCGCGCAGCACGATCGCTTCGAGCTCGGCATCGACCTCGGGACGAAACGCCCGCGGCGGCTGCTTCTCGCCGCGATAAATCGCATCGATCAGCTTCGGCAGCGAGCGGCTGTTGAAGGGCAGCGCGCCGGTGAGCATCTCGTAGAGCACGACGCCGGAGGAGTAGACGTCGCTCTTCGCGCCGGCATCTTTCGGCTCGCGGATCTGCTCGGGCGACATGTAGTGCGGCGTACCGAGAAGGAAACCGGACTTCGTGAGCACGGTCTGGCCGCTGCCGGTTCCGCCTTCCTTGATCTTGGCGATGCCGAAGTCGGTCACTTTGACGATGCTGGCGCCGGCGCCTTCGCGGATCAGATTGGCCGGCTTAATGTCGCGATGGACGATGCCTTTGCCGTGCGCGTAGACGAGCGCTTCGAGCAGGCATTGCGCGGTGGTGATGGCGTCGGCGATCGGCAGCGCGCCGCGCTCGGTGAGCAGAACGTCGATCGGCGTCCCTTCGACGAGCTCCATCACCAGCACGGCGTGATCGGCGTTGTTGATGAATTCGTAGAAGCGGGTGATGTAGCGGTGGCGCAGCTTTTCGAGGATGTGCGCTTCCTTGACGAAGCGCTTGCGGGCCGTGACTTCGCCAGCCAGCTCCTCGCTCATGACTTTGAGGACGACCTCGTAGCCGGCCGGAAGGATGTCGGTGCGCGACATGGTGCGACCGACGTAGACGTGGCTCATGCCGCCTTCGCCGAGCTCGCGCTCGATGCGGTAGTTGCCGACGACGTTGCCGATCATTTCAGCGCGCCCTCTTCATCCCAAAAAAAGCCTTCGTCGCACAGCGGCATGAACAGGTATTTGTGCGAGCCGACGCGGACGATATCTTTCGGCGCAAGATCGCGCCGCGGCTCGATCTCGGCGTCGTTGACGTACGTCCCATTCGTCGAGTTGTGGTCCATCAAAATGAACCGTCGCTCCTCGGGGCGGAACACGAGATCCGCATGATGCGACGATGCCTGGTCATCGTTGACGACGATGTCGGAGCGGCGATCGCGCCCGAGAACGTTGCGTCCAATGCGAACGGGGAACGATTCGCCGCGCGCGACGCCATTGAGTCCAACGAGCCAGCCGACGACGTAGCGCTTCGGCGCGGCGAGCGGATCGAGTTTCTGTACGGCGACGGTGCGCTCGACCGGCTCGTCGGCCAGCGCGACAGCGGAGTCGCGATTCATGGTCGGCGGCGGAACGGCAGTGGGGCGGCGGATCGGTTCGGGTGGGACGGCAACGGGACGAGACGGTTCGCCGAATCGCGTCGGACGAACGACCGGGACGTCGGATTCAGCGTTCTCCGCGGGGCAATACGGACAAAGGTCCCAGCTCTCGTCGATGAAATGCCCGTTCTCACACCGCTTGTCAGCCACGTTTCAACGCCTCACGCATGGAAGGCGACCGCAACCGCGTTGCGCCCGCCGAAGTAGATGATGTCGCCGTCTTTGAGGAACCGCTTGTCGATCTTCTGGTCGTTGACGTACGTCCCGTTCGACGAATTCCGGTCGATCAGCAGCACTTTGCCGTCGATCGAGACCACTTCTGCATGCAGCCGGGAGACCTTGGGATTCTCCAATACGATCTCACACATTGCCGTTTCCCGTCCCACGCGGATGCCCGATCCGCCGAGGCCGAGGCGCTCGCCGGCGCGGGTTCCGTTGAGGATCGTGAACTTGCCGAGCATCAGCGGCGCACCGGCCGGCGCGCTGGCCGGCGACACGACGCGCTCGGTGGTCACTTTCAACATATCGAGCGGGATGCGCGGACGGCGCACGCGCGGGATGGCCAGTCCGATCACGATCGCCGCGAGTGCGCCGCCTGCTCCGATGCTGGCCACGGGATGCTTACGCCAGAGCGGCATCGCCTGCAGCGCGCGGTCGGTGTCGTGACGGAAGCGGATGACGTCGGGCGAGTTGGGAAAGAGGTTGCTCGCGCTGGCCAGCTCGGTTGAAGCCAGCGTCCACTTGCCGTCCTGCGCCGCATCGAGCGATGCGCGGTAGTGCTGGTCGAATTCGCCTTCGACATTGACCGGCACATTCGCGTCGCGCAGAAAACTCCGCGCGACGTTGATCGGAACGAGGAACTTGATCGCTTCAGCATCAGTGCGGCCCCACGTGGAGATGCCGATCACTTCGCCGCCGCGATTCACGGCCGGTCCGCCGGAGTTACCGCGGTAGATGGCCACGTTCGACTGAAACACCGGCGTGTTGGTGACGTCGCGTTTGATGGCGGTGATGATGCCGGGATTGAAGGTGGCCTCGAGATCGCTGTCGCGCGACAGCCAGCCGCCGATGACGTCGTCGGTACTGCTGGCCACAGCCGGATATCCGACCGACCAGATCGACTCGCCAACGCGTGTGGAGTCGGAGTCGCCGAGCGTCAGCGCGGGGAGGTTCTTGTGATTGACGCGCAGCAGCGCGAGGTCGGTGCCGCGCTGCGCCAGCGCGGGCGAAAATCGATCGATCGTGAAGGGGAGTTTCTCGCCATTCGAAAGCTCGATCTCGTTCGTGACGACTCGGTTGTCCAGCCGGCTCTTGTCGACGAGCGCGGCGATGTAGCGCTCCAGCGCTTCGCTGCGATGCAACTTGCGAAGATCGTCGACCGGAAAGTGTTTGAGCAACGCCGAGATGGCTCCGTTGCGCAGCAACTCGCGATCGAGCGCGTCCGCATTGCGCGTCGGCTCGACGACATGACCGCTGGTGAGCACGAGGCCGTCGGGATGGATGATGAATCCGCTGCCCGATCCGCCCGCGCCGGTCGGCACCGACAGCTCGCTGCTGTCGCCGAGGCTCTGTGCAATCGATGAGAAGCCGTCGCGCTTTAACGCGGCAGCGATGGCTTTGATCGCGGCCGGCGTGTAGCGGAACTGCGCGGTGGCGAACGCGCTGATGCGGACGACTGCCGGTTTGACGCCGTACGCCATCCTCGCGTCCTGATCGAGATGCACGGCGTCGCCGCGGCATCCGATGGTGGCGAGCAGCAACAATCCGACGAGGAGACGGGGCGAGGAGGCCATGCGATTAGCGGGCGGGAGCGGTGGTCGTGGCGGCGATTCCTTGTTGATGGTTCCAGTACAGCCAGGCCGCACCGGCGCCGCCGAGGACGAGCACCGCGATGAGGATCCATTTGACGATCGAACCGCGCGGCGCCGGTGCTGTCTGCGCAACGATCGGCGTCTCGACGGTTTTCTCCAGCCGCTCGGCTTGGGGCGGCAAGTCGAGCGTCGTTTCCCCAACGTCTTCCGTGATGGGAGTGATCGGCGCGGTGTCGCGCTGCGTTTCGTCAAACGGTTGATCGGCCAGCGTTTCATCGCCATCGCCGAGCGTATCGATGCCGGCGTCGTCGATCGGAACGATCTTCGCGACGATGACGGTGACGTTGTCCGGAGCGCCGCGCGACAGCGCACGCTTCACGTACTCGGTCGCGGCCTGATCGATCGGCAGCGCGGCGATCTCTTTCAGCTCCGGCTCTTTGACGAGACCATGCAGTCCATCGCTGCAGAGGATGAAGATGTCGTTCTCTCTGACGTCGAACGGCCCGCTGACATCGATCTCAACGTCTTCGCCGACGCCCATCGAGCGTTGCAGAACGTTCCGCCGCGGATGCGTCTCCGCTTCCTTCGGCGTGAGCAGCCCTTCCCTCACCATCGACGCGACCAGCGAATGATCCTCGGTGATCTGACTGATGTCGTCGCCGCGCACGAGGTAAATGCGCGAGTCGCCGACGTGCGCGAACCAGGCCTCGTCGTTCTTGACGACGAGCGCCGATGTCGTCGTCCCCATCCCTCGCAAATCAGGATTGGCCTGCGCCTCGGTGAAAATCCTCGCGTTCGCGCGCGTGAGCGCTTCGCGAAGAGCCTGGGCGATGTCGTACGTCTCGCTGCCGAGGTATTGAGCCTTAACGGTTTCGCCGGCGAGACGGGAGGCGGTAGCGCCGCCGCGATGCCCCCCCATGCCGTCGGCAACGACGAGGAGCCGTCCGCCGGGATGGCTGGCGCTCTCCTCACGCGGCGTGGTGTACGTGCCGAAGTCCTGATTCTCGGAGCGCACCAGCCCTACGTCCGTGCGGAGAACCGCCTGAACCCCTAAACGCGGCATCGGGACAGCCGAGTTTTCCGCCGTGAGTGACTCGCTCATATGCGTGGAAACAGGGGACGGATTATACAGAGTTGCGTGGTGTTGCGCCGGTAAGCCACTGACCCTAAGTGACGACAACGGCTTCCTTTTGAGATATGGCTGTAGCAGGACTAGCTATTCGGCCGCTTGCCACGGAGCTCACGGTTCTTCTCGATCTGGCCCTTGATGTACACCGCTACAAACGCACCGGTGGAAGTGAGCATCTCGACCACTCCCTCGTGCTCTTGCCCATCGATACGAGGTACCACTCGCGAGCGTCGCGACGTAAAGGATGAACCCCAGGATCTGCCCAAGGCGCTCGCTCCGGACGCCCGCAGGCATTACGGTGGCCTCTAACGTCTGACGATGGCGCTGGTTGCTCTCAGCCATCGCACAACCTCTTCGACTACCTTGCGGCCGGCGATCGATCGATGAATTTGTGAAGCAGTTTCCTTCGGTGAGCCGAGAGCAAACCGTCGCGGCACTCAAACTCGCGTTCGCGGAGATTGTTGACGAAGGCGTCGTCGAACAAGAGTGGGCGCTCGAAATCGTTCGCCGGGCACGTCGCGTGACGGCAGGCGAATCTACGGGCGAACGGTGGGAAGAAGTCCGCGATCGCATCGAGCAGCGACTCAAGAAACGTGATTGAGTCGTTCCGACCGCGACACTACGCGGACCGCGCGAATGGGCGGACAGGTACAAGATCTTCATCGGCAATTTGACGCACATCAGCTGCGCACAAGGTAAGCAAAGCGCCAGTCCGACCGGAGGCGGTTACGAATTCGACCTCGAAGGCATCCGGCTCGAAAAGTTCGACGATCGCACCGAGATCGCCGCGCTTAAGTCCATGCTCAGGAGTCGCGGTCGAGAACGACAGTGTCTAGAACGGAGTAAGCCATCGGCGTGCCTGCATACGATACTCCGCCGCAAGGAAGCTGGCGAAGCTAGCCGTTTCTTCGTTTGCGCTACGATGCCGCAATGAGTGAATACACCGCGATCGTGAAGCAGTCAGGCGGCTGTTGGATTGGATGGGTCGAAGAGGTTCCCGGCGTGAACTGTCAGGAAGCGACGCGCGAAGAACTTGTCGATACGCTTCGCGTTACGTTGGCCGAGGCACTCGAGCTCAATCGCGCCGACGCCCGCTCGGCCGCCGCCGATGACTTCGAGGAAATCCGCATCGCTGTATGAAACGTCGCGCGTTCGAGCGCTGGCTCACGGAGCATGGGTGCGCCCTTTTGCGAGAAGGAGCTCGGCATTCCTGGTATACCAATGCGGCGCTCAATCGGCGCTCCGCCGTTCCGAGACATCCCGAAATCAACGATGAGCTCATTCGGAAGATTTGCCGCGACCTTGGAATCGCGCGCCCTGGCCACACGTGAAGCAGGAGGCCTTTGATGCGTAACCTCGCCGCGGTTCTCGTCGTCCTTTTTTCCCTCTCCGCCAACGCGCAAATCCCCGCGGCGTCCGAGGCCGACTTCGTCGTCAAAGACTTTCACTTCCGGAGCGGCGAGGTTCTGCCCGAGGTGCGTGTTCACTACGCGACAATCGGGAAATTGCGGCGGACGGAGCATGGAACGAACGCCGTCCTCGTGCTGCACGGTACCGGCGGTTCGCTGCAGCAGTTTCTGAGCGATCGTTTCGCGGGCGTGCTCTTCAAGCCGGGCGGCGTGCTCGATGCGAGCCGCTACTTCATCGTCATTCCGACCAACATCGGGCATGGGAAGTCGAGCAAGCCTAGCGATGGATTGCGGTCGAAGTTTCCGCACTACGGCTACGGCGACATGGTCGAGTTGCAGCATCGGTTGCTCGTTGATGGATTGGGGATCGAGCATCTCCACCTCGTGATGGGGACGTCGATGGGCGGGATGCAGACGTGGATGTGGGGCGAGCGCTGGCCGGATGCCGCGGACGCGCTCGTGCCGCTGGCCAGCGCGCCGGCGCAGATCGCGGGGCGCAATCGCATGTGGCGAAAGATGATGATCGACGACCTGCACCGCAACGATCTCGCCGGCGCCGTGCAGATCCTTCTCCTCGCAGGCAGTGCTCCGTTGCAGTGGCAGAAATCGGGTGCGACGCGCGATGACGCCGATCGCTGGATCGGCGAGCAGATGAAGACGCGATTGGCGGCGACGGACGCCGACGATCTGCTGTACGCGATCGAATCGTCGAGTGATTACGACCCATCGGCGCAACTCGAACGCATCACCGCGCCGCTGCTGGCCATCAACTCCGCGGACGATTTCATCAACCCGCCGGAGCTCGGCATCCTCAAGGCAGCCATGAAGCGCATGAAGCGCGGACGATACGTGCTCATCCCGACTAGCGACGCCACGCACGGCCACAGCACGCACACGTGGGCGGCGGCGTGGGAGCGCGAGTTGCGCGACTTTCTCGCGCATAATGCGCCGTCCGTTCCGCAGCCCTAAGGAGATCTCCCGAATTGTTCAAGCGCCCACTTGCCGCGACGTGCGGCCTGGTCATCTTTTGTCTCGTTCCCCAGTTCGCCATCGCCATTCAGTTGCCTTCGGCCAGCGCGTCGGTCCAGGTTTCGGTGGCGCAGATGCAGCCCGTCGCCGCAGGAGCAAACTTCGATTACGTCATCAACGTGAGCAACGAAGGTCCGGCCGACGCCGCGTCGCTGACACTGAACTTTCCGCTGCCCTCGGGCGTTTCCTTTCAGTCGGATAGCGCTCCGGCCGGGTGGTTGTGTACTGCGCCCGCTCCAGGCAGCGGCGGAACGGTCAACTGCACGACTCCGGCGCTGCCTCCGGGAACAGCAACGGTCACGATCACCGCGTCAACTTTGCCGACGGCTTCTGGAACGTTCAGCACGACCGCGACCATCAGCAGCGCGACGCCTGATCCCAACGCGAACGACAACAGCTTCGACGTGGACGTTCTGGTCGCGCCTTCGACTGACTTCAGTGTGACCATCGCCGGAACGCCTGATCCTGTGAATGCGGGAACGGATTTGACGTGGACCTTAGTCGTGACGAACAACGGTCCGAGCGCCGCCAGCGACGCGTCGGTCAGCGTCCCCCTTCCAGCGCCCACAACGTTCGTCTCGATTGCAGCGCCAGCCGGATGGACCTGCACCACGCCGGTCGCGGGGACGAACGGAACGATCACTTGCTCCCTGTCATCGACGATGAATTCGGCGACACAGGCGACGTTCACGATCGTTTCGAACGTGCCGAGCTCCGTCGCCGGCGGAACGACTCTCAGCGCCACCGCGACCGTTTCCGCGGCCGGCGACGCGACTCCGGCCAACGACTCCGCGACCGCGAGCGTGACCACCGCGGCTGTCGCGGACATCGGGATCACAAAGACGCGGACGCCGTCGCTCGTCGTCGCGGGCGGACTGCTTCACTACACGATCACCGTCACGAACAACGGTCCAAGCGATGCGACCAGTGTGACGATGACCGACGTGCTCCCCGCTGCGCTTCGGTTTACGGCGCTCTCTGTTCCCGCGGGGTGGTCGTGTACCACGCCGACGGCCGGAACGAATGGGACGATCGTCTGTTCGACGACGCCGATGGCAGCAGGAGCCGTGGCCGCATTCGCGCTCGACGTCGTCGTCGATCCGGCAACTCCAGCGGGTACCGCCGTCAACAACGCAGCCACCGTGACCACGCCCACCTCGGACCCGAATAGTGCGAACAACAGTTCCACTTCGTCCGCCTCCGTCGGCACTCCACCGAACATCGCGGCGGCGAAATCGATCGTAGGCGGAGCCACGCATCCGGAAGGCTCCTTCATCACCTACACGATCGTCCTCACGAACTCCGGCAGCATCGCGCAGACGGACAACCCCGGCAACGAATTGAGCGACGTGTTGCCGTCGTCGCTCACGCTCGTCGGTGCCACGGCGAGCAGCGGCACTGCCGTCGCGAACATCGGCACGAACACGGTCACCTGGAACGGCGCCGTGGCCGGAAGTGGAAGCGTGACGATCTCGATCCAGGCGCTCGTCCACAACGGAACGAGCGGAACTACGATCGCGAACCAGGCAACGGTTTCGTACGACTCCGATGGCAATGGGACGAACGACGCCACGAGGCTGTCTGACGATCCGTCCACCGCGGCACCGTCGGATCCAACGGCGTTCGTGGTCGTGGGGATCGTGCCGGCACTCTCGCGGATGATGATGTTTCTTCTCGCCGCCGCGCTCGCGGCGTTGGCTCTGGCGCTGATGAAACCGTAGAATCTGCGGCCATGCCGAAGACTCGCAACGAGCATTCTTCAGGCGGCGCGGTCATCGACCTTCGCGATGGCGCGCCGTTCGTGGCGATGATCGCCACGCGGGGACGGTCGCGTTGGGGATTGCCGAAGGGCGCGGTTTCCGCGGGGGAGACGTCGGAGCAGGCGGCGTTGCGCGAGGTGCAGGAAGAGACGGGGCTCGATGCGGAGATCGTCGGACGGCTCGACACGATCGAGTACTTTTTCCGCGCCGGCGACACGCTGATCAAAAAGAGCGTCGACTTCTACCTGATGCACTACGTCGGCGGGACGCTCACGCCGCAGCTCAGCGAGGTCGACGACGTGGAGTGGGTGCCGCTGCCGGAGGCGATCCGGCGCGCGAGCTTCGACTCGGAGCGGAAGCTGCTTTCTTCGGCGCTCGCGCAGATCGACGCGGTGGTGAAGCGGGCGGGCGCTTCTTCGTAGTCTTTTTCTTCGCCGCTTTTTTCTCTGCTTCGAGTTTGGCGGCCAGCGTCGGCGCGTTCTTTCCGGATTGCGATGCGCCGCGATTGCTCAGCCAGATTCGTTTCGATGATCCGATCTCTTCGACTGACTTGTTCGAAACCACGGACCGAGGAGCGAGCTCCGTCACGTCAACATCGGGATTCGCGAACTCGTCGCGGTGTTTGAGGAGCAGCCACTCGTTTCCCTTGCTGCCCGGCCGTCCGTGAATTTTCACGAGCGCCCACTCGCCGAACATTTTTTTGCCGAACATGCGGAACGTCAGTTTGCCGGCGCGGACGGCCTTGACCGGATCGTCGCCGGGCTCGATGAACTCCCACGTCCCGTTGTCCCAGATGATGACGTTCCCGCCGCCGTAGTTGCCGGCCGGGATGACCCCCTCGAATGACGCGTAATCGTACGGATGATCCTCGGTCATCATCGCCAGGCGTTTGACGGTCGGGTCGTACGACGGCCCCTTCGGCACTGCCCACGATTTGAGCACCCCCTCCATCTCCAGGCGGAAGTCGTAGTGGAGGTGCGAGGCGGCGTGCTTCTGAATGACGAAGATGGGCAGCTTCGTTTTTTTCGGCTTGCCGCCGGCCGGCTCCGGCGTATCGCCGAAGTCGCGCATCGATTTGTATTTCTTGAGTAAGTCGGGCATTTCGTTCACGCGGAGACGCGGAGGCGCGGAGAAAGGCTATGAGGCTTTGCGCTTTTTGTGAGCGGTAGCGGTTCTTCGTTTCGCGGGAGCTTTGCGCGGCGCCCGGCGAGCGCGAGGTTTGGAGCGCCCTCCCTTGTCCAGGCTACGCCGCAGCGCTTCCATGATGTCGATGACTTCGCCGCCTTTCTCCTCTTCTTTCTCCTCCGCCGTGATCGCTTTTCCTTTTGACTTGGCGCGGATGCGGTCGAGCAGGCGCGTGCGGTACTCATCCTTGAACTGCAGCGGATCGAACTTCTTCTCCGTCAGTTCATTGATCAGCATCTCCGCCAGCGCCACTTCCTTGTCACGCACAGCGCCTGAATCCTCGATGTCGATGGCGTCGAAGTCGCGCACCTCGTCGGCGTAGTACATCGTGTGCAGGATCAGCCCCTTCTCGTACGGGCGCAGCACCACCAGGTGCTCACGGCCGCCGCCGACCCATCGCGCCACGGCCACCTTGTCCTGTTTCTTCATCGCCTGCGCGAGGAGGCGGTACGTCTTGCCGCCACCGGCCGAGGGACCGAGGTAGTAGGCTTTTTCGAAGAAGACGGGATCGATTTCGTGGAGGTCGACGAACTCCGTGATCTCGACGGCGCGGTTGTCGTCGGTTTCCAGCGTCTCCATTTCCTCATCGGTGAAGGTCACGTACTTGTTCTTCGAAATCTCGTAGCCGCGGATCAGTTCATCGGAGTCGACGATCTTCTCGTGATGCGGGCACCACCACTTGCGATTGACGCGGCTGCCGCAGCTTTCGTGCAGAAGATGGAAGTGAACGTCCTCCGATTTCGTGGCCGTGTAGAAGCGGACCGGGATCGAAACGAGGCCGAAGGAAATCGTCGCATTGCGCAACGGTCTGAGTGCCATGTGTTCCTCCGCGGAGTGACGTTGCATCCGTCGTTCCACCCCCTGCCGCGCGGAAGTTGCTGAAAGAACGCTACTTGAATGCGTGGCTGGCCCAGCAGCACGGGCGTCGATTTTGCATTCCGCACCGGCTGAACCGTCGATGGATTCCTCGATCCGCAGCACGTTGTGGGGCGCCTTTACCGTCCTGGTGGTCCTCATTGCGGCCGGCCTTGCGCTGACGATGGGAATCATGCGCGTCGCCAACCGCCAGGAGAACCGCATCGTCGAAGGCTCCGCACCGCTGCTCAAAAACGTCTACGCGATGAACGACGACACGCTGACGATCATGTCGGCGGCGCGCGGCTATTCGCTCACGAAGCAGACGCAGTTTCAGCAGCAGTACGACGAAGCCGTTCGTGATTTCAACAGGTCGGCGAAAACCGCCGCGCAGATTGCCACCGATCTGAACGACCTTCAGCGCATCGCCGCGATGCGCAAGAATTTCACGGAGATCAGCCAGCTCACGCAGCGGCAGATGGACTCGACGCGCGAGGGCGTCGGGGACGCGAACGATTACCTGCTCGAGGCGTCGAAGATTCATCGTTCCGCGCCCGATCTTGCCGGCGACATGGCCGAGGCTCACGAACGCGACGAACGCCGCGAGTTGCAGCGCATCACCGGCATGCGCGCGAGTCTCACGCTGCTCATGGTCATCGTCAGCGCCATCATCATCATCCTGGCCGCGTACCTGATCTGGCGCATCCAGCAGTCGCTGCTCGCCTCGATCGGCCGGCAGGTGCGGCGCACCGAAACGATGATCGGCGGCATGGCCGACGGCGTCATGCTCGTCGACGCCGAAGGCAAGACCGCGTATCTCAATCCGGCCGCGAAGAGTTTGCTCGGACGCTCCGAAATCGGCGTTCCGATCTTCAAACATGCCGAGGCGTACGGGCTGCTGAATGATGCGGGAGAGGCGATCGACGCGAAGGAGCTGCCGGCGGCGCGCGCTCTTTCCACCGGCCGGCCCGTTCGCGACGACACCATGGTCATCAAGCGCGAGGGGCGGAAGATCGCCATCTCGATGAGCGCCACGCCGCTGCACGAAGACAGCAAACTCTCCGGCGTCATCGTTACCTTCCGCGACATCACCGAACGGCGGCGGCTCGAGGAAGAGATGCAGGTGCAGGCCGAGCGCGCCCAGATTCTCGCCGACGCTGGCGCCTTCTTCTCCAGCAACATCGATCCGGTGTGGGTCACGCAAGCCATCGCCGAGCGCGTGGCCGAAGTCCTCGGCGACTGGGCCGCGGTCATCCTCAAGTCGTCCGATTCCACCGAGCTGCGCGTCGCCTCGATCTACCACCGCGAGATGGCCTCGCTAGGATTGGCGTGGTCGTACATCTATCGGCAGCCGCTTGTCGTCGGCGAAGGGATCATCGGGCAGGTTGTCAGCACCGGCTATCCGTCGCTCACGCAAAACCTCGGCACGTCCGAAACGACCGCGCCGGGTTTGGAAGGCGGCTACCACGCCGCGCCGATGAAGCTCGCCTCGCTGCTGATTCTCCCGCTGCGCACGCGCCGCGAAATGCTCGGCGCGCTCGTCATCGCCGCCAACGATCCCGACCGCGCCATGAACGACGAGAAGTTGCCGCTGGCGGAGATCCTCGCCGAGCGCGCCGCGCTGGCGATCGAAAACGCCAAGCTCTACACCGAGCAGGTCGACGCGCGCCGCAAAGTGGAGGACCTCTCGCGGCTCAAGGACGAATTCCTATCCATTGCTTCGCACGAGCTGCGCACGCCGGTGACTTCGATCAAGGGCTACACGCAACTCGCCAAGACGCTGATCCGCGAGAACGATCTCTCGACCTCGGAGGAGTATCTCGACATCGCTCTCGATCAGATCGACCGCATGTCGCGGCTGATCCTCGAACTGCTCGACGTGTCGCGCATCGAAACAGGCCGCCTGGAGATTCGCCGCGAGCCGATTCCGTGGACGACGTTCGTGAACGACGTCGTGCATCGCCATCACACCGCCGTCAGCGACCGCCGTTTCCAGCTCAACCTTCCCGTCGGCCACAAACGCGTCGTCGGCGACCGCGACCGTCTTGAGCAGGTCCTCGGCAATCTGATGGAGAACGCGGTGAAGTACTCCCCCGACGGCAGCGAGATCCTCGTGACCGTCGAAGATCGCGGCGATCAGCTCGTGACCTCGGTGGCCGACCGCGGCATCGGCATTCCGACCGACGAGTTGGGACAAGTCTTCGAACGCTTCCATCGCGGACGCCAGGTGTCGTCGACGAACTACGGCGGCCTCGGCCTCGGTCTTTACATCACCAAGCAGATCGTCGAACGCCACGCGGGCTCGATCTGGGTTGAAAGCCGCGAAGGACAGGGGACGACGTTCTCATTCTCGCTGCCGGTGGCGACGATCGTCGAACCGCCTCCGGCGCCCGCCGCCGCGGAACCGGAGCCGGTCTCCGCCTGAATTTTCATCGCGGGCGGCCGGTTTGCGCGACGGATGCGGCGGCTTGTCGTCCCACTTGTTCTTCTCTTCCTCGCGGCTGCCGCCAACGCGCAGGACCTCCGGCTCGATTACGAGCGCGAGTCGCTCCTCGGCACCTATCGTCACTCCACGCAGTACGTGAACGGCCTGCCAGTGCTCGGCGGCGAGGTGATCGAGCGTGTTGCGCGTGACGGAAGCGTCCGCGAGTTGCATCGCGCGATCGCCACACCCGCGCCGAAGCGAAGTCTGATCGCGAAGAGCGCCGCGGTCGCATCCGCTCCGCGCGGCGATGTGCGTGACGCGCAGCTCGTCGCGGTCAACGCCGGCGGCGAAGCGCGGCCTGCGTGGCGCGTGGTCGTCGAGGAGAAGCCGCACGAACCGGTCGCGCACTACATCGACGCCGCGACGGGAACACTTCTCGTGTCGCAGCCGCTCTTCGCGCAGATCACCGCGAAGGGCCGCGTCTTTGACACGAATCCGGTGGCGAAGCTGAACGACCCATCGTTGCGCGATCAAAACGATTCTGCCGCTGCGGTGCCGGAGGCCGCGTACTCGATCGTCGATCTCTTCGATCTCAATCCCACCGGCATGCTCATTGGCCCGAACGTGCAGATCGTCGACACCGACGCGCCGAGTACGCCGCACGCGGACGCCTCGCAACCGCTGCTTTTCGATCGCAGCCAGCCGCAGTTCGAAGAGGTTAACGTCTATTTCCAGATCGACCGCAGCGCGCGATACATGCAGTCGCTCGGCTACACCGGCGTGCGGCGCATCGTCGGCTACGCCATTCCGGTCGATCCACACTCGCTTTCCGGCGCCGACAACTCGCTCTACGTCGGCAGCAGCACCCCAGGCCAGGGAAAGCTCTACCTCGGCGACGGCGGCGTGGACGATGCTGAAGATCCCGACATCGTGCTGCACGAATTCTTTCACTCCGTGCAGGACTGGATCGCGCCATCCGCATTCTTTGGAACCTCGGCCAGCCAATCGCGGGCGATGGGCGAGGGCTTCAGCGATTACTGGGCGTACTCCTCGAACTATGAAGCAGGCCTCGGCAGCGGCCGCGATCCGTACTGCATCGCCGATTGGGACGCGCGCTGCGCTGGCGACGACTCCGGCCAGAACTGCGGCTACGCCGTGGGCGCCGATTGTCTTCGCCGCGTCGACAGCGCGAAGACGATGAACGATTACAACAACTCCGATCTCTCGGGGACGGAACACAAGAACGGCGAGATCTGGTCTTCATCGCTGCGCGAGATTTTCGACGCGCTGGTGCGCCGCCACGGCGTCAGCGCCGGCCGGCGAACAGCGGACACGCTCGTGCTGGAGTCGATGTTCGGCGCCCCGTCGAATCCTACGTACGCAACGATCGCGAAGAAGCTTCTCGACGCCGATCGCGCTCTCAACGGCGGCGCGCATGTCGCCACGATCTGTAGCGCGTTCACCGCCCGGCTGATCCTCGGCAGCGCGGACTGCAATCCCTCACCGCGCGCGGACGTCACGCTGTTCCAATCGTCGCAGCAGGGGATTGCCATTCCTGACAACGCGCCGGCCGGCATTACGTCGACGCTCGACATCACCGACACGCGCGCGATCGAACGGCTCGCCGTCAACGTCAACATTGCGCATCCTTCGCGCGGCGATCTGCAGATCACGCTCACGGCACCGGACGGCACTACGGTCGTCCTGCAGAACCCGTCCAGTGACCACGCACCCTTCGCGCAGGTCACGTACGGTATCGATGCCGATGCCGCCGAAGGGCTGGACATTTTTCATGGCCGCCCCGCGAATGGACGCTGGACGCTCACCGTCCGCGATCTTCAGGCGCAGAACGCGGGCACGCTGCTTTCCTGGTCGCTGGCGATCACGTTCGCCGGCGACGTTCCGGCGTCGATCCGCCCGTCCACCTTCGCGCCGCGCACGCTCATCGCCGCCGTCGCCCACACCCCGGGCGCACTCGGGACGGTATGGCAGAGCGATGTTCGTCTTTTCAACCGCGGCAGCGCGATTGCGAACGTCACCGCGATCTTTACGCACGCCGGCGATGAAGGTTGGAACCACTTCGCCGCCGTGAAACTGTCGATCGCGCCGCAGCAGGTCATGGCGCTCGACGACGTCGTCGCCGCGACCATGCGCACGAGCGGTATCGGGCAGCTCGAATTTCTCGGCGACACCGACTCGGTCGTCATCACCAGCCGCACCTACACGCGCGCGAACGGCGGAACTTACGGCCAGTTCATCCCGGCTGTCCTGACAACGGAGTCGGCTGCAATTACGTACTTGCCGCGGATTCAGTCAACGGTCAACTTCCGAACCAACCTCGGCTTCGCGGAAACAGCGGGCGGCAACGGCACCGTTCGCGTGACGCTCTTCGATGGCGCGACCGGCAGCGTTATTTCGCAGCAAGACCTGCCGGTGCTGCCGTTCGGCCAAATGCAGCGGGCCGCCGCCGGAGCCGCGTTGATTACGGCGGAGTTGCGCGTCATCAGCGGCGACGCGCGCATCGTCGCTTACAGCTCGGTCATCGACAACCGCACCGGCGACCCGATCTACGTCCCGGCCGCCGCGCCGCGCCCGGGAACGCTCTCGGCCCCAGTCATCAGCCAAGCCGGCGTGAACACCTTTTGGCGCAGCGACGTCTTTCTCAGCGCACTCGGTGACAGCGGCGGCAGCTACCTCCTGACCTACACCGACGCCGTGACGTCCGAGCGAGCCGTCAAGTTCGGCACCGTCGGCGCGCATCAAGTGCTCGCGCTCGATGACGTCGTGGCAGCGACGTTCGGCCGAACCGGATTCGGCTCGGTGAGAGCGGAGCTCGACGGCGGCCTCGTCGCGACGTCGCGCACGGCAACGTCGTCGCCGGGCGGTACCTACGGCCAATTCATCCCGCTACGCCTTGCCGACATCGGCGGAGCGCGCGAACTGCTTCACATCGAGCGCTCCTCCGCCTTCCGCACGAACCTCGGCGCGCTCAACACCGGCGGCATCGATGAAGTGGTCCGCTTCACGCTCTATGACGCGTCCGGCCACACGCTGGGCAGCACGGACCGAACGGTGGCGGCGCTGAGCGTCGTGCAGTTTTCGATCGAGGCGATTACAACCGCGCCGATCGCCGGCGGCCGTGTCGAAGTCGAGGTCCTCACCAGCAACGGTCACGCGCTGTCGTGGGCGTCCGTGATCGACAACATCACCGGCGATCCGATCTTCGTTCCGGCCCAGTAATGTATTCTTCGAACTCATGTCCGTGACCCAATCCGAGCCGCAAACGCTCTCTGAGGTGCCGTTCAAAGTCCTCGACGAGACGCTCCGGCAACTCCGCAGCACCCGTAACGACATCATTCGCTACGGCGTCTGGAACACCCGCAACCTCACCGACGATGAGTTCAACCATGCCGATGACCGCAAGCTCCTCGGCTACTTCCGCCAGGACCTGCTGGAGACGCGCTTCCTCTCGAAGGGCCGCAAAATCGACCTGATTCAGCTCTGGCACTGGTTCGACGATCAGATGACCGGCACCGAGCCGATGCTCATCAACGGCGAGGAGCACTTCGTCAACGTGCAGGACAAGGACCTGGAGAAGGTTCGCAAGCGGATCTCCGAGATCCAGTCGTTCCTGCCCACGCTCCGCGGCGACGACCTCGAAGCGTTCAAGCGCGTCAAGTACAAACTGCGCCGGACGGTCCTGCGCCTGACCTACGACCTCCACCACCTCTTCAAGCGCCTCGAGAAGTACCGTAAGAACTTCGGCGGCGCGATGGCTCCCCGCGCGGATCGCATCCCGCTCGAAGCCGCCGTCGACATCCCCGAGCCGCCGCCGCTCGACGAACACGACCACGACACGGAGTGAGGGTCAGTTGGTGTAATCGGCGAGGAGGGTTACGCGCTTTCCAAACGGTGAGCCGTGAACCTTGGCGAAGAGCTTGCGGTCTGCAGTAACGTAATCCGCTCGGATCGATATCGCGAGCGCGATGTACGACGCGTCGTACGGGGTGATGTCGCGGGCGAGCGCGATTCTGAGCGCGTCTCTGGCGATTGCTTGATTCATATAGACAACGAACGGCCCGTCAGCAATCGATTCGATGATTTCCACGGCACGGTCGGATGTCAGCAAGCCACGCCGGACGTTTTTCCAGACGACGGAGGCAGTTTCGAGGAACAGCAGATCGGGAACCGCAAAGCTCGTGGCTGAGAGCCGCACCGTTTCCGCGGCCGCAGCGTCAATCTCGTCGACGTGCCACTTGATGACGACGCTCGCGTCTACGACCCGCATCAGCGATCGCGATCCTCACGGATCAGCTCCGTACTATCCGGAAACTTCTGGCCGCTCTTCTTAAGCTCATTGAAGATCCGGTCAACGTTCTTATTCCAAGTCCGGAGATGGCGCCGGCGTTCGGCGATTTCGTTGACGGCAGCCTTCAACTCAGCCTGCAGCGAACGGTTGTTCTCCGCTGCCTGCTTCTTCAGTTCGCGTACCGTTTTCTCACTTAAGTCCCGAATCAGTACGTTCATGTTTCGAAATGCTATCACCGCACCACTCGCACCCATAGCGCATCTGATGAAGCAAGTCTGTACTGTCGAAGCTCTTGGAACGGCGGCGGTAGTCAGCTCGTGCGTCGAGGATTGCCTTAAACTCTGCAGCAAGCGAACGGGCGTTCTCTTCGGCCTGTGTTACTAGCTCCTGCACCGTCTCGTCACTAAGATCCTCTATGAGCACGTTCATGATATCAAAATGATATCACACGTCGTAGTCCTTCTGTTGCCCGTCCACGACGTCGATCTCCAGCGTCTTCGTGACCTTGTCATTCGTGTCGAGGATTTCCAGGCGGTAGTGGCCGGCGGCGACGTTGGTCAGCGGCATCGTGCCCGGGAGGAGCGACATGATGCCTTGCGAGAATGGATTCATGCCGAACGGTGTCCCCGACGAATCGACGAGCCGGAAGCGGCGCGCGGCGGAGTCGCGCGAGTGCAGCATGATCGTGCCGCCCGGCGAGAAGCGGACGGTCTGCTGGGACGGCGATGACATCGATAACGTCTGCGACGCGTAGTTCCGGGCCGACACCGTCACGCGGTACGTGCCGGGGGAGAGCGGCAGCTTGACCACCTCGCTGCTGCCGAAGAAATTGCCCGAGGGGAGCTCGTTGCCCTGGGAATCAACGACGCGCGTCACGTACACGGACAGCGCGGAGTTGTCGCGCATGTCGGTGGCGCGGATCGTAATGCCGTCGCTCGGCGAGAGGCGGAACTGCACGTCCTCCGGCGCCGAGTCTCCGATGATGATCTGCCGCGCGTCGTGGCCGTAGCCCGATTTGTCGGCGGTGATCTGGTACGTGCCGGCCGCGATGTTCTCGATCACGAAGTTTCCCGCGGCATCGGTCTGCGCGCCGCGGCCGCCGAAAACGGTAGAACCGCCCGACGGACGAAGCTCCACGCTGGCGTCCGCGAGGGGACGCGTATCGGCCGTATCCACCACGCGGCCGCGAAGCGTGACCGTCTTGATGGTGATGTCGAAGGTGCCGGAGCCGTGGACCTCGTACTGCGTCGCGAATGGATTGAGGCGTTCCATGTCCACGGCTTGCACGGTGTACGTGCCGTCATCGAGGCCGCTCAGCTCATAACGGCCGTCGGCGTCCGCGGCGGTGCTGGCGGACGTCTGGCTCTTCGCACCGCGCGGCATGAACATCACCTGAGCGTTCGGTACCGCGGCGCCGTTGCGCGTGACGCGGCCGCGAATGACGGTGCTCGATTTGAAATCGATGTCCACCTGCGCGGTGCCGCCCGGCTCCAACTCGACTGTCTTCGGCGCGGCGGACTTGGTCGATCCGCCGAACATCGCACCGCTGCGTGCGGTGATGCGAACGGTTCCCGACGGTGCTCCTTCGATACGGAAATTGCCGCCGCTGTCGACCGGTGCGGTCGAACCGCTCATCGACCCGCCGCTGCCGGCGGCGTTCGCGAAGACCGTGGTTTGTTCGAGCTCCTTCGGCGTCAGTCCGTTGACATGTCCGGTGATCACGCCACCGTTTTTGAGGACGACCCGCACCGGGCCTGACGTGGCGATGTCGACGTCGCGGACGACGCCCGCGGTGTAGCCGGTCTTCGACGCGTTGAACGTGTAGTGGCCGGGGGCCAGACCTTCGATTGTGAATGCGCCGTTGGAGTCGCTTCGGCCGCTGCGGCCGCCGTCGGGTGTGCCCGAGGACGCCAACACTGTCGCGTCGGGAACCGGAGCACCCGAATCGGTCACGACAAATCCCGTGGCGCGGATGCCGGTCGACATCTGTACGTCGAGGCGGGCGTCCTTGCCGCCAGCGATTGTCACCGTCTTCTGCTGCTCGATGTAGCCGCTGCGGTTGAAGGACAACGTCTTCTCGCCCGGCTCCAGCGAATCCATCGTGTACTCGCCGTTTGGATCCGTCGTCGTGCTGTTGTCGTTCGCATCGAAGCGCATCACGCGTGCGCCGCCGCCCATCGGATCGTTGCGGACGGAGACGCCGGCCAGCGGACTGCCGTCGGGACCGGTGACGCGGCCGGTCAGCTTCGCGCCGGTCTCCACGTCCACCTCGATGTCGGGCGCGGTCTTGCCGTCCTCCACCTCGATGTTCGGAACGCGCGCCGTCGTGTAGCCGGGCGCGTTCACCACCACCTGCGTCATACCGGGCTTGATCCCTTCGAGAACGAAGGAGCCGTCATCGCTCGTGAACTGTTTCTGCATCGGCGGCATCATGATCATCATCCCGCCGCCGCTGCGCGAGGTCGTCACGCCGGCCATGAATGACGTCACCGGCTGGTGCGAATTCTTGTCGAGCACGCGCCCGGTGATGCGCCCGCCGCCCGGCACCTCGATAACGAGATCGCGCGTGGGCGCCGTTACCGACCGCATCTCCTGGATGAACGAATCCGGTTTCGCAACGTTCAACATCATCTGACCGGGCGTCAGATCGGTGATGCGGAACGCTCCATCCGGCCCGCTTACGGCGCCGGCAAACCCATCCTGCGACATCGCCCGCACATTCACGCCTTCCACGCCGGCGCCGGCGCGCGTGATGCGGCCGGTAATCTCGACTCCTGGGTCGAGGACGACATCGATCGGTTTCGTCGATGAGTCCACCTTCGTTCCGCGCACGCTCTTCGCCGAATACCCCTCGCGCTTGAAGGCGAGGTCGTATGTCCCTTCCTTCACGCGGATCGAGAACGTGCCGTCGCTGCCGGTGCGGTAGGTGTCGTCCGTGCGCTGCTGCATGTTCGACATCACCATCCGCCGCATGCCGCCCATCGCGTCATTGGCTGACTCGATCGCCTCCACGGCCACGCCGGAGAGCGGCTTTTTGTCCTTATCCGTTACGCGGCCGGTGACCGCCATGCCGCGGGGAATGGTGATCATCACGCCGCTCTTTTTCTCACCCGCGGCCAGCTTCATCGACGGCGATTTGCCGCCGGGATAGCCGCGCTTCAGGGCATCGACCTGGATGTCGGAGTCGATGTTCACATCGCGCAGGATGAAGCGGCCGTCGGGCGCGCTGTAGCCGTCGCTGGAAAGTCCGCGAGCGGTGGCGAAGCTGAACATGTCGCGTTGCGCGGTCGAACGCGTGTTCACGTGCGCCGCGACAACTGGCCGCTTGTCTTCGTCGACGACCGAGCCGCTGATGCGTGCACGCGCGGTCGCGTACAGCGCCTTCTGTACGGAATCAGCCGCCTTCACCGTTACCGATTGCGCGCCGTTGATGCTGTAGCCGGGGCGCGACGGGCGCAGGTCGTATGCGCCCGCGGCGAGCGGCCCTAGGGTGAAGTTTCCTTTCGCGTCGGTAATCGCATCGATGGACGCCTCGCGGCCGCCAAAGCGCCCCGACGGAGCGACGGCGATGCGCGCGCCAGCGACCGGCAGTTGGGATTTCTCATCGCGCACGCTGCCGCTGACCGCGCCTCCTTTGGCCAGCTTCAGATTGGCCGAGGCAGACGTATGCGCGCGTTGCGCGATGCGGTTTCCGATGCGCGCTGCGACCACCTCCCACTCCTTCCGTGCGTGAGCGATCGCGAATGTACCGTCAGCCGCGGATTTCCCCGCCGGCCATCCATCGAGCGAAATCTCCGCGTCGGCCACCGCCGTCTGCCCATCCTCGGCCACGACGCGTCCAGCGATCGGTACGCCCGCGGTGATCGCAAAGTCCGGCCCTTTCTTTGTTCCCGCCGGACCAAGCTGCTCCTCGGTGATCGCGTAGTCGGGATGAATGACGATCGCTCGAAACACCCACTTCGATGGATCGGGCGCCGAGTAATGTCCATCGGCATCCGTCTTCGTCGTGAATTCGGCGCCGCCGAAGAGGGACACAGTGGCGTTGGGAACAGGCTTGCCGTTGGCGGTGATCGTGCCGCGCACCATCGGCGCCTGCGACAGCAACAACGCGCCGGCATCGTCGTCAGAGAGGAGCCGGATGCCGGCCGGCGCGTAGCCGGGCGAGTCGATGCGAACGTCGACGACCGTCTGATCCTTCGGTACGTCGATCGTGAACTTGCCGCCGGAGTCGGTCGTCACCGTCGTCAGCGGCTTTCGCTGGGGGTCGGCCGACATGAGCCGCGGTCCCTGCGTCGCGATCAGCTCCGGCGCGAAAAGCGACACCTTGGCGCCGGCGACCGACTTTCCGTCGATGTTGATGGCCACACCCGTGACGGCGGCGTGCAGCGATACGACGAACGACAACACGAACGAAACGCAGAGCAACCGGCGGATTGCGGGCATGACTTTCCTCCCGATGTTGAACGAATGTACGACCTTTAGACGAAGAATGCTGAACCGGGTTTCGACGTTTGGCCGCACATGCCGAGAATGCCCGTTCGCGGGGAGAAGCTGCGTCAACGTCTCGACGCGCTCGTGGCCACATTCGATGTGACGACGATCGAGCCCGATCCGCTGCAGCTCGTTCTGCGTTACGAAAATGCGCGCGACCAGGAAGTGGCCGGCCTTCTTGCCGCAGCGTTCGCGTACGGCCGCGCGGACATCGTGGTGGCAAACGTGGGCCGCGTTCTCGATCGGATGACGCCGTCACCGTACGCGTACTTGTCCGCGTTCGATCCCCCGGAAGGCAAACGGAGATTCGCCGGCTTCACGCATCGCTTCCACAAAACGCCGGAGCTGATCGCGCTCCTGACCTGCATCGCCGCCGCGATTCGCGAGCACAATACGCTCGGCGATCTTTTCCGCGTCTACTACGACGATGCGGATCGCGACATCGGTCCGTCGCTGACGCGCTTCGTCGAGGCGCTGATCGGCGACCGCCGCACGAAAGCGCTGGACTACCTTCTGACGTCGCCCGCGAATCATTCCGCCTGCAAACGGATGAACCTCTTCCTCCGCTGGATGGTCCGCCGCACCCCGCCCGATCTCGGCATCTGGGCATTCGTCGATCCCGCCAAACTGGTCATGCCGGTCGACACCCACGTCCACCGCATCGCCACGTTCCTCGGCCTGAACAACCGCAAATCCGCCGACTGGAAAGCCGCCCGCGCGCTGACCGATCGCTTGGCGAAATTCGATCGCTCTGATCCCGTCCGCTACGACTTCGCCATCTGCCGCTTAGGCATCCTCGATCTCTGCAGCCGCAGACGAAAGAAGGAAAACTGCGACGTCTGTCTGCTGCGCGATGTATGCCGGTTTCCGGTGACGTAGCGACTCACGGCGCGCGAAACGCCTTCTCGTAGCCGGTCATCTCGACGTACCCACGTCCGTTGACGGCGACGTTCCCGAAGGAGCCGGCGGCGTCGACGGCGCCTTCCCAGTACGTGACGTGCGTCGAGCTGCTCGTGACCAGCTCCTGATCTTTCATCACCGGCTGCAAGATCAGCGCGATGCCGAACGACGGGACGGCGATGCGCCACCCCATCGGGTACGTCGCGCCCGATTTCTTCGAGTGCCATGAACCCGCCGGCGTGACCGAGATCTGTTCGCGGCGGAGGTGAATGACGTTGCCTTCGCTACTGATCAATGAGCCAGACGAAGCCGGGTCGGGCGTGCCGTCTCTGCGGCGGATCTGGTAGAGCATCAACTCGGCGTCGTTGTCGAGTTGGACGGAGAACCAATCCCACCCCTGCTGTGTCTCGCGCAGGCCGGAGCTGCCGAACTCGTGATCCATCCACGCCGTTCCGTGGCAATTCGCACCGTTGACACGGCCACGAACCTCGAGGCGCGACATCGAGTAGTAGTGCGACGCGTAGCCGGGACCCTCCGCTTTGACGCTGACTCCGTTCTCGCCGTGAATGGCGGGCGCTTTGCGCGAGGTCATCACCAGATCGATGGCGTCCTTGCCGCCGTAGCCGATGATGCGCCACGAGCCATCGGCCAGCGTGATCGCACGCCACCCTTCGTTGAAAATATCGAGCGTCCCCGCGGCGGCGCCCGCGGTGAACGGTGACGATCGGTTCAGTTTCTCGTAGTAGCGGAACTCGTTTGCGGCGACGTCGGTGATCGCAAAGTGCGCGAGCGAGAGATTGCGGAGATCCCATCGCGTTTTCGGATCCGTTCCCGGCGGGACGACGCCGACACGAAAGAACGTCAGCTCGAATCCGTAGCGTTTGCCGCCGTCCGTATCGAGATGACCGGTGTAGTACCACCACTCCGTCTTGTAGTCGTCGTGCGTGCCGTGATCGCGCGGGAACGAATAGTCGTAGCCGGGCAGCGCGGGCTGGAACTGCGCCTGCTCCGCGGCGAATGTTGAATGTTGAATGTTGAATGTTGAATGGAAAACCACCAGACCAATGAATAGCCACCGCTTCCTTTCAACATTCAACATTCCGAAGTCCATAATATGCGCTCGCTCATGGCCGAAACCCCGGTCTCAACTCCAGTACGAACGCGCTTCCGCACCGTTGCCGCGGAAGGGAGCATTCCCATCGATGCCGACGATCTCATCGCGCTGGCGCGGCGCTATGCCGATCAGGGGATGTATGACGAGGCCATCCATCTGTACGAGATGGCGGAGAAGCTGAAGCCCGGCTCCGTGGCGGTTCGCATCAACCTGGCCCGCGCGCGCGATCTCAAGTCGCAGGCCGAGGCGTCAAGGTTTGAGACGGTGAAGCAGGATGTCGATGCGCAACGGGCGCGAGATGAAGTCGATGCCTCGCAGTACGTCGGTCTGGCGCAGTACTACATGGCCAAGGATCAGACGTCGAAGGCCATCGAGCTGCTCGAGATCGCCAAGCTGAAGACGCCGAACAACTATCGCCCCTACGAAATCCTGGGGCGCCTCCATTACTCGCAGGGCGAATGGGATGCCGCACACGAGGAGATCGTCAAAGCGCGCAAACTCAATCCGTTCGACCGCGGACTGGCGGAGATTTCGGGACGCGTCGAGTTCGAGCTGCGCAACTTCGAGCGCGCGATGGAGGATTTCGTCGACGCGTTTCTCCTCTCCACCGATCAGAAGGGCGAGAGCACCGAGCCGGTGCGGCGCATGATCAACACGCTCAAGCGGATGGAGAACATCGAGACGAAGGAGCTGAACGCGCGCATCAAACAACGCGTCGAACAGCTGCAGCTCTGCACCGAACGGCTCGAGCTGCGCAAGGACAATCTCTTCAAAGTCGAATCGAAAAAAGGGCTGCGCGAGATCATCCAGAAGATCACGCGCGACGCCGAGACGCGCGACAACCTCATCACCATGGCCGCCGACCTGCGCGCGCTGACCGTGTTCCAGCACATTAAAGATGAGCAGCTCATTCGCTTATCCAAGTTCGCGCGCGTCGAATCGCTCGACGAGGGCGGCCACGTCTTCCGCGAAGACGATCGGTCGATGGATTTCTACGTCGTCAAGAACGGCCGCGTCGACATCCGCAAGGACACGCCCTTCGGCCCGCAGATCCTCGGGTCGCTCACGGAAGGGACGATCTTCGGCGAGATGAATTTCATCGACCGCACGCATCGCTCCAGCGACGCCGTGGCCGTCATTCCGTCGAGCTGCTTCACGTTTTCTTTCAGCGCGCTCGACCAGCTCATGGACGAGGACAAGCAGCTCGCAGTCGGCCTGCACTGGGCCTTCTGGCGCTCGCTGACCGAGAAAGTGCGCGACGCGAACGAGCAGCTCAAGCTCTTCTTCCAGGAGGACGCAAAAAAGGGTCAGGGCCGCAAACGTGTCGAAGGGACGCGCGAGATGCAGCAGGTCACCGTCAAGTCGGAGGACAAGGTCGACCTCTTCAAGGAGCGCGGGCTGTCCGCGGGTGAAATGAAGCTTCTGGCCACGTTTTCGAGCGAGGAGCGCTTCAGCGAAGGGTCGATGGTTTTTCGCGAGGGCGAGAAGGGCGAGAAGCTCTACATCGTCCTCGACGGCCGCGTGCGCATCTCGAAATTCATCCCAGGCGTCGGCGAGGAAGCGCTGGCCGTGCTCGACCGCGGCGATTTCTTCGGCGAGATGGC
>DASYJY010000180.1:0-8205 GCA_035995985.1 Thermoanaerobaculia bacterium | reverse complement strand
CCCATTGCTGAAACACGCGTCCACAGTCCGGTCGGCATCGGCGGTGGCGGACCTCACGGTGGCAAGCTAGCTATGAGCCTCGCGGCGCCAGTCAGCTTCAGCTCGAACTGGAAGGGGCCGATTAGCGTCATCGATCGCGGTGACCGTCTGGTGTTTGCGAACGCCGGAGACACCTCGCTCAACTACATCACCTACGCGAACGGAACGTGGAGCGACGTCAAGTCGATCGCTATCGACAACAGATTCCCGGCCGAAGCAGCCCTGGCAGCCGTCGATAAGATGGTGAGCACGCAGTAGCAATCCTCACTCACGATCCACGACGCGAGGAGCCGGCGAATTTCCGCCGGCTCTTTTGTTTTCGTTCGCAGTCAGGCACCGCCATTGCTGAGTCCCTCAGTGGAGGTACGCCGTGAACTGGTTCAATCTGTCCTTCCTCGGCTGGGTCATCCTGATCGCCGCGCTCGCGATCGCCGCGTACATGCTGCACGTACCGACGCTCTGGATCGCCATCATCGCGCTGGCGCTGGTCGGCATCGGCATCATCGCCTCGGTGGCGAAATCGAAGCCGCGCATCTGACGCCTGAAACACAACGGCCCGGCGAGTTGCCGGGCCGTTGCGCGTTGCGGGATCGCGTGCGATTACAGCTTGTAGACGAAGAACGCGATCAGCAGCGCGTAGATGACCAGCGACTCGATCAGGGCCAGGCCGATGATCATCGAGAGGCGGATCGCGCCTGCCGCGCCCGGGTTACGGGCGATGCCTTCGACCGACGCAGCGATGGCGCGCGACTGACCGATGGCGCCCGCCGCGGCGGCGATACCGAGGACGAAGGCCGCAGCCAGAACACCCCAGCGAACGCCGTGCGCCGCTGTTGCCTGCGTGATCGGATCGAGTGGCGTCGGAGCTTGCGCGAATGCCGCGCCCGCCATCATCACGAGGACGAGTGCGAACAGAACGAGTTTCAACTTGCTCATATCAATTTCTCCTTTCTTAGAATCTTGTGAAGTCATCAGAGTTAGAAGTCAGTGTTCCTCGACGGTCACGGCGCCGCCGATGTAGACCATGGTCAGCATGATGAAGACGAAGGTCTGCAGGAATGCGCCGAAGATCCCGAGGCCCATCATCGGCCACGGCAGAACGAACGGCAGCATCCCCATGAAGATGCCGGTGGCCGTGTGCTCGCCGAAGATATTGCCGAAGAGGCGCATGCCGAGTGACAGGATGCGCGCGAGGTGGCCGATGATCTCGATCGGGATCATCAACGGCGCCAGAAGCGGCATCGGGCCTGCGAAGTGCTTGAGATAGTGCACCAGACCCTGCGAACGGATGCCCTGATAGTTGTAATAGAGGAAGGCGCAGAGCGCGAGGCCGAACGTCGTATTGGGATTGCTCGTCGGCGGCTGCAGGAAAAAGAAGATGCCGAAGATGTTCGACACGAAGATGAAGGCGGCGAAGCTGCCGATGATGTAGAGATAGCGATCGCCGTCGTGGCCGATGATGTCGCGCAGCAGCCCTTTGAGGCCGCTGACCACCAGCTCGAGCATCTGCTGGAAGTGGCCGGGATTCTCGCGGCTGATGCCGCGGGCCATCAGCGGAAAAACGATGATGCTGATCAGGAGAACGACCAGCGCCATGATGACGTGATCGGGGATATCCCAGGCGAACGCGTGCTGCACGCTGTGCCACAGCGCGTTGACCGGTGCGTAAAGTATTGAGCTTTCGTGTTCCATCAGTCTCTATTCGGCGAAGCTTCGAAATGTCTCATACACAGCTTCACCCATGATTCCCACCACCACGATCGAGAACCCCAGCAACACACTTACGGCATTGATACGAGCGACGAAGATTGTGACTAAGAGCGCCGCACCGAGGAGAGCAAACCTCGACAGAGTACGTACTGTCAGTCTCCAGGGGTGCCGGGCCGGCGTCGGCTGGAGCAGGGTGTCAACGATCTCCTCCAGCCAAAGGAAATTGATCATAGTGACGAGGCCACTGCAAGTCAATCCAAGCAATCCGCGCCATCCGCCGGTCACCAGAACGGGCACCGCGAATGCGATCCAGCCGGCCGCGGCGATGAACCGGATGCGCCGCAGGACGACTGGCGCTGCTTCATCCTGCGCTGCCGTCATCTTTCCGTAAGCCAATGCGGAAAAGGTTGATGAATGCGGCGATGACGCCGAAGCCGGTGAAGATCCAGGTCAGCCACGGACTCGTATGAAAGAGCTTGTCCATCCCCCATCCCCACGCGTAGCCGAGTCCCATGGCGATCGGGAACATCAATCCGATCGACGAAGCCTCGAGGATGGTTTCGTTCTGCCGCTGTTTTTTGCCGCTGTCGTTATCGTCCGGCATGGGGTGTGAGCGCGGCGCGCGCCGCGACGTTGCTGGACGAGATGATGACCTGATCGATCATCGGCGCGGGTAGGATGCCGAGGACCAGCGTGACGATGAGGCAGACGCCGGCCACGATCTTGAGCGGCGTCGTGATCGCGAACTCCGCCTCGACGCCTTCGCGCAAGTACATCGCGACGACGAGCCGGAGGTAGTAGAACATCGACACCGCCGACATCAGCACCGCGATGATGGCCAGCCAGCCGAAGCCAGCCTGCACCGCGGCGGCGAAGAGAAAGTACTTGCCGATGAATCCTGCCGTCGGAGGAATGCCGCCGAGCGAGAGCAGGAAGATGATCATGGCGAAGGCCCACAGCGGCGCGCGGCGGCTGAGTCCTTCGAAGTCGTCGACGCGCTCGCCGGCGTATTGGTTGCGGCGCAACATCAGCACCGTTGCCCAGATGCCGAGGTTCGCGAAGACGTAGACGATCGAATAGACCAGGATGCCGCGCAGACCGAGGGCGTTGAGCGAGATGACGCCGAGCAGGATGTAACCGGCGTGCGCGATCGACGAGTAGGCCAGCATCCGCTTGACGTTGTCCTGTGTCAGCGCGGCCAGGTTGCCGAGGATCATCGAGAGCGCGGAAATCGTGGCGAGAACGTAGTTCCACTCGAGATGAAAGTCGTGGAGGCCGACGTAGAAGATCCGCGCGAAAATCGAGAAGGCGGCCGCTTTCGAGGCAGTCGAGAGGAACGCGGCGATCGGCGTCGGCGCGCCTTCGTAGACGTCGGGCGTCCAGACGTGGAACGGAACCGCGGCGATCTTGAAGCAGAGTCCCGCGCCGAGCAGCATGATCCCGAACATCAGCGCGTCGTTGGTGACGATCGTGGACATGGCCGCGGCGATGTCGAGCAGGTTGAGCGATCCGCAGACGCCGTAGATGAGCGAGATTCCGTACAGCAGGATCCCCGAGCTCACCGCGCCGAGGATGAAGTACTTCATCGCGGCCTCGGTCGACTTCAGCTCGCTCTTGTAGAAGCCGGCCAGGATGTAGCTCGACAGCGAGAGCAGCTCCAGGCCGATGTAGATGGTGATGAGGTGGACGCCCGAGGCCATGAACATCATGCCGCAGAGCGCGAAGGCGAGCAGCGAGTAGTACTCCCACGGCGAGTAGCGCGACTCTGCAAGAAAGTCGTCAGAGAGCAGAACGAGCATTGCGATCGCGGCGATGAAGAGCAGCTTGAAAAAGATCGCGAAGCCGTCCAGCGCGAACATGGCCTGGAGTTGACGCGACTGATCGATACTCTCGACGGCGTGCGAACAGACGATCAGCGATCCGGCGGTGAGTGCGAGGAGAACGAGCATCGTCCACTTCGCCGACAGCGTCGTGCGGCCGCCCATGACCGGCGCGAGGAGCAGCGCCGAGGCGCCGATCGTCAGGACGATCTCCGGCAGCAGGTAGATGAAGTCGTTCCAGGTCATCGCGTTGTCTCGACCGCGCTGACCACCACAGGCGCGGCCGGCGGATACTCGATCGGGCGTTTGTCAAAGTACGTCGGATCGACTTTGCGGACGACGTAGTTGACCGGCTCTTCGATGATGTCGAAGAAGACGGCCGGCTTGATGCCCATCCACACCATGATCACGACCAGCGCGAGGAGCAGTCCCAACTCGCGGCGGTTAACGTCGAGCAGCACCTTGTTGGCCGGATTGTCGAGCGGCCCCCAGAAAACGCGCTGGTAAAGCCACAGCAGGTACGCGGCGCCGAGCACGATGCCGACTGCCGCGAACGAAGCCCAGACGAGCGATCGATTGGCGGCGCCGAGCAGGATGGTGAACTCGCCGATGAAGCCGTTGAGCGCGGGAAGTCCCATCGACGACAGCGCGGCAATCAGGAACAGCGTTGCGTACATCGGCATCTGCTTCGCCAGGCCGCCGTACTCCGAGATCAGGCGCGTGTGGCGGCGCTCGTAGACGATGCCGACGAGCAGGAAGAGCGCGCCGGTTGAGATGCCGTGGTTGATCATCTGCAGCACGGAGCCTTTGAGGCCCATGGGATTGAGCGCGAACATGCCAAGCATGACGAAACCGAGATGCGAGACCGAGGAGTACGCGACCAGCTTCTTCATGTCCTTTTGCACGAGCGACACGAGCGCGCCGTAGATGATGCCGATGATCGACAAGACCACGATCGGGATGATCAGTTGCTTGGTGGCGTCGGGGAGGATCGGCAGCGCGAAGCGCACGAATCCGTAGGTGCCCATCTTCAGAAGGACAGCGGCGAGGATGATGGAGCCGGCCGTCGGTGCTTCGACGTGCGCGTCAGGCAGCCAGGTGTGGAAGGGAAACATCGGGACCTTGATCGCGAAGCCGAGGAAGAAGCCGATGAAGATCCAGAACTGCAGCTGCGGCGGGATCAGGTGTCCGATGTTGTGGTACTGCAAAACTGAAAACGTCGACGGATTGCCGAGGCCCTTGATGTTGAGGAACGGGATTCCGCCGTCGTTGAAGAAGTAGAGCGCCAGGATCGAGAGCAGCATCACCACCGATCCCGACAGCGTGTAGATGAAGAACTTGATGGCGGCGTACAGCTTCCGCGGCCCGCCCCAGATGCCAATGATGAAGTACATCGGCACGAGCATGATTTCCCAGAAGACGTAGAAGAGGAAAAAGTCGAGCGCGCAGAACGTGCCGATCATCCCGGTTTGGAGGAGCAGCAGCAGGATGTAGTACTCCTTCTGCCGGTGATCGATGGCCGAGTACGACGAGACGACGGCAATGATGCCCATGAACGTCGTCAGCAGGATGAGCAAGAGCGAGATGCCGTCGATGCCGAAGTCGTACTGAACGCCGAGCGAAGGAATCCAGGAGTAGGTTTCGCGGAACTGGAAGAGGCGCGTGCCGGTGCCGTGCGGATCGAAGTTGAACCAGAGATAGAGCGAGACGATGAAGTCGATGACGGCGAAGGCGGTGGCCGTGTAGCGGATCGCTTTCCCGTTCTCTTTTCGAACAAAGAAGAGGATGACGATCGCGCCGATCAGCGGGATGTAAGTGACAAGGTTGAGAATGCCCATCTTCCGTCGTTCCCCTTAAGGCTTCGTAAACAAGTAAACCGCGGCGACAAGGACGATTCCGCCCGCCATCACCAGCGCATAGTTCTGGACAAATCCGCTCTGCATCTTGCGGAAGAGGCGCGAGCCGCCGCGAGCCGAGTAGCCGACGCCGTTCACCGCGCCGTCGACGATGTAGCGGTCGACGAGGTTGGAACCGTGGCCGAAAAAGATCACGGTCAGATTGCGGACGCCGTTGACGATGCCGTCGATGATGTGGGCGTCGAACCACGACAGCGCGCGGCTGAACGCGAGCGTGCCGCCGACGAAGACGAAGTTGTAGAACTCGTCGACGTAGTACTTGTTCTCGAGCAGGCGGTGCACGAACGCGAAGCGCAGCCGGAGCGCCGTCGCACGCGCGAACGCCGAGTCTTTTTTGTACAGCACGTACGCGATGAACCAGCCCAGCGTAGCTACCGCGACCGACGACAGGATCAGCAGCAATTCCTGCAGCCGGCTGGCTTCAGGAAATTCAAAGTGCTCGCCGCCGAGCGGCAGCAGAACCGGAGAGAGCCAGCGCTGGAAGATCGTTGGATGCGCGCCGCCGAACATCTCCGGGATGCCGACCAGGCCGCCGATGACGGCGAGGATGGCCAGAATCCACAACACGCCGGTCATGCTCCATGGCGATTCGTGCGGATCGTGTGAATCGACATGATGGCCGTGCGCTTTGTCGGAGTGCGCGTCGCCGTCGTCGAGATGGACGTGCGACGGGATCACGTCATGGCCGGCGTGCTCCGGCTCCGACTCCGGATGCCCTTCGACGTGCGCGGCGCGATAGTCGCCGGAGAAGGTCATGAAGTAGAGGCGGAACATGTAGAACGCGGTGCAGGTCGCGGCCACCATGCCGAGGAAGTAGAGGAAGCCGTGGTGCTCGAAGGTGGTGGCCAGGATTTCGTCCTTCGAGAAAAATCCGGCCAGCGGCGGAAACCCGGCGATGGCGATGCAGGCGATCAGCATGGTCATGCGCGTCTTCGGCATGTACTTGCGGAGGCCGCCCATCTTGCGCATGTCCTGCTCGCCGCCGCAGCCGTGGATCACCGAGCCGGCGCCGAGGAAGAGGCAGGCCTTGAAGAAGGCGTGCGTCATGACGTGAAAGATGGCCGCGGTGAACGCGCCGACGCCGGCAGCCAGGAACATGAAGCCGAGCTGCGAGACGGTCGAATACGCGAGGACTTTCTTGATGTCGTTCTGCGCGATGCCGATCGTGGCCGCGAAGATTGCCGTGACCGCGCCGACGATCGCAACGACCAGCATGGCGTCGGGCGAAAGGCGGAAGAGGACATTCGAGCGCACGATCATGTACACGCCGGCCGTGACCATGGTCGCGGCGTGGATCAGCGCGGAGACAGGCGTCGGTCCGGCCATCGCGTCCGGCAGCCAGACGTACAGCGGAATCTGCGCGGACTTGCCGCAGGCGCCGACGAAGAGCAGCAGACAGATGGTGGTGGCGATGCCGGCGTACGCGGCGGGATTCGCGCTCGCGAGCGCGAAGACCTTCCCGTAATCCGCGGTCCCGAATGTGTTGAAGATCAGGAAGATGCCGAGGATGAAACCGAAGTCGCCGATGCGGTTGGCGACGAACGCTTTCTTACCTGCGTCGGCGGCGAAGTTCTTGTCGTAGTAGAAGCCGATCAGCAGGTACGAGCAGAGGCCGACCCCTTCCCAGCCTACGAACATCACCATGTAGTTCGCGCCGAGAACGAGGAGCAGCATCATGAACATGAAGAGGTTGAGGTACGTGAAGAAGCGCGTGTACCCCTCTTCGTGCGCCATGTAGCCGGTGGCGTAAACGTGGATGAGGAAGCCGATCCACGTGACGATCAACAGCATCGTGCAGGAGAGCGTGTCGATGCGGAATGCGAAGTCGACGGCGAAGTTTGCGATGCCGTTCGCGCCGACGTGGCCGAGGCCAGCGGGGATCCAGGTGTAGTAGGCGTGCTGAAACGCGGACGACATTCCGCCGCTGACGTAGGTGATGACGGTCCATGCTGCGAGCAGTGCGGAGAGTCCGGTCGATCCGAGGGCGACGGCGTTCGTGATGGTGCGGCTCTTGTGGGTGTGCGGGTTCGCGGCCGCGCGGACGCCGTTGATCAGCGCGCCGAGCGCGGGGAGGAGGGGGATCAGGAGGAGGATGGTGGGGTTCATATTTCCCTCATGCTGCGAGTCGCGAAGCGGCTCGTCAGCATCTCCGGTGGCACCGCGAGAGCTGCGTTGGAACCGCCGACTGCTCGGCGCCACCGGAGATCCTGAAGCCTCGCTTCGCGAGCCTTCAGGATGAAGTCCTCTCTACCCATTCATGGACCTCGCTTCATCCACATTGATCGTGCTCTTCAGTCGATACAACTGAATGATGATTGCAAGCCCCACCGCGGCCTCCCCTGCTGCCACGGTGATGATGAAAATCGTGAAGACCTGTCCTTCCAGCGACGCGAAGCGGTGCGAGAAGGCGACGAGGTTGATGTTGACGGCGTTCATCATCAGCTCGACCGCCATCAGCACGGTGATCATGTTGCGGCGGATGATCACGCCGACCAATCCGATCGCAAACAAGGTCCCCGACAACATCAAGTACGCCTCGGTGCTCGGAATCGCGTCAGGCACTCATGGCCTCCTTGATCTCATGCTCGGTCTCGGAACGCTCGAGCATGTACGCGGGGATGTTCTCTTCTTCGGCCGCCGAAAGCTCCCGTTTGCCGATGACGATCGCGCCGATCATGGCCACGAGCAGGAAGAGCGATGCGACCTCGAACGGCACGAGG
>DASYJY010000179.1:0-2432 GCA_035995985.1 Thermoanaerobaculia bacterium | reverse complement strand
GCCCTCGACGATGTTGTCGCCGACTACGTGACCGCCTCGGTCACCGCTGCGGGCGGCAACGTCCGCAAAGCGGCGCGCCAACTCCAGATTAGCCCATCGACGCTCTACGCGCGGATGAAAAGGCCGGCAACGTAGCGCCGGGAGCGCGTTCCCGGGTCGTCGGCGGATTACAACTTTTCCACGACCGCGCCGAGCACGAACGTCGCGTACTGGTCGCGGAAGCCGGCCAGCGGCACCGCGTCTGACGGCGTGCGGTCGGAGAGGCGCGCGTAGAGATCGCGGACAGTGTCGCGGCGCGTGGCGAAGAGCTCCGCGTTCAATTCGCCTTTGAGGGCGAAGAGGCGGAGGAAGTCGCCGCGCGGGAAACGGAGCGGACGGCGAAGATCGTCGGAGTGCGGATCCCATTCGCCGATGATCACGTCGTTCTCGGTGCCGTCCGGATCGCGGCGGAGGCAGATCAGCAATTCGGGATCGATGGACTGCTCGCTGGTGGTGGTGTCGACCTCGTGGGCGATCGGCAGGGGGCGATCGCGTTCCTGGTGGAACTCCTGGCGCATGAGCAGCACCAGCGGGTCGGTTCCGTCGAGCGGCGTCGCTTCGACTTCGCCAGGAGCGAACGGAACGATCTCCCCGATGTCGACGTCGTCGAGGCCCTTCAACGACACGTTTCCAATGAGCCGCACGCCGGCGTATTCGAGTCCTGTCAGCGACGGCGCGAATCCGATGTACGTCGCCCACGGCGAGCGTAAGCGGAACAGCTGCTGCCCCTCGGCGATCAATTCGTTCGACAACTCCTGCAGCAGCGGGAACGACGCCACGATCCCTTCGTTCACCAGATGGCCGCTGTTGTTCACGTATGCGTAGAACTCGCGCGCGTGCTGCGTGTGATCGATGACGTCGACTCCATGCGCGAGCGGCGCGAAGAAGGCCTGCACCTTCGCGGAATCGTAGCCATGGGTCAGGAGGAATGACGCGAATTCGTCGATCTCGCGGCTGGCTTTGCCGGTGGTCAGCCGCGACAGCTCCACGATGCCCGGTCCATAAAACTCCGTGATGCGCTCATTGCCGCTGCCCTTCATCGGGAGCAACCGGTAGTAGCCGAAGTTGAGCGCGATGCGAACGCCTTTGTTGAACGCGAAGCCGTTGCGGCGGACGTCGGCATAGCAGCGCTGGATTTCGACCGCGGCGCGGATGAGACGCAGTGCGCGGCGGGTCGTGTAGAACGCGCCGTCGCCGAGGAACTTCTCGAATTGCAGCAGGTGGCGGCCGGCGATCGAATCGAGCTTGCGCTGGAAGAGCAGCATCTGCCGGTACGAGCTGATCTCCTCCTTGCGTCCGCCGCGGCGGATGTTGCCGAGGGTCTCCGTGAAATTGGAAATGTCGTAGATCAGGCCGAAGCGATGCACCATCGGATCGACCACGCCCGGCCGTCCGAAATCCATCGGCCGCGTCGAACGCGAATACGCGGTGGCGCGTTTGTCGGCGGAAACGATCTGCTTGTCCGCCGTCACGGTCATCATGGTGATGCCGCGCCGCAGTTGATTGAGGATGGCGAACTCGCGCAGCCGGCGCGCGATGAGCTGGAACTGCTCGCGATCCTCGCGCGTCACCGCCGACTGAATCGCGTTCTGGTCGAAAAGAAAGTTCTGAAAACGCGTGTCGAGCATCAGCGCCATCGGAATGCCCTGGTCGTTCGACGAGAGGGGCGACGAGAACAGCGGCAGTGCCGCGCGAAACGTTCGGTCGCGATGCAAGAGATCGAGCGCGATCTCGCGCATCCGTTCGATGGAATCGCGAAAGGCCTGGAAGTCGCGGCGAAGATATCCATTCACGAATGACCGCAACTCGCGCAGATCCGGCCCGATGAACTCCTCGGTGAGAATCAAAACGTCGTCGGTGAGCAATCGGAAAAACTGCAGTCCGCGCTGCTCTTCGCCATCGAGAATCGGCGACGCCTTTGTTGCCAGTTGCGACATCGCTTCACGCGTGTCGGACGCCCACTTCGCAAAGATGCGGTACTTGAAGGCGTCGCCCTGCGTGCGGCCGATCTGCGTATCGAAACTGCTGACGCGCCGCGGAATCGATGAGAACTGCCGCGACAGATCGAACGAATGCGCGAGCCAGAAAACGGCGTGGTAGTCGCTGAGCAGGTTCGACATCAACGCGTTTTCCGCGAGGCGCATCAGCTGCGTCATGTAGGCCGTGCAGGCCAGTTGTGCTTTTTCTTTCGCGGCCTGCTGGCGGCCGGCCTGCCACGCCACCTCGTCCGCGAGCCAGCGATCGAGCTTCGCTTCCAGCTCGCGAAGCACCGGCGCGTCGGCGACGGGAAAGCCGAGCGCAGGCGATTGCGTCTCGTCCGCGGGAAAGATCTTGTACGGCTTCGGCAGGAGCGTTTCCGCGCGCGGAAAAATCTCCTCCAGCGTCCGCCCCAG
>DASYJY010000178.1:0-42321 GCA_035995985.1 Thermoanaerobaculia bacterium | reverse complement strand
AACAGGATTCGCGCGAGCGGCGCGTCCGTGACGTGCTCGTAGACCGCGGTGTCGTGTCCGGCGAAGTTCTCTTCCAGGATCTGTTTCGCCTTCTCGCGAAACTCGGCCGTGTTCTGATCGCGCGGAACGTAAACGTAGCAGGAGACGAAGCGCTCGAAAACATCTTTGCGCGTAAACAGCGCGACGCGATGCCGTTCCTGCAGCAGAAGAATTCCGCGCGCGATGTCGTAGAGCTGCGCGTCGGTGATCTGGAAAAACTCGTCGCGCGGAAACGTCTCGAGGATATCGACGAGCGCTTTTCCGTTGTGACTGTGCGGATCGAGGCCGGCGCGTTCGATGGTGCGCGTCGCTTTGAGGCGCAGCATCGGAATCTCGCGCACGCTGCGGCTGTAGGCGGCGGACGTGAAGAGGCCGAGGAAGCGATCCTCGCCGGTGAGATTGCCGTCGTCGTCGTAGCGTTTGATGCCGATGCGGTCGAGCGGCACGTTGCGATGCACGGTGCTGCGGCTGTTGGCCTTGGTGATGATGAGGAGATCTTTGGTGCGCGCGTACTCGCTGAACTCGCGGCTCAGCGGCACGGCAGCGCGTGCAGAAGACTCCTGGCGAAAGTCGCGCAGGATGCCGAGTCCGCTCTCGATCACGGGCGGCAGGTAGTCTTTGTCGCCGCGCGTTTCGAATCCGTAGCGGCGAAATCCGAGGAGGATGAAGTTGCCTTCGTCGAGCCACTGAAGAAACGCGCGCGCCTCGGCCACTTCCTCCTGCGGCATCGGGAGCTTGGTGTGTTCGAGCTCCGCGACGTCGGAGCGCAGCTGGCCGCGCATGGCCTGCCAATCGGTGACCGCAGCGCGAACGTCATGCAGGACGCTCTCGAGTGACTTGCGCATCGCCTCGAGCTCCGCCGAGTCGCTTTCCTGGTCGATCTCGACGTGCATGTACGACTCGACGATGGCGTCGATCTTCGCTTCCTGCGTCGACTCGAGCTCGACGCGCTTCGAACCGGCGTCGCGGCGCACGCGCACGACGGGATGCAGCAGCAGGTGGATGCCGCGCCCGAGTCTGGTGACCTCGGCACTGACGGAGTCGACGAGGAACGGCATGTCGTCGTTGACGATCTCGATGACGGTGTGCTCGAGACCCCAGCCATTCGCTTCGACGGTGGGATTGAAGAGGCGAACTTTCGGCATCCCGACGTCGCGGATCTCGCCGAATTGCCAGAGCGAGAGCGCCCCGCCGAGGAGCGTCTCGAACGAGGTGTAAATGATGTCGTCGGGCGAGACGAGCGCGAAGTAGCGCCGGACGAACGCCTCGGCGCTATCGGCCTGCTCCTCGCTGATTCGTCTCTTTGCTTCGGAGGCAAGCCGATCGACCAGATCGGCCTTGCGCTGCTCAGGGGTCATGGTCATGAATCGCGGCTCCTGCAACTGCGGGCGCGGATCATATCGCGGAGGGCGGGGCTGTCATCCTGAGCCGCCGCAGGCGCTGGAGCGCGAAGCGCGGAACGCCGGAGGACGGTCGAAGGACCTCCCTCGTGCTTGCATCGTGAAAAGCGTCCGCCCTTTCCGCGTTCGCAAGTTGGGGGTCCTTCGACCGTCCTGCGCGACTGCGGCTTCGCCTCCGTCGCTTCGGCGGCTCAGGATGACAGTTTCGTCACTGCGCCGCACTGCCGTCCTTCCGCCTGTGATGATAGGGTGCGCGAGCGGCGCGGATGTTGCTGTCGCGTCTCCGGGCCCGCTTCAACGTCAGCGAAACTCAACGGGGAGAAAGAGTGCACATGACAACTGCAAGGGATGAGAAAGTGCCGACGTCATCGATCGTGATGAAGGCGATCGATGCGAAGACATTCACGGAATTGCAGGCATTCGTCAAAGATTTGGAGAGCCGCCCGACCGAACGGTTGCTGCGCGACCTCCCCGAGCTCGTGACGCTGTCCGACGCGAAGGCCGAGATCATCACGTACGTCATCGCTACGAAGTTCCGCCGCGCGGCAAGCGAGGAACGGGTCAAGATCCGCGAGAGTGTGCAGGCGACGTCCGACGGGTTACCGCACGGTCTGGAGCGCTCGCGCGTTCAGGACATCCTGGAGAGAATTCGGGGATTGGCGGTCTAAAAAGGCATTTCACCACGGAGGCACAGAGGACACAGAGAAATTCCTCTGCGATCTCTGTGTCTCTGTGGTTCAAACGGTTTTAGAACAGCGCCGGCTCCTGATACGTCCCGAATACATCCCGCAGCGCGTCGCTGATCTCGCCTACGCTGGCGTAGGTCTTCACCGCGTCGATGAGGTACGGCATCGTGTTCTCGTTCGGATCGGCGGCGGCGGTGCGCAGCGCTTGCAGTGACTCCTGAACCTTTGCTGCATCGCGCGTCGCGCGAATCTGATTGAGGCGCGCGATCTGTTCCTCGCCGACCGCTTCGTCGATGTAGAGAACCTCGTACGGATCCTCCGTCTCCATCTTGTAGCTGTTGACGCCGACGACGATTTTTTCGCCGGAGTCGACGGAGCGCTGGAACTGGTACGACGCGTCCCAGATCTCGCGCTGCGGGAAGCCGGCTTCGATCGCTTCGACCATGCCGCCGAAGGCGTCGATCTTCTCGAAATAGGCGAAGCAGCCCTCTTCCATCTTGTCCGTCAGCTCTTCGATGAAGAACGAGCCGGCGAAGGGATCGACCGTGTTGATGACGCCCGACTCGTGGGCGATGATCTGCTGCGTGCGCAGCGCGATGCGCGCGGCCGCTTCGGTGGGAAGCGCGAGCGTCTCATCGAGCGAATTCGTATGCAGCGACTGCGTGCCGCCGAACACCGCGGCCAGCGCCTGGATGGTGACGCGGACGATGTTGTTGTACGGCTGCTGCGCGGTCAACGAACAGCCGGCGGTCTGCGTGTGGAAGCGGAGCTGCCACGAGCGCGGATCTTTCGCTCCGTAGCGGTCGCGCATCACCTTCGCCCACACGCGGCGCGCGGCGCGGAACTTGGCCACTTCCTCGAACAGATCGTTGTGCGAGTTGAAGAAGAACGAAAGCCGAGGGGCGAAATCGTCGACGTCCAGACCGGCGCGGACGCCGTATTCGACGTACTCCATCCCGTCGCGCAGCGTGAAGGCCAGCTCCTGCAGCGCGGTCGAGCCGGCCTCGCGAATGTGATAGCCGCTGATCGAGATCGGGTTGTACTTCGGAACGTTCTCCGCGCAGAACCGGAACGTGTCGGTGATCAGCCGCATCGAAGGGCGCGGCGGGAAGATGTACTCCTTCTGCGCGATGTACTCCTTGAGGATGTCGTTCTGCAGCGTGCCGGAAATCTTCTTCCAGTCCGCGCCTTGCTTCTGCGCGACCACGAGATACATGGCCAGCGCGATCGGGCCGGTGGAGTTGATGGTCATCGAGACGGTGATGTCTTCGATATTGATGCCCTCGAAGAGCGTCTCCATGTCCGCCAGCGTGTCGACGGCGA
The DNA here is from genome assembly GCA_035995985.1 of Thermoanaerobaculia bacterium. Classification (GTDB taxonomy): domain Bacteria; phylum Acidobacteriota; class Thermoanaerobaculia; order Gp7-AA8; family Gp7-AA8; genus JADGNZ01. The sequence continues at coordinate 38,873 of DASYJY010000178.1, read as the reverse complement.
CGCCGCATTTGCCGACTTCGCCCGCGCTGTAGTGATGATCGGAGTCGTAGCCGTAAAGCGTCGGCAGATGGAAGGCCGTGGAGAGGCCGGTCTGTCCCTGCGCAAGCATGTATTTGAAGCGCTCGTTGGTCTGCGTGGCGCTGCCGAATCCGGCGAACTGGCGCATGGTCCAGAGACGTCCGCGATAGCCGGCGGGATGGATGCCGCGCGTGTAGGGAAACTCGCCGGGCATGGCGAGGTCGCGCTCGAAGTCGAGAGAAGCCACGTTGTCGGGCGTCGCCAGCGGATTTACTTCCATGCCGCTGACGGTGGTGAAGTCTTTCTTCCACGCCGGCTTCTTCGACGCGGATTCCCGCCACTTCGCCGCATGTCGCCGCGCCACATCGAGCGCGGCTTCCGAGAAAAGCGGAAGCTGTTCGGGCTGGTCCTGCGGAATGGGGGGCGGGGCGGAAGCGTGGGAAATGTCGAGTCGAGTCATGTCAGCCGGTCACTCTACCGGATGACCTCCGAATGCAACAAGCAGGTCAACTCGCTCTCGCGCTCGCAGACGAACCTCTGTACGATGCGGTCCATCGCATGCGTACGTCCGTCGCGGCAAAACTTCGCACAGTCTTCGGTCTCAGCCTGTTCATCCTCGTGGTGATCGGCGGGATCGCGTTCTACGACACGCAGCACCTCGTCGCGGTGACGACAGCGCGATCGCAGGCGCGGCAATTTCTGTGGGATCTGGAGCAGCTCGTCTCCAATCTGCGCGCCGCCGAGAACGATCAGCGTGGCTATCTGCTCACCGGCGATGCCGCGTATCGCGAGGCGTTTCAGAGATCGACGCAGACGTTCGGTCCCGCCATCGCCGATCTGAAGCGCCGCGATCCTTCGCTCAGCGGGCGGCTGGACTCCCTCGCGCCGCTCATTTCCGCTGTCATCCGCGAGTTGCAGCACGGCATCGACGTGCGCGACAAGAGCGGTGTCGACGCGGCCATCGCCAACATACGCGGCCATGGCGGTGAAGATGCGATGTTCACCGTCCGCACATCCGTCACCTCGATCGAGGCGCAGGAGCAGGACGTGCTCAAGGCGCGCGCCGACGAGGCCATCGCCACCGCCACCCGCACCTTTCTGACGATCGGCTTCGGAACTCTCTTTGCCCTGATCGCCCTCTCGATCGCCTCGGTGATCATGTCGCGCGGCATTACGGGGCCGGTGCAGAAGCTCGTGGCGGGAACGGAACGCATCGCCGCCGGAGAACTGTCGAGCCGGATCACCGCGGACAGTCGTGACGAGATCGGCGAGCTGGCCGGCTCGTTCAATCGGATGGCGGAATCGCTTGAAGTGCGTACGCGCGCGCTGAACGAGAGCGGCGGCGCGATCACCGGCGGCATCCGCGTGATGACGAACGGCAGCGACATGCTGCTCATCCGCTCCACCGAACAGTCGCAGCTCGCCGAGCGCTCCGCGCAGTCGCTGATCAGAGTCCGCGACATCACCGGGCAGGTGGTCAGCACCGCCGATGCAGTCGCTGCGCGGACCGAAGACTCCGCGGCACGCGCGACGGAGTTGCGCGCATCGAGCGAGCAGGTGCGGACGACGATGACGCAGCTCTTCGAGTCGGCCGCGAAGACGTCATCGTCGACGACGGAGATGTCCGCTGCGTCCGCGCAGATGTCCGCCATGACCTCGGCACTCGCAGTGGCCGGCGACGACGTGCTCGCATTCGTTTCGGAAATGGAAGCGACGTCCAGCGAGCTCGGATCGCTCGCGAAAAGCACCGCTGATCTCTCGCGGCGCGCGCGCGAAGAAGCGGTGGCGGGCCGTGCGGCGGTCGATGAGACCGTCGCCGGAATCGAACATTCGCGCGAGCTGACCGAACGCGCCGCGGACGTGCTGGCCGATCTCGCCGGCCGCGTCGCACAGATCCGCCAGATCCTCGAAGTGGTCGGCCACGTAACGCAGCGCACCAATCTCCTCGCGCTGAACGCCGCCATCATCGCCGCGCACGCGGGCGAGCATGGGCAGGGATTCAATGTCGTGGCCGAGGAGATGCGCGAGCTGGCAGAACAGACGCGCAAGTCGACCAACGAGATCAGCGCGATCGTCAATGGCGTGCGTACGGCGTCGCAGGCCGCGGTCGCGGCGATGCAGGATGGCGTCGATCGCATTCGCGGCACTGTCGGTCTGGCCCGCAACGCCAACGACTCGCTCGGACGCATCGTCGAGACGTCGTCGTCCTCATTCGAGATGTCGGAGCGCATTTCCGCATCGCTCGAACAGCAGGCCGCGGCGACGCGCAGCCTGCATCGGACGGCGTCGAAGATGAGCGATCACATCGGCGAGAACCGGCGCTCGATCGAGGAGCAGGCCCGCGCCGCGACGTTGCTGGCGCAGGAAGCGGAGGCCGTTCACAACATCGCCGCGCAGGTGCGCTCGGCGAGCGATCATCAATCCGCCGCCGCGAGCGGAATCGCCGAGGCGATGGAGCAGATCAACCTCGACGCGCGAACGATCCGCGACATTGTGCGAAAACAGCTCGGCCAGCTGGAAGAAGTGTCCGGCGCATCAAGCTCGATGCGCGACATCGCGCAAAAGAACAATGCGCTGGCCGAGGAGCTGACCGCGACCGTACGCACGCTGGCGCAAAGCGGCGAGAAATTCGAGCAGGTGGTGCGGATGGGATCGAAGTAAGGCGCTCTACTTCGGGTAGTAGCCACTCGTCGCTCGCACATTGACTCGCTGCCCCGGCACCTCCACCGTGATCCGGCGAAGTTCATTACGCGCTTTGCTGCTTCGCGAGACATACGTCAGCAGGTACTGGCCGCGCGTGTCGTCGCGGATCTGCGAGAAGACATGCGGAAGATCCTTCTTGCGTGTAAAACGAAAAAAAGCGCCGCCGGTCGCTTTGGTCAGATTGTCGATGTTGTTTTCCTCGAAGTTCAGCTGCGGGGTCTCGAAACGGCCGGTGAAGATCTGGACGATGTACACGGGCAGACCGATTTCCCGGGCGTATTGCAGCACGCCCTTCGGCGTGGCCGAGCCCGAATTGTTGATGCCATCCGTGAACACCATCAGGGCGCGCTTGCCCGGAATGCCGTGAAACTGCTGCAGCGAATAGAGGACCGCATCCCAGATCGCTGTGCCGCCGTTTGCGCTGAGGTCGAAAATCGCCGCGCTCAGTTCCTTGCGATTGCGCGTCAGCGGTTGTACGAGCCGCGGCTCTTCGTCGAACGCGACCACGAAGGTCTGATCGTTCTCCCCCAGCGCGTGCTGCACGAATTCGTTGGCGTAGTCGATCACTTCGGTCATCGATATCTTCATGCTCGACGAGGTGTCGAGCGCCATCCCGATGGAGATGGGGTCGTCAACGCTGCTCTGCAGCCGCGGACTAACGCTGCTCCCATCTTCCTTGACGACGAAATCGCCGGCGGTCAGACCGCTGACATAGTTTCCGGAGTGGTCCTGCACGATGGCGTAGACCTGCACGGCGTCAACACTCACCTGCTCTGCGACGCCCGAGGAGTTGATCAGCTTCGCATCCTCCGCGGTCCCGCCGTCGGCGGTTTGGGCCACGGCGCGGATGAAGCCCGGCGCGAATCGCGACGGCAGGATCAGCTCATGCCGGAAGGGTGGCTGCGTCATCGTGGCGATCTTCGTGTCGTTCCAGTAGAGGTCAATGCCGGTCAGACGGCTGCCCTGCGGAAGACGCGGCACTACCTCAACCGTCGTCTTGAGGTCGACCTCTCCGCTTTTCGGCGCGACGATGCTGATGCCGAGAGAGACGGCGCGATCGTTCAACGTGACGTTCTCTTCACCGAGGCGGCGCTCCTGCGCGTCGAACGCAACGGCGCGCAGCGTGCGGACGTGCGGCGTCAAACCGAGGTTCACCTTCGCGCGAAAGGGGCGTCGGGTCAGCTCGGCCACGCGCGCGTCGTCGAGATACAGCTCAACGCGTGCGGCGTCGGCGGACGTCGCGATGCCGAAGTCCACGACTCCTACGATGACTTCGCGATGCGGATAAAGAAGGTGTACGTTGCCCGCGGCCACCTCCGCTCGCACCAACGACTCCGGCTCGGAGCCGAGCGTTTCCAGGTGGCGACGCGCGGCCTCGGCCAGCGCCGACGGTTTTGGCGCAAAGGCAAACGCCTTTTGGTATGCCTCCTCGCCGCGCCGCCGATCGCCAGTAACGCTGCGCGCGAGCGCGATGAGCATCCACGCTCGCGAGGCGACTTCGTTCGTGACCGGGTGCGCGGCGATGTCCTCCAGGATCGCGAGCGCACCTCGCCGCCGGCCGATGTCCTGGACGTCAAGTGCGGCGAAGCCGATGCGGGCGTTCTGCACCGAAGCTTGATCTCCGGCATCCGCCGCCACCCACTCGGCCTGTTCAAACGCGCCGCGTGCACTATCGGCAGCGCCGGCGTCGAGCAGGCCGCCCGCCCACGCCAGCAGCGACTCCGCGATCTTTCCTTCGCGTCGCAACATGCCAGCGTGGATGAACGAAGGTGCCTGCTGCCGCAAGGCGTTGAGCGCAAAAGCGAACTTCGCAACATCTCCAAATCCGTCCAACGGCTCCAGAATGATTCCGCCCCACGGATCGAGCACGATGAGGTGACGTTGTTGACCTTTGAATCGCGCGAGATCGGGCAATTCCTTCGACGCCTCCGAACGGACGCCTGCGACCGCCAGCACCATCCCATCCATCGCCCGGGCCGCCGCTGGAGACGCCTCGGCCTTCGTAATCCAGTGGTCGCCGACTTTGTCGATCAGCACGGAGGAATGAAGATCGAGCAGGATCAGCGACTGCCTCGCCTGCGCCTCGGGCAGCGCATGCGAAAGCTTCATCCATCGTGACGGTGCCGGGGCGGTCTGCGCGAAGAGGGATGCGGCGAAACAAAGCGAAGCAAGAGCCGGCGCAAGCGAGCGTGTGAACAACGGAGTCTCCTTCAGGTGGTGCCGGCCCGCGCATTGTAGCGTGCAGTGCTTGTTTGCCTCCTGGTTACGAATCTCAGCCGCTGCATCTTTCAAAAGCACAGACAAGAGTGTCTGTGCCACACTGGCTCTCGCCCGTAGCGCGATTCCGGCAAGTGCGGCAGGATCGATGTGGCACAGACACTCTTGTCTGTGCTGGTGAGACTCGGGACGGCTGAGAAGATCAACGCCGGTCTTCGCGCCGACCTAAATCCCCGTGACGCGTACCACTTCTTCGAAGCTCGTCACGCCCTCGGCGAGTTTGCGCAGCGCGGATTGACGGAGCGTGCGCATGCCGCGCTTCACGGCCATCTCCTTGATCTTGAGGAAATCCTCGGAGCGGTCGATGAGGTCGCGAATGGCGTTGTCGATCGGCAGGATTTCGAAGATGCCGGTGCGGCCGAAGTAGCCCGTGTTGCGGCAGCGAATGCAGCCTGCGCCTTCTTTGACGATGATCCGTTTGCCGGCCGGCGCCTGCAGGTTGAGCATTCCCGCTTCGTCGACGCTGAGCGGACGATTGCGTTTGCAGTCCTCGCAGATGCGCCGCATCAGCCGCTGCGCCATCGTACCCACCAGCGTCGATGAGATCAGGAATGGTTGGATGCCGAGGTCGATGAGACGGGTGACCGAGGTCGCCGAATCGTTGGTGTGCAGCGTCGAGAAAACGAGGTGACCGGTCAACGCGGCCTGCACAGCATTCTGTGCAGTTTCTTCGTCGCGGATTTCGCCGACCATGATGATGTCGGGGTCCTGGCGAAGAATCGTGCGCAGTGCGGCGGGAAACGTGATGCCGACCTTTGCCTGCACCGAGGTCTGATTGAATTCGTCCCAGACCATCTCGATTGGATCTTCGATCGTGCAGATGTTGATCTCGGGCGACGCCAGCGACTTCAGCGCCGTGTAGAGCGTGACCGTCTTGCCCGATCCCGTCGGACCGGTGACGAGGATGATGCCGTGCGGACGCTTGATCCAGTCGGCGAAGGTGCGCAGCTCGTCCTCGTAAAACCCGAGGCCTCCGAGATCGCGAATGAGCACCTCGGGATCGAAGATGCGCATGACCAGCTTCTCGCCGAATGCCGTCGGGAGCGTCGAGACGCGAAGCTCGATTTCCTTTCCTTCGCGCTCGGTTTTGATGCGTCCGTCCTGCGGCCGGCGGCGTTCGGCGATGTCCATGCGGCACATCGTTTTGATGCGCGAGGTGATGGCGAGGTTGACGAGTTTCGGGACGCGCTGGATTTCGTGGAGCACGCCGTCGATGCGGAAGCGGATCATGGCCGCTTCCCGCTTTGGCTCGATGTGGATGTCGCTGGCGCGCGAGTCGTACGCGTGCTGCAGCAGAAAGTCGACGGCGTTGACGATGTGCGCGTCGCTGGTCTCGATCTCGTTGCCGGATTTCAGCTTGACGTACTGCTCGAGGTTGGAGAGATCGATCGCGCCGCGGCCGAGATCGCGTCCGGCTTTCGTGACCGAGGCGCGGAAGCCGTACTGCTCCGTGATCACGCCCATCACATCGCTCTCCGACGCCACCACGATCTCGATCTCCTGCTTCACCATCTGGTGATAGGTGTCGAGAGCGACGGTGTCGAACGGATTCACGACCGCGACGATCAGCTTGCCGTCGCGAACGGCAACAGGCGTCATGCGGTGCTTGCGCGCGAACGGCCGCGAGATCTTCGACTCGATCATTTCCACGTCGAGTTTGAGAGGATCGATTTTGTAGAACTTCAGCGCCGCATCCTCGGCGATCAATCGCGCCAGGAGGAAGTCGTCGATGCGCATGCCGCTGCCGCTGGCGTCGGTGAGATTCATGCTCATCAGGCCTTTGAACGGACTGGCCTCTTCCTCGCCGCGCGCGCGTGCGGAACGCGACTGCGCGCGGAGCTGGCGATCGAGGTTGTCGATCTCGACCTTCTGCTTCTCATCGACGAAGCCGGCGTTCTGCAGCAGCTCGCCGAGGTACGAGACCGTGACCTCGCGAGACTTGCGGCCGGCGCTGACAGGGGTGGCAGTCATGACGATGAATGATGCGCTACTTCGCCTGTTTCGTGAGCCGGATGTTGCGAATGATCCGGCCGTCAGCCTCTTTCGCGGTGCCCGTCATCGTGTCGCCGCTCCAGGTGAAGGTCCACACCGAGCCGTTTTGCGCCATGACCAGGTTCAGCGTCTGCTTTTCGAAATCGACGTGAAAATCGTCCGTGCCCATCCACTCCTCTTTGCCGTTGACCACCTTGTCGAGAACCATCGTGACGACGTCGGCTTTCGGGCCGGGCTTGATGTAGTACGAGGCGATCTCGTCATGACAGGCAGGACGGACGGCGGTGCACTTCGAACTTCCCGTCCAGTGGCCGAGGATCGGTTGGCGCGGGTCGGCGGCAGCGAGGAAAAGGAGCGCGGTAAGAGCAAGCGTAGTTCTCATAGCGAGCGGAATTGTAGGGCGAGAATGACGTAGGTACACAAGATGCAGAGGCTGGCTCGGGAGGAAGTTCAATGCTGCTCATACTTGCCATCATTCTTCTTATCGCCTGGTTGTGCGGGTTTCTCGTCTTTCACGTCGCCAGCGGATTGATTCACATCATCGTCGTGGTCGCCGTCATTCTCTTCATCCTGCACTTCGTGCGCGGCCGGCGAACTATCTGACCTCGAGCAGGAAGCCTTTCAGGTACTCCCCTTCCGGACAGAAGAGCGATACCGGATGATCGGGCGCGGCCGTCAGGCGGCGGAGGAATGACACCCGCCGCCCGGCGTCCTGCGCCGCGGCGAAGATCACTTTCTGGAAGAGGTCGAGCGGCATGTGGCCGCTGCACGAGAAGGTCAGCATGTGCGCGCCCGGATCGAGCAGCTTCATGGCGAAGAGGTTGATGTCCTTGTAGCCGCGGGCCGCGCGATCGACATCGCCGCGCGATTTCGCAAACGCAGGCGGATCGCAGACCAGCAGGTCGAATCGCGACGGTGTCTTGCGTACGTAGTCGAAGGCATCGGCGACGACGAAACTCGCGTCGAATCCCCCGTCAAAGCCATTGAGCGCGTGATTGGTGCGCGCCATTTCGATCGCCGGCGCGGAGATGTCGACATTTTCGACCGAGGAGGCGCCGCCGGCGGATGCGTAAACGCCGAAGCCGCCGCTGTAGGAGAAAAGGTTCAGCACGCGCCGGCCCGGCGCGAGGGAGCGCGTGAGCTGGCGGTTCTCGCGCTGGTCGAGAAAAAACCCGGTCTTCTGCCCCGAGGGAGGATCGACGCGGAAGCGAAGTCCGTTCTCGCGGATTTCTGTCGACGGCTCACCCTCGCCGATCCACTCCGGGGTCATCGAAAGCTCCTCGATCTTCCGCGGCGGGATGTCGTTCTTGAACCAGATGCCTCGGGGCTTCAGCTCGCTCTGCAGCACATTAATAATGAGTGGCCGAAGCTGCTCGATGCCGGCGTTGGCGATTTCGATGACGAGAATGTCGTCATACCGATCGACGACGATCCCGCTCACGTCATCTCCCTCGGCATTGACGAGACGTGTGGCCGTGGCGCCGGATCTCCTTGCGATCGAGGCGGTCAGCCGCTCCCGAATCGTCTCCTCCGTCAGCAGCTCATCGCCGAACGTCAGTGCACGCAGACGGATCTGCGAATGGCGCGAATGAAATCCCGAGGCGATGCGGCGGCCGCGCGGATCGTGGAGGTCGGCGATGGCGGCATCCTCGGGACCGCTCTCGCGCGCGATGGCGCCGGCGAAAATCCAGGGATGGCGATTGGCGACGAGGCGCTCCTTCCCCTGCTTCAGAGTGAGGATGCGGCGGTTGGCGGTTTCGAAGTGGTCGTTGACGTGAGGCATGGCGGCGAATCGTACGACGTATGCTGCGCGTGTGAGCCTTGATCCATTCTTCATCTACTGGTGCATCGCTGTGATCGTAATCGGGATCATCACGACCGTGATGCGGGGATCGTCAGCAGTGACGAAGCGTCTGTCAGCACTCGTGGGCTCGTTCGGATGGGAGGCGCCTCGCCGCATCTGGTGGAACGGCGCATGGCGCGGACGCTGGCGCGGCTTCCCCGTCGAGTTACGCCACATTGGCCGCCAAAAAAACGTCCCGGAACGCCTGGTGCTCACCGTGAGCGCCACCTCGCCCGCGCGAGTGTCCGTGAGCCGGCGCGGCGGATTCCTGTCGAAACCGCTCGCGCTGTTCGGACCGCCGCTCGTGGAGCCGATGAATCTCGCGAACCGCGAGCAATACTGGATCCGTTCGGACGAGCTGGCGCTCGTCGAGCGTCTTTTTTCACGCGCCGACGTTGCACCCGAATTCGAACGGAACCTGATTTCGAAATTCGACGCGGTCAAGCTTCAAACGAACCGACTTCGCATCGTTCGAGCTGTGGATGACCGCAACGTGAAGCAGCGCTTCAACCGGCCGCTCATCAAGTTCGGACGCGACTACGAACTGATCGAGACGATCGCCTCGGAAGAGTGGAAGCTTGCGGTGGCGATCATCGAAGCGTTGGGACTGAGAGGCTACGAAGCCGGGTAATGGCGGGCATAAAGCCGCGACGTTTTTGATTCCATCCGTATCCGATTTATTGTAAATTGATCGAACGGTTCGCCCGAACCGACTTCAATCACAACTGAGCCGATCGACCTGCCCCGGGAGAGTGTGCGTGCGTGGCGCTGCGTCGTGATGGTTTCGCAGGAGAGCCATGCATCTACGCGGTCGTTTCTCACTTATTGTTGCGTTTCTCCTGACCATCATCTCTGCGCATGGCGCACTTGCGCAATGCGTCAGTCTCACGACGCTCGGTTCGCCCTACACGCAGAACTTCGATACGTTGTCGAACACTGCGGCGTCGACGACCAATAACCTCACGATTCCCGGATGGTTCCTGACCGAGACGGGAGGCGGGGCCCGCGACAACGAGCAGTACGCTGTCGATACTGGGGCCAGCACGACCGGCGACACCTACAGCTACGGCGCAGCAGCGTCGACTGAGCGCGCACTCGGCCAACTGCGAAGCGGAACACTGATCCCGAACTTTGGCGCCTGCTTCACCAACAACACCGGTACGCCGATCACGAGCGTCGCGGTCGCTTACAACGGCGAGGAGTGGCGCCTCGGTACGGCAGCCCGTACCGATCAGATGAACTTCGAGTACAGCACGAACGGCACCGACCTCGTAACCGGCACCTGGACCGGCGTTGCCGCGCTGAACTTCGTGACTCCCGATACCGCCACGACCGGTGCCAAGAATGGCAACGCTGCAGCCGACCGCACCGCGCTCTCCTCGACAGTCAGTTCGCTCAACATTCCAAACGGAGCAACCTTCTGGATCCGCTGGACTGACACCGATGCCACCGGCGCGGATGACGGTCTCGCCATCGACGACTTTGCGCTGACTCCGCAGGGCGCTCCGCCGAACACGCCTCCCACCATCACGCCACCGGCGAACCCGATCACGACCGTCGCGATGAACGCGGCACCGTTCACCGTCGGCCTGACCGGCAGCGACGACGGCGCGATCTACAACTGGTCGGCTACCGCAGGAACCGGCGTGGCATCCGTCAACGTCACGGCAGGACAGGGAACGGCCAACGTCACCTACACGGTCACGCTCACCGCCGGCTTCAGCGGCACCGCTAACTTCACGGCCACGCTGACGGACAACGTCAACACACCGGTCAACCAGGCGGTCAACATCACCGTCGTTGCCCCGCCCGCCGCGCCGAGCGGGCTTGCCGCCACGGCGGGAACGGGCCACGTCGCACTGACGTGGAGCAGCACCGCCGGCGCGACGTCGTACAACGTCAAACGCTCGACGACAACCAGTACGGAGACGACGATCGCCTCTCCCGGCACGAACAGCTACGACGACGCCACGGCGGCGAACGGCACTCCCTACTTCTACGTCGTCAGCGCCGTCGGTTTCGGCGGCGAAGGCTCCAACTCCTCGGAAGTCACCGCCACGCCGATCGCAGCACCGACCGGCCTCGCGGCCACACCGGGCAATGCGCACGTGGTCCTGAACTGGAGCGCCGTCGCCGGCGCGACCGGCTACAGCGTGAAGCGCTCCACCTCGGCGGGCACGGAGACGTCCATCGCCACGCCGGCATCGAATACGTTCGACGACCTCACCGCTGCAAACGCAACGCAGTATTTCTACGTCGTCACCGCGACGAACGCGAACGGCGAAAGCCTCGCGAGCAATGAAGTCACTGCAACGCCGGCCGCGCCGGGGATTCTGGTCATCAGCCAGGCCTACGGTGGCGCCGGATGCGGCACCGCGGGCTGTTCCACCTACAAGAACGACTACATCGAGATCTTCAACCGCGGCGGCAGCCCGATCTCAGTCAACGGCTGGTCGGTGCAGTACGCGGCAGCAACAGGCACAGGGGCCTGGCAGGTAACGAACCTTCCCAACATATCGATCCAACCCGGCCAGTACTTCCTGGTCGCGGAAAGCGCCGGTGCGAACGGCGTGAATAATCTCCCGACGCCTGACGTCACCGGCTCGATTGCGATGTCGGCGACGGCGGGCAAAGTCGCTCTGGTCAACGTGACGACGGCTCTGAACGGTGCGTGCCCCGTCTCGGCCACGATCATCGACCTCATCGGCTACGGTGCGACCGCAAATTGTTTTGAGACCGCAGTGGCACCAGCGCCGTCGACCACAACCGCCGACGTCCGCGCTGCTGGCGGCTGCACCGACGCCGGCAACAACAGCACCGACTTCACCGCGGCCGCTCCGACACCGCGCAACACGGCATCGCCGACCCACAACTGCGCCGGACCCACAAACAACCCGCCCACCATCACCCCGCCTGCCAATCCGATCACCACCGTCGCGCAGAATGCCGCGCCATTTACCGTGAACGTCTCCGGCAGCGATGACGGCGGGATCTACAACTGGTCGGCTACGCCGGGCACTGGCGTTGCGAACGTAAGCGCCACCAGCGGTCAGACAGCAGCCACGGTGACCTTCACCGTCGCGCTCACCGCCGGCTTCAGCGGCACGGCCACCTTCACCGCAAGCCTCACCGACAACGTCAATACGCCTGCGAACCAGGCGGTCAACATCACCGTAGTGGTCCCGCCCGCCGCGCCCACCGGTGTGAACGCGACGGCGGGTAACGGCCACGTGGCGCTCACCTGGAGCGCGGTCGGCGGCGCGACGTCGTACAACGTCAAGCGATCGACGACGAGCGGTTCCGGCTACGCCACGATCGCATCGCCCGCCACTACCTCCTACGACGACACATCGGCGGCCAACGGAACGACGTACTACTACGTCATCTCGGCTGTAAACAGCGGCGTCGAAGGCGCAAACTCGTCGCAAGTATCCGGCACACCAGCCGGCGCGCCTGCCGCGCCTCTGGGAGTCGCGGCCACCGGCGGCGACACGCAGATCTCGCTTGCGTGGAACAGCGTCGCGGGCGCGACGTCTTACAACGTCAAGCGCTCGACGACGAGCGGCAGCGGCTATTCAACGATCGTCAGTCCGACCACGACGTCGTACATCGATACGGGTCTCACGAACGGCACCACCTATTACTACGTCATCACAGCGGTCGGTCCCGGCGGCGAAAGCGTCAATTCATCCGAGGTGTCGGCGACGCCCGCGGTACCACCGGCGGCGCCAACGGGACTCACGCTTTCGGTTGGCGACGCGAAGGTCTACCTCGTCTGGAATCCCGTCGGCGGGGCGACCTCGTACAACGTGAAGCGCGGCACTTCGACCGGCACGTACACGACGACTACGTCGGCGCCGTCCGCCAGCTTCACCGACAACACCGTTTCGAACGGAACTACCTACTACTACGTCGTGACCGCGGTCAACGGCGCCCAGAGCGCGAACTCGTCCGAGGTCACCGGTACTCCGAATTCGGCGTCGAACCTCGGCGTCGTGTTCAGCCAGGTATACGGCGGCGGTGGCAATGGCGGCGCCACGCTCAAGAATGATTTCTTCGAGCTGTTCAACCGCGGATCGCAGACCGTCAATCTGAGCGGCTGGTACGTCCACTACTCGTCAGCGGCGCAGACGACTGCCTGGAATTCGCCTCCGGCCGCCGGAACTACGCCGACCGCGCTCTCCGGCACCATCGCGCCGGGCCACTACTATCTCATTCAGGAATCCGCCGGCGCAGGCGGCACCGTCGACCTGCCGGCTGCGGATGCCACCGGCACGCTGGCACTCGGGGCGGGCGCGGGTAAGGTCGCGCTGGCTTCCGTGGCGACGATCTCCGTACCCTGTCCGACCGATCCATCGATCGCAGATCTCGTCGGGTATGGCCCGACGGCGAATTGCTTCGAGGGTGCGGCACCCACGGCCGCTCCGGGCAACAACACCGCGGTCATCCGCGCCAACAACGGCTGCACCGATACGAACAACAACGGGAGCGACTTCACCGTCACGGCCAGCACTCCGATTCCGCGCAACAGCGGAGCGCCGGGCGTGTCCTGCGGAGCGTTGTCGAACAATCCGCCGTCGATCACCGCGCCGGCGAACCCAGCCGCGACAGTCACAGAGAACGCAGCGCCGTTCGGTGTGAACGTCTCCGGCAATGACGACGGTGGCGTCTACAACTGGTCGGCTACTCCGGGCAGCGGCATCACATCGGTGACGGTGTCGAGCGGCCAGAGCACGAGCAACGTGACGTACAGCGTGACGTTGCAGACCAATTTCACCGGCACCGCATCATTCACGGCCACGCTGTCCGACAACGTCAATGCTCCGGTCAGCCGTACCGTAAACATTCAGGTCAACGCGCCGGTGGGAACAGACAACGCGCCGACCATCAACCCGCCGGCGAATCCGATCACGACCGTCGCGCAGGAAGTGCCGCCGTTCACTGTCGGTCTCACCGGCAACGATGATCACGGCGTCTACAACTGGTCCGCGACGCCGGGAACGGGTGTGGTATCGGTGAACGTCACCGGCGGGCAGAGCACCGGCACTGTCACGTATACGGTCCTCATCCAGAGCGGCTTCAACGGCACTGCGACGTTCACGGCGACGCTCAGCGACAACGTCAATCCGCCGGCGAACCAGACGGTCAACATCACTGTCAATCCCAACGTCCCGCCCAATCACCTCGTCATCAGCCAGGTGTACGGCGGCGGCGGCAATACCGGTGCAACGTACCAGAACGATTTCGTCGAGATCTACAACCCCAGCAACGCTCCCGTTTCGACGACCGGATGGTCGATCCAGTACGGCGCAGCGACCGGAGCGACGTGGCAGGTGCAGCCGCTCGGCGGCATCATCGGACCGGGCGAGTACTACCTCGTGCAGCTCGGGACTGGCGGCGCGATCGGCTCGGTGAATCCGCAGCCGAACATCTTCGGCAGCATCAACCTGAGCGCCACCGCCGGTAAGGTTGCGCTTTCCAATGCAGGCGGGCCTCTGGGCAGTTGCAGCGACGCCACGATCGTCGATCTGATCGGCTTCGGCGGTACTGCGAATTGTCATGAAGGCTCCGCGAACGCACCGGCGCCGAGCAACACCACCGCGGACTTCCGCAAGAACGGCGGCGCGACGGACAGCGATCAGAATGGCAACGACTTCTTCACCGGAACGCCGAATCCGCGCCGCACCACCGCGATCCAGGAGGTCGGCCCGTCGATCCTCAGCATCGATGGCACCGATGGCAACGGAGGCTCCACCACCGCGCCGCGCGACGGCAGCGTCACGGTGAACTTCAGCGAAGCGGTCGACGTCGACGCGAACTGGTACACGCTCACTTGCGTGACGAGCGGCGCTCACACGAACGCGACGTATGCGAGCAACAACAACAAGACTACCTGGGTCATCACGCCGAACGACAACTACATCCCCGGCGAGCAATGCACGGCCACCGTCATCGCGACCGCGATCCACGACAGCGACACCGACGACAGTACGCCGGGCACGGACATGCCACCCGCGGACAGCTCGCGGACCTACACCATCACATCCGATGGCGCCGGTACGACGCCGGAGAATGCGTCCATTCATCTGGCGATGGGCAACCCGTCGAACGCGACCACGGACGCAGTCGTTCAGCCGAACAACTACCTTATCTCCAAGCCCGAGTATGCCGAGTCGTACAGCCGTGACCTCGGACGTCCGAACTGGGTGAGCTGGCATCTCACCAGCGCCTGGACCACCGGCGTCGGTCCGCGTACCGATACCTTCCGTCCCGATCCGCTCCTGCCTCTCGGCTGGTACAAGGTGCAGGCGTTCGACTTCTCGTCCAGCGGTTTCGACCGCGGCCACATGGATCCGAGCGCGGACCGCAGCTCGTCCGAGCCGGTCAACGAGGCCACGTTCACGATGACGAACATGGTCGCGCAGGCGCCCGGCAACAATCAGGGTCCGTGGGAAAACCTCGAGTCGTTTCTGCGCACGCTCCTTTCGGCAGATGAGGTCTTCATCATCTCCGGTCCGAACGGCGTCGGCGGTACGGGCAGCAACGGCGGCGTCACGAACACGCTCGCGAACGGCCACGTCACGGTTCCGGCGAGCACATGGAAGTGCGCTCTCATCCTCCCGAGCGGCAGCGGCGACCCGGTTGCTCGCGTGACGGCATCCACGCAGACGCTGTGCGTGATCATGCCGAATCTCGACTCGATCCGCCCCGACGACTGGCACACCTACGTGAAGAGCGTCGATCAGGTCGAAGCGCTGACCGGATACAACCTCTTCTCGAATGTGCCGGCGGCGATTCAGAACGCCATCGAGGCTGGCACATACGGTGGCGGCACGAACCCGCCGGGGGCAGCCGATCAGTCGGTAAGCACGAACGAAGACGCACCGAAGGCATTCACGTTCAACACCGCGAACGCGACGGCGAACCCGCTCACGTACACGATCGTCTCCGGTCCTTCACACGGCTCGGTCAACGGTTCGAACGGCTCCGAGACGTACACTCCGGCGCCCGACTTCAACGGCACGGACACTTTCACCTACAAGGTCAACGACGGTTCGCATGATTCGAATACCGCGACCGTGACGATCACGGTCCTCGAGGCGAACGATCCGCCCAACGCCTTCGACGATTCGAAGACCGCCGCGGCGAACACGCCGCTGACCTTCCCGTCCTCCGATCTCACCACCAACGACAACCCAGGCCCGGCGAATGAGTCGAGCCAGACGCTCACAGTGACGGCCGTTACCGCTACCGCAAGCACCCATGGCCTCGTCGCGCTGACCAGCGGCAACGTCACGTACACGCCCGACGTGAACTACAGCGGCCCGGCCAGCTTCACATACTCGGTGTGCGATAACGGCATCACCGTGGGAGTCGCCGATCCACGTTGCTCGACAGCCACCGTGAAGGTGACGGTCAATGCGCCGGTCACGACGCACTTCAGCGTCACGGTTCCGGCGAACGTCACCAGCGGCACGGCCTTCAACGTGACGGTCACCGCACTGGACGCATCGAACAACACAGTCACCGGCTACACCGGCACCGTCCACTTCACCAGCTCCTCGGCCGGATCACTTCCCGCCGACTACACGTTCGTCGGAGGCGACAACGGCGCGCACACGTTCAGCGTCACGTTGACGTCGACCGGCGCGCAGTCGATTACGGCCACCGACGGCGCCATCACCGACAGCGCGAATACCACCGTCGCGCCGCCGCCCGCCACGCACTTCAGCGTCACCGCTCCGGCGAACGTCACCAGCGGCGCGGCCTTCAGCGTTACCGTCACCGCGTTCGACGCGTCGAACGTAGTCGTCCCGAGCTACACCGGCACCGTTCACTTCACCAGCTCCTCGGCCGGAACTTTCCCGTCCGACTACACCTTCGTCGGCGGCGATAACGGCACGCACACCTTCAGCGTCACGCTCACAAGCACCGGCTCGCAGTCGATCACTGCCACCGACACCGTCACCGCCTCGGTCACCGGCAGCGCGAACACCACCGTCGCGCCGCCACCGGCGACGCACTTCACCGTCACCGCTCCGGCGAACGTCACCAGCGGCGCGGCCTTCAACGTCACCGTCACCGCACTTGACGCGTCGAACGTGGTCGTCCCGAGCTACACCGGCACCGTCCACTTCACCAGTTCCTCGGCTGGATCACTTCCCGCTGACTACGCCTTCGTCGGCGGCGACAACGGCGCGCACACGTTCAGCGTCACGTTGACGTCGACCGGCGCGCAGTCGATCACTGCCACGGACGGCGGAATCACCGGCAGCGCCAACACGACCGTCGCTCCGCCGCCCGCAACGCACTTCAGCGTCAGCGCGCCGGCGAACGTCACCAGCGGCGCCCCGTTCAACGTCGTCGTCACCGCGCTCGACGCATCGAATGCGACGGTCCCGAGCTACACCGGCACCGTCCACTTCACCAGCTCCTCTGCCGGCACGCTGCCCGCGGACTACACGTTCACCGGCGGCGACGCAGGCGTGCACACGTTCAGCGTCACGCTGACCTCGACCGGAGCGCAGTCAATTACCGCGACCGACACCGTCACGGCATCGATCACCGGCAGCGCCAACACGACCGTCGCTCCGCCGCCCGCAACGCACCTCAGCGTCACCGCTCCGGCGAACGTCACCACCGGCGTGCCGTTCAACGTGACGGTGACGGCGCTCGACGGGTCCAACGCCACTGCTACCAGCTACACCGGAACCGTTCACTTCACCAGCTCCTCGGCCGGCACCCTGCCCGCGGATTACGCCTTCGTCAGCGGCGACAATGGCACGCACACCTTCAGCGTGACGTTGACGTCGAACGGGTCGCAGACGATCGCCGCGACAGACACGGTGACCGCGTCGATCACCGGAACGGCGTCGACGACGGTGTCGTGCCCGCCACCGCCGCCGACGATTCCGCCCACCGCGTCGAATAACGGTCCGGTGTGCGCGGGAGGTTCGGTGAACCTCTCCGCCTCCTGGCCGCTCGCCGTTTCGTACTCATGGAATGGTCCGGGAGGCTTCACCTCAAACCAGCAGAATCCGACCGGCATCACCGTGGCCGGCACGTACATTGTCACCGCGACCAGTGCGGGTCCGTGCAGCTTCAGCGCGCAGGCCTCGACGACCGTCGTCATCAATCCGATCCCGTCCGCCACGATCACCACGCCCGCCACTGTCTGCGCGAGCACGACCGGCAACAGCGCGTCGGTGGCGAACGCGGGCGCCGGCGCAACGTACGCCTGGTCGATCACGAACGGCTCGATCACTGGCGGCGCTGGAACGGCCAACATCAGCTACACCGCTGGCTCGTCAGGCGGCGTCCATCTTGCGGTCACCGTAACGACACCGGCAAGCTGCAGCGCCAGCAGCAGTACTGATGTGGCCATCGCCCCTCGCCCGACCATGACGCTGCCCGCAACGATCAGTGCGTCCTGCGGCACAACGTCGGTCAACATCCCGTTCACACTGACCGGCATCGGCCCGTGGAACGTCCTCTGGTCGGACGGAATCTCGCAGAACGGCATCACCTCGCCTTCGTCATCGCGCAACGTGACGGTGTCGGGCTCGATGGTGCTCAGCGCGATCGTCACCGACGCGAGTTGCTCGAACGGCAGCACGTCCGTTTCGATCAACGTCAGTTCCGCGCCGGTCATCACCACGCAGCCCCTCGGTCAGGTCGTGCAGCCGGCGCATGACGCCACGTTCACTGTCGTCGCCAGCGGCGCGAACCTGCACTATCAATGGTTCGTGAAGCACGGCAACGGCGCGACGCTCGCCGTCGGCACCGACTCGTCATCGTACACAACGAACCCCGAGGGGAACGCGATGTGGTTCGTGCGGGTGTCGAATACGTGCGGCAGCGTCGATTCCGACCGGGTCACGGCGCTGGTCGTAACGCCTCGCCACCATCCTTCGCATTAACAGCAGCTCATCGTGACGCCGGAGTCCACCAGGACTCCGGCGTCATGGAGCGGTGAGCACCGCGGCCGGCTGCGGCGCCGGACTGGTGAGCGCGTACAGCCGGAGCTGAAACATCGAGAGCCACGTCGCCACAAAGAGCGCGAGCAGGACGATCAGTCCCGTCCGTCCGGTGAGCGACTCCGCTAGTGCCGGCATCATGCCGAACAGAGCAATCACGAGTGGCGTCATCAGCAGCACGTCATACAGATACGGGTGCAGCACCACCGCCTGACTGAACACCGCCGCGTAGATGAGGTACGAACCGGTCAGCGTCACGAGCCCGATGACGGCGAGGCGCGGCGCGCGTCCGCGCAGATACGCGGCGAGCACGGCCAGCAACGAAATCGCGCCTGCGAAGAACAGCGCCGGCCAATGAAAGAGAAACCGCGTGTTGCCGCCGTCGCGGTGCGTGCGAAGCATGTCGCGTCCGAATGCGATGTCGAGATGATCGCCGTAGAACATCGCATCGCCATCAAGCCCGCTGCGATAGAGAAATCCGGATCCGTAGAGTTTCACGCCCGTCCGCTTCGCTTCCGCTTTCGCGCTGAGCAATTGCACGCCGTAAATCGCCACCGCAAACATCGGAGGAAGGATCAGCACCGCGGCAAGCCGTTTCCACGGAATGCGCTCCCCTCGCAGAAGAAGGCACGCAGCGAGGTACGAGGCGATGAACGTTACCGCCACGACCATCTCGACATACGCAAGCGCGAAAATCGCGAACGCCTGCAGAATCGTCAGGCGCCGCGTACGGCCGCCGTCCAGCGCGTGTTCTTCGAGCAGGAGAAAACCGAGTGCGGCGGAGATGCCCGTGACCTGTTCCGACGCGTGCGAAAAAACAGAAAGGACGTCGGGAAAGGTCAGCCAGACGCTTTGCGCCGCGACGCCGGCCACGAATGCGTGGACCGGCGCCGCGCCGAAACGGCGCGCCATTCGATAGCAGAGCAGCGCCAGCAACGCGGCGGTCAAGAGCACGAGCAACTCGTTGTGCAGCGCCAGCAGCTCCCACCCGTATCTGCCGGTGATCGTGATCCAGATCTTCTCGACGACGAACGCGCTGATCATGTGCGCGCCGGTGGCGGAGCGATAGATCGTGCTGCCGTCCGCGACCGGCCAGAGGAGGCCGTGCGAGGCGAAGTATCCGTGGTCGATCCAGCGCATGAGGATCGTGTGCGCGCGCTGCGGACCCTCCGACGACGACAACGCCGGCACAAGACGATGCTGCACCGTCATCCACGAGTATCCGAGGGCGATCAGACCCGGGATCAGGAAAAAGAGGTAGAGGGTGAGGCCGCGATACCGTTCGCCTTCACGCTCGTTCAACGGCGCCTCACGCTCTGCTGGAACAGCCATCGCCACAACTCCGCATCGCCGTACGCGCGGTCCCACGCGTTGTGACCGACGCCGGCCAATTCGATGTACGTAACCTCGGCGCCTTCACTCTTCAGCGCCTCCGCCATGCGCCGCGACTCGGTGACGGGAATGACGGGATCGGCGTCGCCATGAACGATGCGGATCGGAAGATGCCGCAGCGCGTGCGCGGTGAACGCGTACGGATCGCCCTTCCCCATCGTCAGCGGCGATTGCTGCACGGCTCCCGCCGTCTCATGCGGCAGCAGTCCGCCGCACACGATCACCAGCGCCGCGAAGGTATCGGGATGTGCGAGCGCAAGATGCCACGTTCCGTAGCCGCCCATCGAAAGGCCGGTGAGATAGATGCGCGATCGATCGCCGTCGAACTCGGCGATGCTCTGCTCCAGCGCCGCCATCGCCGCATCGGCGGGATCGCCGAGCCAGCGCGAATCGAGCGGCGCCTGCGGGAAAATCGCGATCGCAGGAACGCGATCCGGATTGGCGCGGATCGCCGCCGCTACAGCGATCTGCGTCGACTTCAAACCGTCCGCACCGCGTTCGCCGGCGCCGTGCAGAAACAGGATCACCGGCCAGCGCTTCGATGCATCGAACGCGCGCGGCACGTACACCGTATATGGATAGGCCGTCCCGCGAACGGTCACGGAACGAATCAGAAATCCGGTTTCGTGCGGCGTCATCGTGCGGCAGGAGAGTAACGCGACGAACGCAAGTAACGGCAGGCTGTGCAGTCTCATGCGCGGAGGATACAGCCTCGCTTCGTCACGCAATCGCGCGCACGCGTCACTCCTTTGCTTTACAATCGCCGGGTCATGGGATCGAAGCGCGAGAAAGCGTTCAACACCGCCTGCCAGGAAGAGGTTTACCGGCAGGTGAAGTCGTATCTCGATGAACTGGTCGACGAACATTTTGACGACGCCGAGCACTGCGACTTCTATCTGAAGTACGGCTCCACGGTCCTGGAGATCTCCATCGAGCCATACCAGGAAGATGACGCCGTCATCGAGGTGCTCGCCTTCTGCGTGCAGGGTGTCGAGCCCTCCTTCGAGTTGATGGCCGAACTGCTCAAGGTCAACGCGGAAGTGCCGCTCGGCGCCTTCAGCATGGTCGGCGAGCATGTTTTTTTCTCTCACTCATTCCTCGGGCGGCGTCTTCGTCCCGAGCAGCTCATCGCCTCGCTCGATGTCGTCGCCAATGTCTCCGACGAGTACGACGAGAAGCTCGTGTCGAAGTACGGCGGCGAGACCGCCATCGACTGTTTGCGCAGCGGCGGCTTCCGTCCGCCGGTCCAGCTCGCCGCGCGAAAGGCGGACAGTAATTGACTCGTGCGGCATACCGCTTGCTGTTTCATGGCGATATGACCACGCGATTTTCTTCAGCCGCATCAGCACTTCTGATCTGCGGCGCACTCTTGACGCACTGCACCGGCGGACAGGAAAGCAGCGCCGCGGAAGAGCAGGCTCCAAAGAAAAACGGGATCGCGGCGACAACAACATCGCCCACAGAAACGGCCGGGCAGCCTGCGCCAGTCGATGCGAAAGCGGCGCTGAAATCGATCAGTCCAGCCATTCCGATCTACGCCGGCGCGCGCTACCGCGACGACCTCACCCGCCGCGACTCGGTGATGATCCGCAATCAGTACGGGCCGACGGCCGAGGTCTACACGTTGGCGACGGATGACTCGTTCCCGCAGGTCTACCACTACTACACGACCTACCTCGCGCAGTTTCGCGCCTTCCCCGCGCAGTCGCCGTATCCGGCGCCGCAGACGTGGCGCACGCTCGAGGTGCAGCTCAATCAGGCCATGCAGGACCCGTTCATCCCCGGCGACATGCTCAAGCCGGATGACAAGCAGGTCACGCTGCAGGTTGCCGAAACCGAGGCCGAGCCGAAGACGGTGATCCGCTACGTCGTCACGCAGAAACCGATCGCAGGCGCCGAGGTGCGGGGCCCGAAAGCGTCTGGAGTACGGAACGCGTTTGACAGAGAGTGACCTCGGTCGTATTGCAGCCGGACGTTTGACATCGCATGTACCCGTGGCGCCGCATTGTCATCCCCACCGATTTCTCGACGGCCGCTGAGTGGTCGTTCGATTCGGCCGTGCAACTGGCCGGCGCGACCGGCGCGGAGCTGATCATCCTGCACGTCCGTTCCACGCGGACGTCGAATCCTGAGGAGCTGCGATTCCCTGCCGACGACGCGCTCTACGCCTATGCCGAGCAGCACGAGTTGGAGAAGCTGCGCGATCACGCCCGCCGCCGGAACGCCGACGTGGCGACGCGTCTGGTCGTCCAGCGCGCGCCCGATGCGGGGGCGGCAATCTGCCAGGCGGCGTCCGAGGAGAACGCGGATCTGATCGTCATCTCCACGCATGCCCGGCACCACGTCGCGCACCTGATCATCGGCTCGACGACATTGAACGTACTTTCTGGAGCGCCGGTGCCGGTGCTGGCGATTCGCTACGGAATCCAGCGGCGGCGCGGGTTCGGACGGATTCTCGTCCCCGTGCATCTCAATCAGCGCTCGACCATGGCCGCGTCGCTTGCGGCCGCGATCGCGAAGCGTGAGAGCTCCGAGGTCCACCTGATCATCGTCTGTGATGACGGAAACCGCGCGGCGGCCGGCGCGCTCATCGCCGAGATGACCGCGGACCTTTTCGCCGGCGTGAACGTCAAGCCGGTGGTGCTGCAGGGGAAGGACGTCGACGCGGAGCTGGTGCGCTACGCGCGCGGGGCCGACGCCGATGCGCTCTTCCTCAACGCAGCGGCCGCCGAGATCAGCGCGCGGAAGAAGGACATCATCCGGCAGGTGGACGCGCCGGTGATGCTGGTGCCGCCCGCGCCCCCGGTTCCCTGACTCAAAAACTTTTCAGAGTGGGGGGTAGGGATTTCCCTGTTCCGGGACACTCCTAGTACGGAACCGGTTATGAAACTCCAATCCATGAATAGAAGTGTCGCCGGGCAGGACCCGGCGACAGAGACGATTCTCCTCTCGCAACGGCATGTTTCGTTTCTGGCGAAGATGTCGGGCGAGATCAATCCCGAGATGCCGAAAGCATTCGGGTGGCCTCATGCAATCCGCACGATTCTCGACCGCATCGAGGAGAGCAAGATTGATCTCACTGTTGCAAGCAGTGAGTATGAAATCGCTCAACTCGCGGCAGGCGAACTGCGCGCGAAAGGCCGGAGGCGAACAGCATCCCGTGCTTAGCGGGTTTTCCGATTCTTCATCGGCGATCCGGTCAGGAGCTCAACTAGCGATCCGATCGAATCCGCCTGTGAAAGATCGACGTTGCTCTGGAAAGCAGCTTCGATCAATCCTCGGATGATTTCCGCGCGGCTGATTGCCTTGCCATGCTTCAGACGAATGTCGATGGCCAGACGATCGAGATACGCGACGTGCCGATCCAACAGGACGACTGTGATCTTCGCCCAGGGCTCGGTGTGAACAATGGGTCTCCCTCGATTACTTTTTACTGGTTGCACACGTTCTCCTCTCTACGGTTTTGGATGGACAAACCGCGAACAGTGTAATGCCGTCCGGGCATCCGCGTCCATCTGTATTTAAAGACTGAACAGCTTAAGTGAACGATTCTGGCGCGAAGGGGAGTCGCCCGGAAATCTTACGCGCTCTTCCCCCCGCCGCAAAGCCAAATTCGCGGCGCTCATCTGCAGGCCGTCAACGCTTCAGAAGAGTTCCTCGGCCAGCGCGACGATGATGCCCGCAGGGCCTCGCACGTAGCAGAGCCGGTACTTGTCCTCGTACTGGACCACCTCGCCGAGGAGTTCGGCGCCGTGCGCGCGCAGGCGAGCGACGCTGTCATCGACGCTTTCGACGGTAAACATGACGCTTCGAAGGCCCAGCGCATTCGGCGGTGCGATTGCCGGTTCGATCTCGACTAGTTTCGGATTGCGAAACTTCGTCAGCTCGAGCTTCCCGTGTCCATCGGGGGTCCCCATCATGACGATGTCGACCTGGACACCTTCGATCCCGTTGACGCGGTCCACCCACGGACCCTCGATCGGCGCCTGCCCATCGAGCGTCATACCGAGCGCGGTAAAAAAAGCGATCGCGTCTGCAAGGTCTTCGACGACGACGCTGACGTGGTCCAATCTCTTGATCGTCATGTTCCTGGTATCGCAAAGGCCGTGCGCAGTCCGGCGCCCGAGGATGGAGAGGTCAGCTCATCGCACGTTTGTCGAATGCCTTCAGGCCCATGAACATGAAGAGCACGGTGAGGATCACCAGCGCGCCGAGGATCAGCGGCACGGGCATGTGCGGGACCGCGGGCGTCAGCGCAGCCCGCATCCCTTCCGACACGTAAACGAGCGGGTTGACGAGCACCAGATACTTCATCACCGGCACGTGGCTGAGCCCTGCCCACGGGTAGTACGTGCAGCCGAACATGATCATCGGCGCGACGATGACGCTGAACATCAGGCCGATCTGCTGCGGCGCGATGCCGGTGCCGAGGTAGAGGCCGCCCGCCGAAAACGCTGCGCCGCCGAGTACCGTGACGACTAGCAGCAGCGGCGCGTTGTGGAAACTGAGGCCGGGAATCGGTCCCATGATCAGCCGCGCCACAGGCAGGACGAACAGCGCAGCTACGATCCCCTGCAGCACGCCGGCGACGACTTTCTCGATCGCGATGAACGTAATCGGCACCGGCGACAGCAGCCGGTCTTCGATCTCTTTTGTGAAACCGAAGTCCTGCATCATCGGCAGCGCCACCGACTGAATCGCGGAAAGCGTCAGGCTCAGAGCCACGACACCGGGAAGCATCGTGGTCGAGTAGCCCGGCGGAATCATCCCCATCTTCGGCAGCAGATATCCGAAAACGACGACGAAGAGGATCGGCTGCAATGCGGTGCGTACGAGGAAATACGGCAGCTCGCGGCGAGCGACAGTGAGGTCGCGCAGCAGGATGGCCACGAATACGCGAGACGGCGCGACGGGAGTGAGCGAATCGGCGGTCATGTCAGCTTCCTCCCGGTGAGCGAAATGAAAAGCGTCTCGAGACTCGGACGCGAAAGGTGGATGTCGCGCACGATCCTGCCGTGCGCTTCGCCGGCGTTGATGAGCGCGGGGATCAACTCGCCACCGCGCTTGCTGAAGACGCGCAGCAACGACCCGCGCGCCTCGGCGTTCGACACGCCCTCGATCGAGCGCGCCGCGTCGGCGGCCACCGAGGCATCGCCGTCGAACGTGACTTCGACCAGTGTGTCGCCCGGAGCTTTCGCTTTCAGCGCCGCGGGCGTATCGAGCGCGAGCAGCTTGCCTTGATCGATGATGGCCAGCCGGTCGCAGAGTTGATCTGCTTCCTCCATGTAGTGCGTGGACATCACGATCGTCCTCCCCTGCCCGTGCAGCTCGCGCAGAATTTCCCACAGCGCCAGCCGCGCCTGCGGATCGAGGCCGACCGTCGGTTCGTCGAGGAAGATCACGCGCGGATCGTGCGTCAACGCCCTCGCGATCATCAGCCGCTGCTGCTGACCGCCGGAGAGTTGATCGACCTTCGCGTTCATCTTGTCGGCGATCCCCAGCCTCTCCAGCAGTTCCGCTCCTCTTCTCGCCGCCTCGGCGCGCGCAATCCCGAAGTAGGTCGCGTGGAAGACGAGGTTCTCGATGACGCTGAGGCTGCGATCGGGATTCGGGCGCTGCGGTACCACGCCGATGCGCCGGCGCACAGCGGCGGGCTCTGTCGTGACGTTCGCGCCGGCGACGAATGCGTCACCCGAGGTGATGCGGACGCGCGTGGTGAGAATGCCGATGAGCGTCGTCTTGCCCGCGCCGTTCGGTCCGAGCACGCCGAAAAACTCGCCGTCGGTGACCGCGAGGTCGAGCGAATCGATGGCCACGATGCCGCTGGACGGCGGCGCAGCAGGAGCAGGCGCGCCGCGGCGTTTCTTGATCGCCGGCGCCGGATAGACCTTCCGCAACGAGCGGCTTTCGATCGCGTTCATTCGAGCGGGGAAGGATATCCGAACCAATCTGTAACGTTGCGGCGTCCGTAGTCACTACGAAAGTGAGATGACAGAGATGTTCGCTCAACTGCAATGGAACTTCGCGATCGACGACGCCGGATGCGCGCGGCTCGCCCACGCCAGCTCACCGGCCGCGGTCGAAACGATCTCGCCCGGCGAGTACCTGGTCACGCTTCCGCTCGCCCGCGCGCGCGAATTCGGATTCACCGCCGGCGTCGACGGCGCCTCCGGCTTTATCACCGCCACGCCTGGCGACGATGACGGCAACAAGCCGAACACCGTTCGCGTCCTCACCGTGCGGCCGGACAACACCTTCGGCCCGAATCCGTTTCGGCTCGTGCTCCGCAGTGCGTAGCTACTTCGCCGCGGCCATGAATCGCTCAATCTCCTCGGCTTTCCGCGGCGAGCCCGATGACAGCAGCTTCGCGCCGGTGTCCGTGATCACGACGTTGTCTTCGATGCGGACGCCGATGCCGTCGTAGCGGTCGAGCGCCTTCGCAATCGAGGCTTGCTCGTCCTTCGTCAGTTTCAAATAGACAGGATTCGACACGATGTCGTTCTTGCGCACGTAAATCCCAGGCTCGACGGCGAACACCATATTCGGCTCGATCAGTCGATCGCGGTCGGCGACGTCGTGGGTGTCGAGGCCGATGTGATGCCCTGGGACGTGACGGAAGTACATGAAGACTTGCTTCGGATCGTCTTTCGAAATGAGTCCGAGCCGCAGCAGCTCGCGGCCGATGACCGCGATCGAGGCGTGGTCAGCATCGCGAAAATGGCCGCCGGGTTTGAGCGCCGCGATCGCAGCCTCCTGTGCGGCGAAGACGGCGTTGTGAATGGCACGCTGATCGGCGGTGAACTTGCCGCTCGCCGGATACGTCCGCGTCACGTCGGCGGAGTAGCCGAGGTATTCGGCGCCGAGGTCGGTGAGGAAAAGTCCGGCACGATCGACGGGGCCGTTGTTGGCCATGTAGTGCAGCGTGGTCGTGTTCGCGCCCGAGGCGGCGATCGACGGAAAGGCCCAGCAGCAGGTCCCCATGTCTTTGTAGGTGAAGTCGATCACGGCATCGACCTGATTCTCGCTGGTCGCCGTCAGCACCCGTTTCATCGCCCCCTTCTGCGCGGCCTCGGTGATGTCGATGGCGCGCTGGATGAGCGCGATTTCGCCGGCACTCTTCACCTCGCGCATGTGCACGAGCATCGGCTGCGCGTCGCGGAACCGCAGCGACGGATAGCGATCGCGCAGATCGCGCACGAACAACTGCTCCTGCGTCGCGGGAGCCGTTGGATCGGGGATGCGCGCTTCATTCACCGTCCAGATTTCCGCCGTACCGTTCAGCATCGCATCGTAGTAATGCGGCATCGAGCGCGCCGGGAGCCGCTCGGTCATCGCATCGAAGTTTGTGATGAACGGCCAGCCCGACAACGCCGTGTTGACGAAATTGCGTGCGCCGCGAGACGACTCCACGCGTTTGATGCCGCTGATTTTCGTGATCTCGTCATGCGGCGGAATGCGCCCCGTCCACACTTCCTGCTGCGGATTGCGATCGCGCACGAAAAGCACCTCGGCGAATTCGGGATCGCCCGGCACCATCACGAGCGTGGTCTCTTCTTCGTCGATGCCGGTGAGATAGAGCAGATCGTCGCTCTGCCGGAACGGCCACTCCTGATCGCCGCTGCGAATCTGCAGCTTCGGCGAAAAGGCCACGAAGATCGCGTTCGCCCCGATCTCCTTCGCCAGCCGCGCGCGGCGCGCCGCGTATTCGGAGGCGTCGATGGTGGGCTTCTGAGCGAGCAGCGTCGTGGCGAAGAGAAGTGCCAGGAGAACGGTGATCAATCTGCGCATAGCCGGTATCGTAATCCGGTGAACTACCTCGCGCACCTGCTGTTGGCCGAACAAACCGCGGAATCGCTGATCGGAAATCTGGCGGGCGATTTCGTGAAGGGAAGCATTGGCGATGATGTCCCGGCCGGAATCGCTGCTGGAATCCGCCATCACCGCCGCGTCGATGCCTTCACCGACTCGCATCCCTCGGTCGCCGCATTCCGTCGCGTGCTGATCCCCGAGCACGGCCACTACGCGCGCGTGATCGCGGACGTTTTCTTCGATCACTTTCTGGCGATCGATTTCACGCGATACGCATCGGAGTCGCTGGGTGTGTTCCTGCAGCGTGTCTACGCCACGATCGATTCGCACATCGACGAACTTCCCGGACGCCTGCGCATCGTCTATCCGCGGATGCGCGACGACGGATGGCTTTCGTCCTACCGAACGCTCGAAGGAATCCGCCTCGCCCTCGGTGGCATCTCGCATCGATTGTCGCGGCGTCCACAGCTCGCGACTGCTGTAGGGTTTCTCCAGGACGATCGCCGCCCAGAGCTCGAACGGCTCTTCCACGAATTTTTCCCCGATGTGATGGCGCTATCATCCCGGCCGTGACGGAAAAGAGCATCCAGGAAACCTACGCGCCGCAGAACCGCTGCTTCGGCTGCGGACCGGCGAACGACAAAGGGCTGCGCATCCGCAGCTTTCGCGAAGGCGACGAGTTCGTCTGCGATTGGACGCCGGAGCCGCATCACGCCGCGTTCGACAACGTCCTGAACGGCGGCATCATCGGCGCTCTGCTCGACTGTCACAGCAACTGGGCCGCGACGATCGTGCTGATGGAGCGCAACGGCAGCTCGACGCCGCCTTGCACCGTCACGTCAGATTTCCACGTCGTCCTGAAACGTCCCACGCCGATGGCGCCGCTGCGCGTTCGCGCGCACGTCGTCGAAGCGTCGGACGATCGCGCGGTCGTCGAGGCGTCGATCGAGTCGAACGGAAAGATCACCGACACCTGCCGCGGCACGTTCGTCGCCGTCAAGGAAGGGCACCCGGCGTATCACCGCTGGTAAAGCCAATGACCGCCGAACGCGACCGGCTGACCGGCGCTCCCCACGACATCGCCCGCTGGCGAAAGTGGGGGCCGTATCTCGCCGATCGCGCGTGGGGCACGGTGCGCGAGGACTACAGCGCGAACGGCGATGCGTGGTCGTACTTTCCGCACGATCTGGCCCGGTCGAAGGCGTTTCGATGGGGCGAGGATGGCATCGCCGGCTTCTGCGATCGCTATCAAATCCTCTGCTGGTCGCTCGCGCTCTGGAACGAGCAGGACGCGATTCTTAAGGAGCGCTACTTCGGCCTCGTGCCTGGCGAGGCGAATCACGGCGAGGATGTGAAGGAGTGCTATTTCCATCTCGACTCGCTTCCGAGCCATGCGTATCAACGCCTCGTCTACAAGTATCCCCAGCGCGCGTTTCCGTATGGTCAACTACTTGACGAGAATCGCCGCCGCGGCGGACACGATCCCGAGTTCGAGCTGATCGACACCGGCATCTTCGACGACAGCCGCTACTTCGACGTCGTCATCGAGGTCGCCAAAGAAGACGCCGACGCGCTGATCTTCCGCATCACCGCGCACAATCGCGGTCCCGAGCGCGCGCCGCTGCATCTCATTCCGCAGCTCTGGTTCCGCAACACCTGGAGCTGGAGCGGCGAGCCGGTTGCGCCGCCGTCGATCCGGGCCATCGAAATCGACGGACACCCTGCCCTGCTTGCCGACGACACGAGCACTCCCCCACTGGCCGGCCTCCTCCACAACGCCCACCTCGGCGCGCACGTGTTGGAGTTTCCGTCCGACACGGAACTGCTCTTCACTGAAAACGAAACGAACGGTCCGCGCGTCTGGGGCGCGCCATCGCGCAGCCGCTACGTGAAGGACGCGTTTCATCGTCGCATCGTCAATGGCGATCACGAGGCGGTGAACCCCGCGAACGCCGGAACGAAAGCGTGCGGCTGGCAGCGCGTCGAGATCGCCGCCGGCGCCTCGTACAGCATGACCATGCGCCTCGCGCCGAGCGGACATCCGCGGAGCTCGGACGACGTCATCGAAATTCGCCGCGCCGAGGCAGACGAGTTCTACGAAACAATCCATCCGAAAAACGCCTCCGCCGAGGAGCGCAACATCCAGCGTCAGGCGTTCGCCGGATTGCTCTGGTCGAAACAGAGTTACCTGCTCGACGTCGACATCTGGCTCGATGGCGACGATCCGAAATCGCCGCCGCCGGCGGAGCGCGAGCGCGGACGCAATGCGCGGTGGCGCCACCTCAACTCCATGCGCATTCTGTCGATGCCCGACAAGTGGGAGTACCCGTGGTTCGCCGCGTGGGACCTCGCCTTCCACACCGTAGTCATGGCCCTCATCGACGCGCACTTCGCCAAGGAGCAGCTCTGGCTGATGCTCTTCGAGCAGTTCCAGCATCCGAACGGACAGATCCCCGCGTACGAGTGGGAGTTCTCCGATCTCAACCCGCCGGTGCACGCGTGGGCGGTCTGGCGCGTCTACAACATGGACCGCATCCGCAACGGCGCCGACCGGCCGTTCCTCGAGAAGTGCTTCCACAAGCTCATGCTGAATTTCACCTGGTGGGTGAACAAGGTCGACCGCGAAGGCAACAACGTTTTCGAAGGCGGCTTCCTCGGGCTCGACAACATCGCCGTCTTCGATCGTAGCGATGCGCTGCCCGGCGGCGCGTCACTGGAACAGAGCGACGCCACCGGCTGGATGGGGATGTTCTCGCTGGTGATGATGCGCATGGCGCTGGAGTTGGCGAAGGAGAACCCCGCGTACGAAGGTCTGGCCACGAAGTTTTTCGAACACTACGTCTACATCGGCGCGGCCATGAAGATGATGCGCGGTGACCGCACGCTCTGGGATGAAGCCGACGGCTTCTTCTACGACCTGCTCCGCTTCCCCGACGGCACCAACGTCCCATTCCGCGTCCGCTCGCTCGTTGGATTGATTCCGCTCTACGCGATCGAGCGCCTCGAGCGGAAGTGGCTGGAGCCGTTTGCGGTCTTCCGCGAAAACTTCGACTGGTTCATGAAACACCGCGCCGACATCGTCGACTACTGCGTAACCACCGTTCACGACAACGGCGACACAACGCACATCCTGGCGGTCGTCGATCAGAATCAGCTGCAGCATCTGCTGGCTCGCGTCGCCGATCCGGAGGAGTTCCTCTCCCCATTCGGATTGCGCAGCCTGAGCAAAGCGCATCAGCAGCAGCCGTTCGTCTTCGGCAATGCCTCGGTCGCGTACGAGCCGGCTGAAGCATCGACCAAGCTGAAAGGCGGCAACAGCAACTGGCGCGGTCCGGTCTGGTTCCCGACGACGTTCCTGATGATCGAGACGCTGCGCAAACTGGAGAAGGCGTACAGCGGCACCGTTCGCGTGACGCTGCGCGACGGTCAGGACATGCCCGAGCCCTCGCACCCCGACACCACCTTCATCGACACCCGCGCCGACGAAGGCCTCGGCGCCGGCAGCACCCGCCGTCGCGGCATGACGTTGACGAACGTCCCCGTTCCGCCGCCCCAAAACACCACCACCCTCACCGGCCTCGCCGCCGACCTGGCCCGCCGCATGACCAACATCTTCCTCCCCGACGCCGACGGCTACCGCGCCTCGAATGGCCCCCGCGGCAAACGCCAGGCCGAGCTCTTCGCGAAGGACCCACACTGGAAAGATCTGATCTGGTTCTTCGAATACTTCAACGGCGATACAGGAGAAGGATTGGGCGCCTCGCATCAGACAGGATGGACGGCGCTGGTGGCGAGTTTGATCGATGAATGGAGCGGGTGATTGGCAGTCACGCGAACGTTCCCGCCTCGCGAGTACGGACCATTTCATCGCTTCCAAGACGCAGCGACAAACGAGCTGATGTGCAGCACGGGTCTGATCGGCGGCCGTCCGGACAGAAACATCGCCGCAGGTTTGTTCCCACGAGTCAAGGCGCGTCTCGGATCGCTGCCGCCCGGCCGATGCGGAATCGAATTCTTCACGACCGTCGCTCCGGACAACGACGTGCCGCGAACGGCTACATGGACGATCGGAACAGCGGGCGTAATCCAGTCCGAGGACGACCCGGACGTTGCCTTGATCGCTGCTAGAATCACGAAGCGAGTTGACGAATGCGACGAGCGAAACCCGACGAACTGAACGAAGACGCGAAACCGATTGCGCTTCTGCAATTATCGGAAGAACGTCTTCGCGAATTGTTTCCCGTTGAATTCAGTCAAGTCGATCCCCTCGCCGCGGCCGAACCCTCGATCGGCAGCCTCGTTCAACTCGACAGCGGTCCGTACGCGGTCGTCATGTACGGCAAGAGCAGCGGTGAAACCGAAGTGTCAATGCCGGTCAGCGCTCCGTTGGCGCGTTACTGGGCAGCGTTCCTCCGCGAAGTGCCGCTGATCAAGAACGAGATTGTGTGGACGTCCGCAAAGATCGCTCCGCGGGCAGCTGCCCGGCCGTCGCCGCGGAAGCCTCAGCCAGCAAAGACAGCAGCAATGAAAGTGTCGAAGACGTCGCGCTGACTCCTCGCGTCTGACCTCCCCGCTCACCCTGCTACAATCCGCGCGCTTTTTTCGGGGGCTTCCGTAATGTCGCAAAAGAACATCGTTCACGTCGTCGGGACCGGCACGATTGGCGAGCCGCTGATTGGGCTGTTTACTGATTTCAAAGAAAAGTGGGGCATCGACGAGGTCACGTTCCACAAGCGCACGCCGAAGTCGGACGACAAGGCCATGGTCGAGCATCTCATCAACCATGGCGGCCGGCTCGTCGTCGACGAAGATGCGCGCGACGAGTTCACGCGGCTCGGGCATCGCGTTTCGTTCACGACCGAGGAGGCGTTGGAGAGAGCGACGGTGGTGGTCGACTGCACGCCGGCAGGACTCGACAACAAAGCGAAGTACTACGACAGCTGCAAAGGCCCGAGAGGGTTTCTGGCGCAGGGATCGGAGTTCGGATTCGGGAAGCCGTACGCGCGCGGCATCAACGAAGAGGTGCAGTCGCCGGACGAGCGGTTCGTGCAGATCGTCTCGTGCAACACGCACAACATCTCCGTGCTGCTGAAAACGATTGCCACGAAAGACGGGAAGATCGACCTCGCTGCCGGCCGCTTCGTCTGCATGCGCCGCGCGAATGACGTCTCCGATTCGAAGGGCTTCATCGCCGCGCCGGAAGCCGGTAAGCATGACGATCCCGAGTTCGGTACGCATCACGCCCGCGACGCCCATCACCTTTTCCAGACCCTTGGCGAGAAGCTGAACCTCTTCTCCTCGGCCATCAAGATCAACACGCAGTACATGCACACGCTCTGGTTCGATCTCGATCTCAAGCACGACACGACGCTGGAGCAGGTCAAGTCGCTGCTGCGGGCGAATCCGCGCGTGGCCTGCACCAACAAGCGGTCCGTGAACCAGATCTTCTCGTTCGGACGCGACCACGGCTATTTCGGCCGCATCCTCAACCAGACCGTGATGCCGCTGTCGACGCTGACCGTGCCCAGCCCGCGCAAAGTGGTCGGCTTCTGCTACACGCCGCAGGACGGCAATTCGCTCCTGTCATCGATCGCCGCCACGCTGCGGTTACTCGACGTCACGAAGCTCGAGGACAACCTCGACGTGCTGCGCCCATACATCTTCCGCGAGATCTGACGACCGCTCCCGATTTGAGCTAGAGTCCCCGGCCATGGCGTGGTTCCGCAAAGAGAAGAAGCCGAAGGAAGCGGTCGAGAAACAGGTCGCCATTCCCGAGGGGCTGTGGGTCAAGTGCGACGACTGCAAAGAGATCGTCTACCGCAAGGAAGTCGAGCAGAACTACAACGTCTGTCCCAAGTGCGGCTATCACTTCCGTCTGACGGCGCGCGAGCGATTCGAAATCCTCTTCGATGACGGCAAGTACAAGGAGTTCGCCGGCGACATCCGCTCGGCCGATCCGCTCGAATTCCGCGACACGAAGCGCTACCGCGACCGGCTGAAGGTTTACGAAGCGCGCGTCGGCAAGGGCGACGCGGTGCTTTGCGCCGAGGGGAAACTGGAAGGCATCAGCGTCGTAATTTGCGCGATGGAGTACGCGTTCATGGGCGGCTCGATGGGCTCTGTAGTCGGCGAGAAAATTACGATCGCCGCCGAGCGCGCGCTGGAAAAGAAAGAGCCGCTGCTCGTCGTCTCGACGTCCGGCGGCGCGCGGATGCAGGAAGGGATTTTGTCGCTGATGCAGATGGCGAAGATTTCGGCCGCACTGGCGCGACTCGCCGAGGCGCGGCTGCCGTATGTTTCGATCCTCACCGATCCGACTACCGGCGGCGTGACGGCGTCGTACGCGATGCTGGGCGATCTCAACATCGCCGAGCCGAAGGCACTGATCGGCTTCGCCGGACCGCGAGTCATCGAACAGACCATTCGTCAGACGCTGCCCGAGGGATTTCAACGCGCCGAGTTCCTCGTCGAACACGGGATGGTTGACCTGATCACGCCGCGCGCGGAGATGAAACCAGCGCTGGCGCGCTTCCTCCGCATGTTCACCGGCAAACGGCGCGAAGCGGCGTCGTGACACCCGAGCCGTTGCTCTGGCTCGATGGACTGCAAGGCTCGGGAATCCGCCCCGGCCTCTCCCGCATGCGCGCGCTGTTGCGCGAGCTTGGCAATCCGGAGCGCGCCTGTCCGTCGATCATCGTGGCGGGGACAAATGGGAAAGGCTCGACGTCGTCGACGCTCGCCTCGATTCTGAACGCCTCGGGATACCGCACCGGTCTCTACACATCGCCGCATCTCGTTGAGCTGCGCGAGCGATGGATGATCGGCGGCTCGATGATCTCCTCGGAAACGCTGGACATCGCGATCGACAAACTTCGCGCCGCCGCCGATCGCGCTGGCATCGTCCCGACGTATTTCGAAGCTCTGACCCTCATCGCCTTCATCGTTTTCGTCAGTTGCGATGTGATGGTGCTCGAAGTCGGTATGGGAGGCCGTCTCGATGCGACCAATGTGGTCCGCCCGCTGGCCGCGCTCATCACGCCGATCGGTTTCGATCACACCGAGTATCTCGGCACGACGATCCGCCAGATTGCTGGCGAAAAAGCCGGCGTGATCCATCGCGGCGCGATCGTGCTGACGTCGAACGATGATCCGCGCGTCCTCGGCGTCCTTCGCCATCGCGCGGCGATGTTCGGCAATCCGTTCCACGTCGTGACGTCGACGCATCCGACGCCGCTGGCCGGCGATTTTCAGCAGCGGAACGCGGGACTGGCGGTTCGCGCGGCGGAAGAGCTGCGTCCGCTGCTTCCTAAAATCACTGCGGATTCGATTGAACGTGGCGTTGCGACGACGCGATGGCGCGGACGGCTGGAGCGAATCGAGCGCGAGGGAAAAAGGATCTGGATCGACGGAGGGCACAACGCGCATGCAGTCGCGGCGATCGTTCCCTTTATCAACGAGCATGTCCCCGCCCCTCGGATGCTCGTGTTCGGGATCATGAGCGACAAGAACATTGCCGAGGTTACGTCGGCGCTGTTTCCGCTGTTCGACTCGATCATCGCGACGGAGCCGTATCCGCCGCGGTCGGAGGCGGCATCGCGGTTGGTTTCCCTTGCGCCGGATCGCGCGGTGGCCGAAGCGGATGTACGGCAGGCGATCGAACGGGCGTTGGCTTCCGACTACTCGTCGATCGTCATTGCGGGGTCGCTGTATCTGGCTGGGGCGGCGATTGACTTTTTTTCACGCGGAGGCGCGGAGACGCGGAGAGAAGAAGGGTAAGCGTTGAGAGGATCCAGGCAATGACGACCAGCGTTCGGTGACGGCCGAACGTGAGTGTGACGGTGCCGGTGGTCGGAACGATTACGCCGAGGCGATCGAGGTTGATCGGTGTGGTGTCGAGCTCGTGGCCGGCCATGGTTGCGGACCAGGCGCGAAAGTAGGACTGGTCGACGGCGAGCAGCGCAGGGCCAGTCGTCGACACATCGATCGAGATCATCTGTCCGTCGCGTTTCACGCGCGTTACGCGCGCGCCCGGGGCGGAGGTGAATGGCCGAGGAGAGACGGCAGGGGCGCCGGCTTCGATGAGGTTCACGGCCTCGGCGATTGTGGGCGCGGCGACAGCAAACGGCACGATCGACGTCGGCGCAGCGGCGATGACGAGCCAGTTGCGGTTATGCGTCGACGCGAATCGTTCGGACGCGATGCGGCTGAGGAGCGAGTGCATACCGTCGCCGGAGCGATTGAGGACGTATTCGAGTCCGGTGGTTGCGCCGAAAAGCGGCTCGAGACGATACGCACGGTCGCGATAGGAATCGCGGTCGATCGCCTGGCCGCCTGGAGCGACCATTCCGAGGATGCGGATGCGCGGTTGTGGGATCGGGCGATACGGAGCGAACCAATCGATTGGGATCGTGAACACCATCCAGATCAGCAGCGGTGCGAAGGTGATGATCATCCAGATGCGCGGCGTCTTCGACTCGCGTACGTACTCCGACGCGAGGACAACCAGCGCGGCGCACATGACGATGGCGAATTTTTCGGGGAAGCGGCCGACGCGAAGAACACTCGTCGACTCAACGACCATCCGAACGATCGGATTGAATGCTCCGAGGGCAAAGAAGAGCGTCGTCGCGGCGATGACGGTGTAGCGCGAGCGGCGGAAGATCGCCGGGATGATGATCAATCCGAGGATAAGCGACGGGAAGAGATGAGGGGCGTCGATGTGGATGAATGGGCCGACGAGCAACTCCAGCAATCGGGTCGGATCGAAGGATGCGTTGAGGACTGTTTGCGCTGAGTAGCCGTGGGCGCGCTCGACTTCTTTCGCGATCTCCGCGTAGGCGATTAGTTGCGGAACGGCGATGGCCAGAGCGATTGCGATTGCTACGGGGAACGGTTTCACGCGGAGATTGGGAGGGGCGGAGAGAATCAGGACCGCGATGGCGGTGGCTACGATGATTACGGGCTCCCCCGCCAGCGCGAGGAGCCCGAACGCGACGCCGAGTTGGACCGCGTTGCGGCGTTCGGCGCCGAGGAGGGCTAGCGGGATCAGGGCGATCGCCGTGATCAGGTTGTAGAACGAGAGAGCGGACATCGCT
Source organism: Thermoanaerobaculia bacterium (assembly GCA_035995985.1). Lineage (GTDB taxonomy): Bacteria > Acidobacteriota > Thermoanaerobaculia > Gp7-AA8 > Gp7-AA8 > JADGNZ01. The sequence goes on along the minus strand of DASYJY010000178.1, from coordinate 1,767 downwards.
ACGCCGGAGAGCACCCACATCCACGCGCCGAATTTGGATCGCGTCAACGCGCGCATCGCGAGCCAGCCGAGGATCAGGTGCAGGAGGAAGTGGAGATTGAACGCTACGTGCGCCGGCAGGATGAGATAGAGGATGTTGTCGGGGTAGAACGTCAGTGTGTTTGGATTGCCGGCCAGCGGCTGCCCGCCCCCGTCGGCGAAGTTCCACCAGGGGATTTCGCCGGCGCGGAATGCAGCAGCCGAGAGCACTTTGATCGGGTAGTGCGTCGAGAAGTTGTCGCGAAAAAAGAAGAAGCCGAACCACGCTGCGAGCGCGCAGAAAACGGCAAGCAGAAGCAGGAAAAAGAGCCGCGTTCGCCCAGTCATTGGCCTGCGATTATCGGGTAAGATCGCCCGATGACTACGACGATTCATGAGCCGCAGAACGCCGCCACTGGGCACGATTTCCTCCAGCGCGCGCTCCCGGACGTCGACCGCGAGATCGCGGACGCCATCCGCCTCGAAACGGACCGGCAGAACGACACGCTCGAGCTCATCGCATCCGAAAATCACGTGTCGCGCGCCGTGCTCACCGCCATGGGCTCCGTGTTCACGAACAAATACGCCGAGGGATATCCAGGGAAAAGGTATTACGGAGGATGTGGACCGACCGACATCGTCGAGAACATCGCCATCGACCGCGCGAAGAAACTTTTCGGGGCCGAGCACGCCAACGTCCAGCCGCACTCCGGATCGCAGGCCAACATGGCGGTCTACTTCACCGTCCTCAAACCGGGCGACACCATCATGGGCATGGATCTGTCGCACGGCGGCCATCTCACGCACGGCCATCCGCTGTCGTACTCGGGCCGCGACTTCAATGTCGTCGCGTATCACGTGAAGAAGGACGATGAGCTGATCGACTATGACGAGATGGAGCGCCTCGCCGAGGAGCACAAACCGCGGCTGGTGATCTGCGGAGCGTCGGCGTACTCGCGCGTCATCGACTTCAAACGCATCCGCGAGATTTGCGACAAGAGCGGCTCGCTGATGATGGCCGATATCGCGCACATCGCCGGACTTGTCGCGGCCGGGCTGCATCCGTCGCCGGTTCCGTACGCCGATTTCGTCACCACCACCACGCACAAGACGCTGCGCGGACCGCGCGCGGGACTCGTGCTCTGCAAGGCGGAGTATGCGAAGGATCTCGACCGCTCGCTCTTTCCCGGCATTCAGGGCGGTCCCCTGGTCCACATCATCGCGGCGAAAGCGGTTGCGTTTCTCGAAGCGCTGCAGCCGGAGTTCAAGGAGTATCAGGCGCAAATCATTCGCAACGCGAAAGCGCTGGCTGACGCGGTCGGCAGCGCCGGATTCCGCATCGTCAGCGGCGGAACCGACAATCACCTCTTCATGACCGATGTCTTTTCGAAAGGCATCACGGGAAAGGACGGCCAGAACTTCCTGGAGGCGGCGAACATCACCGTCAACAAGAACACGATTCCCTTCGACACGCAGAAGCCGATGGTGGCCTCGGGGATCCGCATCGGAACGCCTGCCGTGACGACCCGCGGCCTGCGCGAGCCGGAGATGAAGACGATCGCGGAGTTCATCGCCCGCGTGCTCGATGCGAAAGGCGACGCCGGCGTGATCGCGCAGGTCAAGAACGATGTGAAGGCGCTGTGCGATCGGTTCCCGATCTATTGAATCTGGGAGTGGGGTGTAGGGAGTAGGGTGTGGGAGCAAAGTCAAAATCGCGCTTTCCGTCTCCCGTTCCCACACCCCACCCCCT
>DASYJY010000177.1:0-21283 GCA_035995985.1 Thermoanaerobaculia bacterium | reverse complement strand
CGCCCTACTGGAGACCGATCCCCATGACAAAAATGACGCTGATTTCGCTGCTCATTCTGTCCTTGCCGATGTATGCGCGCAGAGTTCCGCGCTCGCAGATGACTGTCGGCAACCCCGCCGCTCTGACCATTGCTTCCGTCGATGACGCGCTTCCGGCGCGTCTGATCGCGCAGTGGAAAGCGCGTGGTGCAGCGCGTCGTACGTCGCACGCCAAAGGCGTCCACGCGTCGGCCATCGCCGATTCCGTCTCCGCGCGCGCCTTCATCATTCCCGCGGCCGGCAGCCTCGCCGCCGGCGGTGGCGCGCTCTTCTTCCGCTCCGACATCACGCTCGCGAACTATCGCGACACGGCGCAGCAGGTCCTGGTCGGCTTCTGGGCCCAGGGGACGACGAATCCTCTGACTTCTGCCACGTACAAGACCGTCACGCTGCCGCCCGGCCAGTTCGTCACCGTTCAGGATTTCGTCGCCACGGCCCTGAATAAATCAGGACTCGGAACGCTGATCTTCATCCCCTCCACCGGTACCGACTTCGATGCCAACGGCGCCATCGACGGCTTCTCCCGCATTTACACGAACCAGCCCGGCTCGACCGGTAGCGTGTCGCAGCCGTTCGATGCAGTCGATCCCGACACGCTCTCCGCGCAATACATCGACGAAGCCGTCGCCCTCGGCCTCCGCCAGGACGCGAACTTCCGCACGAACTTCGGCATCGTCAATGTCGATGCCGCGGACCACATCTTCAAAGTCAGCTTCATCGGCGAGAAACTGCAGACGACGCTCACGGTGACCGTGAAGGCCTACGGGATGACGCAGCAGTCGATCCCGGCCGGCGATTACGGTGCCGTCTCTATCCTTTTTCAGGTGACGGACGCTGGCACCAACTTCGTGAGCTGGGTCGGCTACGCCAGCAGCACCGACAACATCACCGGCGACGGCTGGGTCTCGCTGGCGTCCGCCGATATGGCGCCGAGCGATCTGGATTTGATCGGGTATTGACGGAGTGGATCAGTCGATCAGTGATCAGTAGATCAGGAGGTGAGGCACACCTTTCTGATCTACTGATCCACGAATCTACTGATCACTGCTTCGCGGAATGTGGCGTTTGCGCCCAACCGTTGCGCCTCCACAATGTTGAGCTCACAAGCGCAGATCGACGAAAACGCTCCCGCGGAGCTCCTGCAACTGGACGCCGACCATCCCGGCTTTCATGACGCGGTCTATCGCCGCCGGCGTAACGAGATTGCGCGCGCGGCACTCGACTATCGCGACGGACAAGCTGTCCCGTCGATCGGCTACACGGAGCAGGAGCACGATGTCTGGGCCGAGGTGTGGCGGCATCTCGATCCGCTGCACGATCGGTATGCGTGCCGCGCTTATCGCGAGGCTGGCGATCGCATTGCCTTGTCGCGCGAACGGATTCCGCAGCTCGCCGCCGTCAACGCCACCATCCATCCCCTCCTCGGATTTCGCATGACGCCGGTGGCAGGACTGGTCGCGGCGAAATCGTTTCTCTCGCAACTCGGACGCGATGTCTTTCTATCGACGCAGTACATGCGCCATCACAGCGTTCCGCTCTACACGCCCGAGCCGGATGTCGTGCATGAGCTGATCGGGCACGCGGCCACGTTCGCCGATCCGACCTTCGTCGCTCTCAATCGCGCCTTCGGTGAAGCCGCCCTCCGTGCGCACGATGATCCGGAAACGATCGAGCGCATCGGTCGCCTCTACTGGTACACGCTCGAATTCGGCGTCGTTCGCGAAGCAGGCCGCCTGCAAGTGTATGGCGCCGGGCTGCTCTCGTCATTCGGTGAGCTCGGCCGCTTCGAGCGCGAGGAAGAGCTGCTCGATTGGAACGTCGACGACATCGCTGAAACGCCGTACGATCCGACGCAGTACCAGCAGAAGCTCTTCATCGCGCCGAGTTTTGAGACCATGGCGGACGATGTGATGCGCTGGCTGGGCAAGCACGGAACAGACGCGCGATGATTCACAGCACAGACAAGAGTGTCTGTGCCACACAGACACTGCTGTCCTCGGAGACAAAGTGGTCTGTGGGTAACAACGCGAATGCATGTGGCACAGACACTCTTGTCTGTGCTGTGGCAACTCGCACTACGCCGCCAATGATCGCAGCGTCGCCTCGATCGCGTCGATCACTTCCGGCCCCTGCACTTTGAGCGGGAACGTCAACACGCCGTTCGGCGTGAACTTCACCTGCTGGTCCTGCTGGATCAGCATCAGCAGTTTGTTCGGATCGACCTTCGCCTGCGCCGTCAGCTTGATCACCGCGCGCGCCCCTTCGCGGACGATCGACACCACGCCCATGTGCTGCGCGAAGCGTTTCACCTGGACGAAGCGGATCAGGTTCTCGACGTTCTGCGGCAGTGCACCGAAGCGGTCGCGCAGCTCGTTGCGGATCTCCTCGAGGCGATCGTCGGTCGATGCCGAGGCGATCTTCTTGTAGAACGTCATGCGCAGATTTTCTTCGCTGATGTAGTTCTTGGGGATGTAGATGTCCACGCCAAGGTTCATCGACGTTTCCACTTCCTCCTCGATGCGCTCGCCCTTCATTTCGCGGATCGTCTCCTCGAGCAGGCGCGTGTACATCTCGAAGCCGACCGCGGCGATCTGGCCGGACTGTTCGCCGCCGAGGATGTTGCCGGAGCCGCGGATCTCGAGGTCCTTCGCGGCGATGCGGAAGCCCGCGCCGAGGTCGGAGAACTCCTGGATCGCGGCCAGGCGCTTGCGCGCGTCCGAGGTCAGGGTCTTGTCGCTCGGCACCAGCAGGTAGCAGAACGCCAGCCGGTCGCTGCGGCCGACGCGTCCTCGCAGCTGGTAGAGCTGCGAGAGTCCGAAACGCTCCGCGTGATTGATGAGGATCGTGTTGCAGGCGGGGATGTCGATGCCGTTCTCGATGATGGTCGTGGCTAGCAGCACGTCGTACTCGCGCTGAATAAATGCGAGCATCGCTCGCTCCAGCTCGCGCTCCTCCATCTGCCCGTGTCCGACGATGACTTTGAGTCCCGGCACGAGCTTCTCCAGATACTCCTTCATCGCGTAGATCGATTCGACACGGTTGTGGACGAAGAAGACCTGCCCGCCGCGCCCGACTTCGAACTCGAGCGCCTCGCGAATAAAGTCATCCGTGAACGGCACGACCGCCGTCTGAATCGCCAGGCGATCCTTCGGCGGAGTCTCGATCACGGAGATGTCGCGGATGCCCACCAGCGACATGTGCAGCGTGCGCGGAATCGGCGTGGCCGACATCGACAACACGTCGATCGCCTTCTTGATTTGTTTCAGCTTCTCCTTCTGCCCGACGCCGAAGCGCTGCTCTTCGTCGATCACCAGCAGCCCGACGTCCTTCAGCTTGATGTCCTTCGAAAGGACGCGGTGCGTGCCGATGATCACGTCGATCTCGCCGCTTTCGAGCTTGCTCAGAATCGCCTTCTGTTCTTTAGCTCCGTAATACCGCGACATCAGCTCGATCGTCACCGGAAACGATGCGAAGCGCCGCAGGAACGTGCGGTAGTGCTGATACGCGAGCACGGTGGTCGGCGCGAGGACAACCACCTGTTTGCCGTCCATCACCGACTTGAACGCCGCGCGCATCGCTACTTCCGTCTTGCCGTATCCGACGTCGCCGCACAGCAGCCGGTCCATCGGCTTGCGCGACTCCATGTCCGACTTCACGTCGTCGATGGCCGACTCCTGATCCTCAGTCTCCTCGAATTCGAACGCATCCTCGAACTCGAACTGCCACGGTGAGTCCTTCGAAAACGCGTGCCCCTGCACCATCTGCCGCGTGGCGTAGAGCTTGAGCAGCTCGTCCGCCATGTCGCGCATCGCCTTCTTGACCGAGTCCTTCGTGCGCGCCCAAGCCGTGCCGCCCAGCTTGTCCAGCTTCGGCTGCGAGTCCGCGCCGCCCGAGTACTTCTGGATGAGATTGAGGTTCTCCATCGGCATCAGCAACTTGCCGCCGCCGGAGTACTCGATCTCCATGACTTCGCGCTCGGTCGGCCCGAACGGAATGCGCTGCAGCCCATGAAAGCGCCCGACGCCGTGATCGACATGGACGATGTAGTCGCCCACTTTCAGATCGCGCAGGTCCGTGACGAAGGCCTCGGAAGCCCGCTTCTTTCCGCCGACGCGCGTGGAAGTCGGCGGCTCGAAGAGATCCCACTCCGAGTAAACGGTGAGGTTCAACTCCTCGAAATCGAATCCGCGGGGCAACGCGCCCGAGGCGATGACGATCTCGGCCTGCAGCTCATCGCTCGACGCGACGAACGGAACGTCAAACTCTTTCAGTAATCGCTCGACCTTCTCGTGCCCACCCTTCGTCGCCGCGAAGAACACCTGCCGCCGCCCGCTCTCATGCCCCCGTTTCACATCCGACGTGAACTCCGGCAACCGGTTCGTATACCGATCCACCTGCGGCGCCCGCAACCGGAACTCCTCGAACTCCCGGAGCGCTGGCGTCTCGCCGGCTGGCCCGGCGGCGTCTCGCCGCCGTTCGCCCGGCACGCCAACATGCACCTCCGAAAACGCCAGCCGAGCAGCCCCAAGAAATCCCAACACCTCGGTTCCTTCCGTCGTCAGCTTCTCCGGCGGATACACCGCCCGCCCCTTCTCCGCCGCCGCGTCGTACTCCATCCGCAGCACCGACTCGAACTTCGCCACATTCGTCGTGATCTGGTCCGGCTCGATCAGCGCAAACATCCACTCCGCCGGATCGAGATACTCCAGAAACGACACCGTCTCCGCCGCCACCGGCACGTAATGCTCGATCCCCGGAAACGTCCCGTTCTCGTTCAGCCGGTCGATCTTGTCCGACACATCGCGCTTGAACAGCGGATCCATGAAATCGAGCGACAGCCGCCGCGCCAGCGCCGACCGCATCGGCTTCGTCACCGCAAACTGCGTCATCGGCAGAATGCTCACCGGCCCCGATTCATCTTCGGAACGCTGCGTCTCAACATCGAACCACTTCAGCGAATCGATGGTGTCCCCAAACAACTCCACGCGAACGGGTTTCACGGTATTCGGCGGAAACAGATCGAGGATGCCGCCACGAAACGCGAACTCGCCCGCCTCCCCGACGAGGTCCGTCCGCACAAACCCGTTCTCGACCATCCGCTCCAACAGCTCCCGCATCTCCAACTCATCGCCCTCGGCCAACCTCACCACGCGCGAAGCAAACTCCTCCGGCCGCGGCAACCGCGAAAACAACGCCCGCGCCGGCACGATCAGAATCTCGACGCTGCGATCGATCAGCATCCCCAGCGCCCGAATCTCGTTCCGCACCACCCCCAGCGACGGCGACAAATCCTGATACGGCGACAACGACGGCGACGGATACCCCGACACACACCGCGCTTCATGGTGGAAAAGCCTTAGCGAAGCCTCGAAGTCATCAATCGCCGCATCACCCGGCACGACAACCGCGATCCGCTTCTTCGTCGCCTCCTGCAGCGCCGCCAAACACAACGCCCGAGCCTCGACCGCCGCACCAGTGACATCGACACGCCCATCCTCAACGCGCTTGCCGATCGCTTTGAACGCCTTGGTGCGCGCCAGTTCCGCGCGGATGCGGGCGGACAGGGTGGGGGAGGCGGGCATGGGAGGGGGATTCTAATGCGGCGGAACCGCAGCGCTATCATGACGCTCGCACCTCAGGAGCGGCACGTGAACTACCTTGACCACTTCATTCGAGTTCCTCAGATTTGCAACGGTCAGCCGGTCATCCGCGGCACGCGCGTGATTCTCCGCACGATCCTCGCAAGCCTTGCCGAAGGCTGCGAGCAGGATGAGATTCTCCGCAGCTTTCCGTCGCTCACCAGAGATGACCTGAAAGAGGTCATCGCATTCGCCGCGGCATCAGCCGAGGAAGATTTGCCGTGGCCGGGCATTTCTTCAATCTGAATGTGACGTGGATGCGAACGGCTCTTTCGGTCGCCGCGTTGGTGATAACAACATTGCTGTCGGCGCAGCCGTGCAAACCAGTTGCACTGAATCCGTCGCCGGCTGCGATTGTCTGGACCGTTCCTGTAGCAGCGTTCGACGCCGCCTTGGCCGGCGACACGCTTGTTATCGAAACGAAATCGAACATCGTTGCCGTCGATGCTGCCTCCGGCGTGAAACGATGGGAGAGCAGCATCGTCCACGCGGACGCTTCAGGCCGTACCGATCCGATGGTCGTGACGAATGGCCGCGTCTTTGTGAGCCTCGGACGCGAGTTGCGAATCTTGGCAATGGCCGACGGCCGTCCCCTCAGAAACGTGCGGATGCCGCTCTGGATACGCATGCTGACTGGTCCGCCGCTGATTGCAGTGGCAAACAATTCGCCGCGCCTGGGCTCCACGCTTTTCGCGCTCGATGATGACGGCCGCATTCGCGCGCAACGAATCGTGCGGGACATCGAAGAGATTTGGCTCACCGGCCAGACAGTCATCGCGCGCATGACACGAAACATCTACAACGAGGCTCCTGAGATGAACGTCGTCGCGGCATTCCGCGCCAGCGACCTGGCGCTCCTCTGGCAATTTCGAGCGAAGGGAGCCGCCCTGCAGCAGATCGATGGCCGCTGGTACGTAGGCGATACAGCATGGTCGCCGATGCGCTCACTCGATATCGCTACCGGTCACCTCGGCGACTTTCTTCCTCCGAAACCTCCGACCGAAGTCATTTGGGGCGGCGCGACCTGGCAGATCGAAACCGTCACTTCATCCGAAAAGAACGAACCGCCGTGCGACCGCCTGCGCGTTAGTGATCCTGCCACCGGCAAGGGATGGACCATTGACTTACCGTTCGACGTGACGAACACGCTCGACGTCGCCAATCACCTCTACGTCTTCGGCAGCAGCGACAACACGCATCATTACTTGGCGGAACTCGATTGGCGCTCGGGTCGAATCAATCACGGCTGGAACGGTGTACCGATGCTTTTCGACCACATGTTCGTCCGCGGCGATCTTCTCGTCGGCATGGGTATCACTGAAGGCGCCGTAGGCATCCGGCTTCGTTAGCTGCGAGAGGACCATCCGCAGATTACGCAGATGAAAACCCATCGGCCTCTATCTGCGTAAATCTGCGTGATCTGCGGATAAATGCTCTTGAATTACTCGTCGGTCGAAGCCGCTCCGAACATCTCTTCGAAGAGCCGCTTTGACTCCGCGAGACCTTCCTCGGTGAATACCACCGACTTCGCCTTTCCCACCGGATCGCTGATGTATCCCTTTTCGTGAAGCCGGCCCATCGCGTTCCAGTCGAAGCTCTTCCATGTTAGCCATTCGTCATGCGTGCCGAGATACAGAAGCGCAAGCACGGCACGATCGATCTTTTCGGGATTAGCTTTCATGGGAGCCTCCGCCGAAAAGTTTAGCGGATCAGCGAACGCTGATACGCAGCGTCTCCGGTTATTCTTCCGCAATGACTGAAACCTATCCGGGAAGCCGCATCGACAAATCCGATCCTCGCTACGAGACTCTCATCCGCGGATTCAATCTCCGCTGGGTCGGCAAGCCGAAGTACATCGAAGTCTGCGGTGACGCGCAGCAGGTGAAGCGTACCGTCCAGCAGGCGGTGGACGAAAAGTTGCGCATCACCGTTCGCAGCGGCGGACATTGCTACGAGAACTTCGCGGTCGGCAACGACGGCGGCGTCATCGTGGACATGGCGCCGATGAATCGTGTCTATTACGACTCGGAGCGCAACGCCTACTGCATTGAGGCCGGCGCGACGCTCTGGAACGTCATCTGGAATCTCTACAAGGAGTACGGCAAGGCCATCCCGGGCGGCTCCTGCTACTCGGTCGGCGCCGGCGGGCACATCACCGGCGGCGGGTACGGGTTGCTGTCGCGCAAACACGGGCTGATCGTCGACTGGCTCGATGCCGTGGAGATCGTCTGTGTCGATGAGAACCGCCGCGCGCATGTCGTCGTCGCCGAACGCGATGGAAAAAACGCCGATCTGCTGTGGGCCAATCAGGGAGGCGGCGGCGGGAACTTCGGCATCGTCACGCGATTCTGGTTCAAGAATTTGCCGGCGGCTCCGGCCGAGGCCCATCTCGTCAATCTGGCCTGGAACTGGAGCGACATGACGCAGAAGCAGTTCACGCTTCTGGTCGAGCTTTATGGCGCCTTCTTCCGTGACAACAACAATCCCGGCAGTCCTTACGACGGACTCTTCGCGTTGCTTCATCTCACGCATAAGACGGCGTCGCAGCTCGTGCTCACCGCGCAATACGTCGGCGACGAGCCGAAGCGGCTGGACGAATTCGTCGCGTACATGAACCACGCCGAATTGCCCGATCCCGTCCCGCAGGTCTATGCCGTCGGCCGCCATCACTTCCCGTCGCGTACGAACGAAATTCAGCGGCTGGCGTGGCTTTACGCGACGCAAACTCTGAACGGCTCCGGCCCGAATCAGCGCGGCAAATACAAATCCGCTTACATGCGCGAGCCGTTCCCGAAACAGCAGATCGACACGATGTGGAAGTTCCTGAGCGACGACTTTGACAATCCACAGGCCCTCCTACAGGTCGATTCCTACGGCTGCCGCATCAACGCCGTCCCCTCGGCAGCCACTGCCGTCCCGCAGCGTAGTTCGGTTTTAAAACTCCAATACCAGACCTACTGGACCACCGAGGCCGAGACCGAAAAGAATCTCCGCTGGATCAACGACTTTTACGTGGCCATGTACGGCCCCGCCGGCCCTCGCCCCGACGCCACGATGGACGGCTGCTACGTCAACTACCCGGACATGGACCTGAAGGATTGGCAGTATCTCTACTACCTCGACAACTACCCGCGCCTACAGAAGGTGAAGGCGCAGTGGGATCCGCACAATGTGTTTCACCACGGGCAGTCGGTGCAACTTCCGCGGTCTTAGAGACGCTTGTGCAGTTCTGAGCAGAACAGATCAAAGCTTACCGATGGAATCACTCACACGTCAGGCTTGGCCTTCTGTTTTCGAACAAATTGCATGAGGTCTGCACCCGGAAGGATAACGCGACCCGACATAGGACGAGTGTTCTCGGCCGCAATATCGTAGGCGATCTCAAGGTCGGAAATCGACACTTCGGAGTCATGAATGTGCGTAGAGACAGAGCAGACCTCAAGTAGCGTGCCCGGATGGATGATCAACCCATCTGTGCTTCCAAAACGATGTACGTTCGTTCCGCGTCCGCGAGCTAGAGGCCGCAGAGAATCGCCTGGATCACCGTCAAGACCACGGCGCCTCACTTCGTATGGCGAATTAACAGCGAGGCTCAGGTAAGGTGCACGAGCTGTTCCGCGACCAGTGTTTTCGATTCCGATGAATGCATGAAATTGCCTCTTTGTTCCTTCGGGACCGCTGATCGAGCTACCGGTTGCTAAACGTGTAAGCAATTTGAGTTGAGGACGTGGCCGCCGTCCAAACACGCGCGTCGGGACGCGGGTGACGAAGGAGGAGATGATCGCGACGGCCATGCGGCTGTGGGATCAGGCGGTGATCGAAGAGGCGCTCGGCGACGACGCGCCGCGGCTGATTCCGGAGGCGATTCGCCTCGTCGAGCTGCGGGCGCGCGTGCCGCGGTATCAGCGCGATGTCCTTCGCGAACTGGCCCGCCGCGACGACACCTCCGTCGACGCCGTACTGACACGAGAGCTGGAGGACGTCGCCTCGGCGCACGCGGAGGAGCTGGCGTCGGTGCTGCCCGATCTGGCCGCCGCGCTGGCGTGGCCCGGCGTGACGGTGTAAGGCGGGCGTTGTCGCGCTACGGGGTGTCTGCGACGCCTAGGGCGTTTGTGAGCTCGAGGAGCTCAGAAACCGCCGATGGGGCGAGGACGCCTGCACTACGCGGGCGTCCGCCAGCGCGAGCGCGACCTCACGGATCATTTCGCCCGCGTCCGCGCCGAGGACCTCGGCTACCTCCAGAATAGGGAGAGGCTGGAACGTTTCCGCCCGGCTCAACCACCCAGAGGTATTGGCGTTCATCCCGGCGCGCTGTGCGAGCTTGCGAAGAGTCCAACCGCGAGCTTCCCGGTACACGTTGTGTTACGGCCCGCACACGGTGGGTGCCGGGCTGTACACGTTGTGTTTCGGCCCGCACACGGTGTGTGCCGGGCTGCACGCGTTGTGTTTCGGCCTGCACACGGGGTGTGCCGGGCTGCACGCGTTGTGTTTCGGCCTGCACACGATGTGTGCCGGGCTGCACACATCGTGTTCGGGCTGCACACGGTGTGTGCCGGGCTGTACACGTTGTGTTTCGGCCCGCGCACGGTGTGTGCCGGGCTGCACGCGTTGTGTATCGGGCTGTGCACGTTGTGTTTAGGGCTATGCACGCTGTGGTTGCCCTGCCTACGCTGCAACTTCTGTGTGCATGCTGAAATCTCCGCTGCACTTCGCCCCGGCGCAGACAAGAGCCCCTCATCGCCCGCCTCTGGTCGCAGCCAGAACGTCCTCGCTACCTCCGCGTCGCGATCTCCGTTCCCGGCACCTTAGCGCCGCCTTGCACGGCCCAGCGGCCGTCGAGGGTGCCGTCGCCGCGCTGGCGATACGACGCCACGCCGATCCAGGAGTGATCGCCGCCGCTGTACGCGACCGAGAGCGTGTCGTTCACCACGATGCCGACGCCGGTGTAGTGCTTTTTGGCGATCCACCAGCTGACCTCGTAGACATCGCCGCGCGGCGTGATGGTGAGGTTTCCGGTGTAGGCGCCCACGCCCGGATTCGTGCCGCTGACGGAGTAGGTTCCTGACCATCCGGTTCTTCCCTGCATGGAGAATCCGGTGCACAACACGGCTACCGCGAAGAGGACGATTGCTACACGACGCATTACTGCCTCCTGATTTTTCGCGAGTCTACATGTTGCTCAGGTTTTTCACGCGGAGACGCGGAGGCGCGGAGAAAAGCAGGTCTCCTCCGCGTCTCCGCCTGAAAACATCCCCTTCAGTTGCCGGCGAGGTAGCGCGCGAGATACACCGCCGTCCGGCTCTCCTTCGATTGCGCCACTTCCGCCGGGGGCCCGGCAGCGACGACATGCCCGCCCTCCTCGCCCGCACCTGGACCTATGTCGATGACCCAGTCGGACCCAGCGACTACGCGCATGTCGTGCTCGACCACGATCACCGTGTTGCCGGCGTCGACGAGGCCGGAGAGTTGGGTCATCAGCTTTTCGACGTCGGCGGGGTGGAGGCCGGTGGTCGGTTCGTCGAGGATGTACAGCGTGTTGGCGCGGCCGATTCGTTGGAGCTCGGTGGCGAGTTTGATGCGTTGGGCTTCGCCGCCGGAGAGCTCGGTGGCGGGCTGGCCGAGGCGGATGTAGCCGAGGCCGACTTCGCGCAGGACGGAGAGGGCGCGATGGATGTGCGGCTCCTCGGCGAAAAACTTCCACGCCGTATCGACCGTCATGCCGAGGACCTCGGCGATGTTTTTTTCGTTGTAGGTGATCTCGAGCGTCTTCGCGTTGTAGCGCGCGCCGTGGCAGGCCGGGCACGGCGCGTAGACGCTTGGGAGGAAGAGCAACTCCACCATCACGAAGCCTTCGCCCTCGCACGTCTCGCAGCGGCCTTTCGCGACGTTGAAGGAAAAGCGGCCGCCGTCGTAGTGGCGGGCGCGGGCGGCCTTGGTCGCGGCGAAGAGTTTGCGGACGTGATCGAAGAGGCCCGTGTACGTTGCGAGGTTCGACCGCGGCGTGCGGCCGATCGGCTTCTGGTCGACGCGGACGAGTCGTTTGATCTGATCCATGCCGGCGACGATTTCGCCGCCGATCGTTTTGACGACCGGCGCGAGCGCGTCGGCTTCTTCGACATCCGCTTCGATCTCGTGTCCGAGGTGATCGGCGATGAGCTCGACGAGGACCTGGCTGACGAGGCTCGATTTGCCGGAGCCGGAAACGCCGGTGACGGTGGTGAAGACGCCGAGGGGGAACTCGGCATCGAGATCGTGAAGGTTGTTGCGGGTCACGCCTTCGAGCCGCAGCCATCCGCGCGGACTTCGCGGCGTGTGGGAAGCAGGTGCGTGAGAGACGAAGAGATGCGCGCGCGTTTGCGAGGCTTCGATCTTTTCCAAACCCGCGGGCGGCCCGCTGTAGAGAATTTCACCTCCATGCTCGCCGGCATTCGGTCCGACGTCGACGATCCAATCGGCGTGGCGGATGACGTCGAGTTCGTGTTCGACGACGAAGAGCGAATTGCCGGACGCCTTCAGTTTGTCGAGCGCGCGAAGCAGCGCCTCGGTGTCGGCCGGATGGAGTCCGGCCGACGGTTCATCGAGTACGTAGACGACGCTGAAGAGATTCGAACGGACTTGCGTCGCCAGCCGCAGCCGCTGCAGCTCGCCCGGCGAGAGGGTTGGCGTGCTGCGCTCGAGGGAGAGATAGCCGAGGCCGAGGTCGAGGAGGATTTCCAACCGCGCGCAGAGGTCGTAGGCGATGCGCTGCGTGACGATCGCTTTCTCCGGATGTCCGGCCGATGCTTTCGATGCGGTGGTGCCGTCGGCGTAGGGACGCGTCACCGTCGCCAATCGCGCCAGTGGCAGCGACGAAATCTCCGCGATGTCGTAGCCCGCAAACTTCACCGACAGCGACTCGCGACGGAGCCGTTTTCCGCGGCACAGCGGACAGTCGGCGCTGAGCATGTACCTCGCGGCGCGCTTTTTCATCAGCGCACTTTGCGTATTCGCAAAGGTGTGCAGCACGTGGCGGCGCGCGCTGGTGAAGGTGCCCATGTAGCTCGGCTCCTCCTTCTTCTTCAGCGCGCGCTGCGTCTCCTCGGGCGTGTAGCCGGCGTAGACAGGAACGGTGGGCTGGTCGTCGGTGAAGAGAATCCAGTCGCGATCTTTGCGCGGCAGATCGCGCCACGGGCGATCGACGTCGTAGCCGAGGGTGACGAGGATGTCGCGCAGATTCTGGCCGTGCCACGCCGGCGGCCACGCGGCGACGGCGCGCTCGCGGATGGTGAGCGAATCGTCCGGCACCATCGACTGCTCCGTCACCGTGTAAACGCGCCCGAGGCCGTGACACTCGGGACACGCACCCTCTGGCGTATTCGGCGAGAACGACTCGGCATACAGCAACGGCTGATTGCGCGGATAGTCGCCGGCGCGCGAGTAGAGCATCCGCAGCAGATTCGAAAGTGTCGTCACGCTGCCGACCGAGGAGCGCGTAGTCGGCGATCCGCGTTGCTGCTGGAGCGCGACCGCGGGCGGCAGTCCACTGATGTCATCGACTTCCGGCACCGCCATCTGATGGAACAACCTTCGCGCATACGGCGACACCGACTCGAGATACCGCCGCTGCGCCTCGGCATACAACGTCCCGAACGCCAGCGACGACTTCCCCGATCCCGACACGCCAGTGAAGACGACCAGCGAGTCGCGCGGGATGTCGACATCGATGTTCTTGAGGTTGTGCTCGCGCGCGCCGCGCACGTGGACGAAGCGGTCGTGGTGATGTTCAGTCACGCGCAGCACGGTTCGCGTTCTGTGCCAGCGCGGCCGCTTGATAGCATTCGCCATGCGCAGGGCTCAGTTCGTCGTCGGTGTGGCCATGGTGATCGCGTTCCTGAGCAGCGGCGCCTACATGCATTTTCTGCTGCACCATCTTCATCAAACGCCCGATGCGCAGCGCATGGTCTACCGCGCATCGCACATCAACATCCTGCTCGTCGGCGCATTGAACATCGCGAGCTCGCGCCGAGCGCGGAGCGCGAAGCGATTCGCGATCTTCGCGGATCGGCTGGCTGCGATTCTCGCAATTGTCGCGGCGGGATTCTTCGTCGCAGCGTTCGTCCGCGAGCCGCTCTATGCGCATCTGTATCGGCCATGGACGCGCGTGTCGGTGTACTGCATCTTCGCAGCGGCGATCGTCGACATCATCGCGATCGGTTCCCAACGCGTGACGAATGGCACAGCGGTCGGGCGCTAGTCCTGTATCGTGCGCAAGTCCGTCCCGTTTCTGACTTGTCCGTCCATCCTCACATCGCAACGAAGGAGCATCGATGTTCAAGGGAGTTCGTGTGTCCATGTTGTTCGTACTCTTCTTCGCGAGCGTGGCGTCCGCGGCAACGTTCACGGTCAGCAACACGAACGCGACTGGGCCGGGATCGCTCGTCGATGCGATCAGTCAGGCGAACGCGATCGCCGGTCCGCACACGATCAACATCACCGCCTCGGGAACGATGAACGTCACCACGCCGCTCGTCCTGACGCAGTCGATGACCATCAATGGACCGGCGGCGACGCCGCCGGCGTTCACGATCGACGGTGGCAACTCGACGCGAATCATTCAGGTTTCGGCGTCGGCAGCCGGACCGATGACGCTTAGCGGCATCACGTTGACGCATGGCCGGGTCGACTCGGCGAAGGGCGGCGCGATCGACGTTCCGGCCGGCCGGACGCTCAATCTCACGAACTGCTTCGTCATCGCGAATTCGACGACCGGCACGTCGTCCGCCGACACCTTTCTCTCCGCTGGTGGAGCGATCAGCACCGCCGGCACGCTGAATATTCAGACTTCGATGCTTTCCAACAACACCTCAACCGGCCCGGGCGCCGCGATCTACTCCGCGGCCACGGCGACCGTGTCAATCGTCCTATCGCAGTTCATCGGCAATCAGGCTACGAACTTCGCCGGCGCGATGTACTGCAGCGCTTCGGTTCTGATCACGATCACGAACACGACGTTCTTCGGCAACCAGTCCGGAACGGGAGGAAGCGGCGCCATCGGCTTCACGGATACGAAGGCGGTCATCAGCGGTTGCACGTTCTCCGGCAACACGACGCTCGGCGCCGGCGGCGCAATCGTGGCGAACGCCAGGACGGGAGCGACGATCGGCATCGAAAACTCGACGTTCAGCGGCAACACGGCCGACTTCGCGGGCGCGTTCTACGCGCAGGAAGGCACAACCGATCTGCGCAACGTGACCATCACCGCGAACTCCGCGCGTCGCGCCGGCGGGGGATTCAACAATCCCGGGCCAGCAACGAGGGTCGTGCTTCGGAACTCCATCGTGGCCGGCAATACGGTGACGCTGCCAGGCGACACCGACTGCTCCGGTCCTGTGCTTTCGAACGGATACAACCTGATCGGCAGCACCGATGGTTGCACCGGCCTGGTCGGGTCCGACCTCACCGGAAGCTCGCCCGCTCTCGCACCGCTCTCGATCAATGGGGGCTTCACGCTGACTCACCTGCCATTCCTCTCCAGCGCTGCTCTCGAAGGCGGCAATCCCGCGGGCTGCCTCGGCCTGAGCGGTGCGAATCTCACCGTCGACCAACGGGGCCTGAGTCGTCCGTTCGGTGCTCGCTGCGACATCGGATCGGTCGAGCTGCAGGTCGCCGCGCCGATCGTTCCGCCGCGTCATCGCGCCGCGCATCACTAGTGAAAACTTAGAGCGCAGACTAACGAAACGACACTCCGTGAAAGTAGCCTTTAAGTTCCATTCATGTCTACAATACAAAGAGTGGATACTTGTTATGGCACGCTAGAACGGCACATCAGCCGATTCCGATTCGGTGGCGGTACCGTCGGAGCGATGACACTCGGCGATCGAATTCGTGCTGCAATCGAGGCTAGGCATCTGTCGCAGGCATGGGTCGCGGAGGAGGTCGGAATGACGCCGGCGGCACTGAGCAACATCGTGACCGGGGTGACCAGGGATCCGAGTTTCTTTACGGTCCTGGCGATTGCTCGCGTCATCAAGGAGCCGCTCAGCGCGATTGTCGACGATCCGCGCATCTTCTGGACGAATGAGGAGCTCGCACGGCTGCAGCAGACTGGCGAATGGCTGGTGAAACGGGTTGCGCCGGAGCATGCCGGAACGGCGCTGGCAGTGCCGCCGCGGAAAAAAGGCCGCCGCCGTGCGGCCGTCTTTCCTGTCGCGGCGAGCGCTGGAACGGTGCTGTACCCCGACGCCTTCGAAATACCGAAACGGCGAATCCCGAAGCGCTACCGCGAGCTTCGTGCAGACGCGGTTTTCTCCGTGCAGGGCGTGTCGATGACGGGTGAGGGCATCTTTCCAAGCGACTTGCTCTACGTCCACCGTACGGCCGACACCGCGGCCTCCATTGACCGCATCGTCGTTTGCGCTGTCGACGACATGATCCTCGTGAAGCGTCTCAAAACGCGCGGACGCAAGCTGATTCTGCAGAGCGCACACCGCGATCACAAGCGGATGACGGTCGATGAAGATTCGTCGCGGTTCCGGCTCATCGGGATCGTCGTCGGAACATCGAGAACCTGAGGCGACCTCCACGATTTGTAGACGAGACAACGGGATCACTGGGCGCCCGCCGAGGCGCGACCTCGGCACGACGCAATGCAGCGGCGCAGAAGTGCAATCGCAACGCGTCGCGGTGCAACGCTGACGCCGGAGATGACGACCATGAACGACTACAAATTCACCGCCGAGGTTGCACGTCAGACGCGGGTGCCGAATGCGCTCGAATTCTTTCGCGGCGCCGCTGCGCTGCGCGATCGCACCTACGGCAACGTCCTCGTGCAAGCCGATTGGATACCGCTCGCCTCGGAGGAGGGCATTGTTCGA
Source organism: Thermoanaerobaculia bacterium (assembly GCA_035995985.1). Taxonomy (GTDB): domain Bacteria; phylum Acidobacteriota; class Thermoanaerobaculia; order Gp7-AA8; family Gp7-AA8; genus JADGNZ01. Next base: position 4,752 of record DASYJY010000177.1, on the reverse strand, counting down.
ATCGAAGTAACCGTGATCGGAGACATCGAGCCGCGCGATGCGCCCGCGTACGTGGAGCTGTTCTTCCACGATGCGTTTCTCCTCTTCAACATCGCCCATCCCGGCTCATTCGGCGGCGCGATCACGGTGACCGGCGGCGACTTTCGCGTGAATGACCTCTCCTTCGACGCCGCGCCGTTCGCATGCGGGGCTTCGTCGGTGCCGCTCGCCGCGGTAGTGGCGTGGTATCGGGCCGAAACGAATCAGATTGCTTCGACGCCGATGCAGACGGTGCTCTTCCATTTGCTCCACCTCGGTCGCGAAGATGACGACGAATGGATGCAGCGCGCGCGGCTGAACGAATGTCTGAAGGCGCTCGGAATCGACGAATCGATCGAGGAGATCCCCGTGATTCATCCGATGCACGATGAGTCGCTCGACGCCGGGCTTGACGATGCCGCGGCGGACATCATCGATCGCGCGATGGTTCGCGTGTTGACCGCGCTGCAGGCCGCGGCGGCTCAGTAAGGTGCCGTGAAGATCACCGCGAGGCGCTCGCTATTGATCTACGAGGCGTGCGCCGGCCCGTCGTCCGAATGCTTCATTGCTTCGCCGCTATCTCCGCGCGAAGCCGCTGTTCCTGTTCCCGCGCTTCCGGCGTGAGCTCGTCGCCAAAGTCTGCCATCTCCATGATCGGACGGATCTCGAGATCGAAGTCGCCGCCCGACGGATTCGGACAACGCTTGGCGCAATCGATCGCCTCGTCCATCGACGACACCTTCCAGAGCCAGAAGCCGGCACTCTGCTCGCCCGCCGGCGTGAACGGCCCCCTGACGACGCTCTTCGTTCCCCCGCCGAGCCGAACGCGGACTCCCTTCGAAGTCGGGTGCAGCCCTTCCCCCGCCTGCATGACGCCAGCCTTCACCAGCTCTTCGTTATACCGCCCCATCTCGGTCAGCATCGCTTCATCATCCGGCCCCCCGCCCGCCTCGGAATCCTTGTTCGCCTTCACGATCACCATCACTCGCATCGCGTTCTCCGTACACGTTGTTCGACGCTCACGGCGTCCCAAACGGACGATGCACATTCCAAACCTCTCGGTCGAGAACGCCTGGTCGAATGCATACTGATCGTGCCCCTCGGCCGCGCCTCAAGAATACGGGAATTCGGTCTTCCTTGCGCATCGGCTCGGATGGGGCGCGAATGGCCTCACGGACGCATCGACGAAGTCGGTTGTGCAGTCGCAACTGTCTGATTTCCCCGCTGTCGGGCGTTACGGACATCGCCTTCGCGTACCGGCGCTCGGCAACGTTCCGTGGATCAACACACGGTCGAAGTCGAAGAACGACAGAATTCCGCCGATACGGGCAGGTAACGTTCGATTAGGTTGGCCATCTGCCGACGATACCGCCGTTACCTTCACGCTATCTCCTTGGTCCGGCTGCGCCGGGTAGGGAAAACCGTCACGAAATCACTCCTAGCACATGGGAAAGAGTGACGTACTACGAATCGTGGGCGCAGGACCTTCCGGCTTGACGGCTGCGATCGTCGCAGCCAAGGCCGGTCGCAGAGTGGTCATAGCAGAACGACGCCAGACGGTCGGCGCGCGCTTCAGGGACGACTTTCAGGGCCTTGAAAACTGGACCTCAGAGGTCGACGTGCTTGACGAGTTTCGCGCGCTTGGAATCGAACCGAACTTTGAGACTACGCCGGTATTTGAACAGACGTGCTTCGGTCCAAGTGGACGCAAGCATCGATTCCAATCGCGCACGCCCTTCTACTATTTGGTTCGTCGTGGTCCGGGGCCGGGCACTCTTGATACGGCTCTTCTAAATCAAGCCCTGAAGCTTGGTGTCTCAGTTCATTTCGGAGAAACGATTCGTGCTCCGACGCCGCCTATGCTGGTGGGTAGTGGACCGCGTCGTGCCGACGCGATTGTGGTCGGCATAGTGTTTGATACCGAAATGGCAAATGGCTATTATGCTTGCCTGAATGAATCCCTTGCTCCAGGCGGGTATGGATACCTGCTGGTAAATAGCCATCGTGCAACGTTAGCGACCTGCATGTTTAGAGACTTTCGCCGGGCGCAACACTACCTACGTCGCACGTTGGAGTTTTTTCGGCAGCGGCTATCATTCGGTATGGAAAACGTACGCTCCTGTGGTGGGATCGGAAACGTGTTTGTGCCGGTTACTGGCAATTCCCAGTCGTGCCTCCCTATTGGAGAGGCTTCGGGTGCACAAGATGCTCTCTGGGGTTTTGGGATTCGCGTGGCTGTTCGCTCAGCCGTGCTAGCAGTCAGCGGAGACCGCTCTGACGAACGAGCGTACCGTCGCAGTTGGGAACAGCAGTTAGGGCGACAGATTCGCGCGAGTCTCGTCAACCGTTTCTGCATAAACCTGGCAGGCGATTGGGGATATCGCTGGTTACTTTGGCGCCTAGAGCGTGGTCGCGATCCGTTGCGATACGTACGTCTAATCTACTCGCCCAAGCCGTGGAAGCTTGGGTTATTTCCAATTGTCCGGATATTGGCAGCGAGACGATCCAAATCGGAGAGGAATAATCAATCTGTCAGGAAAATCGAGACAAACCACGGCTGAGGTTCGGAATGAGGTGAAGAATGACAGCGCATGAGATAGAACGCGGTACTTCTACAACTCAAAGTTGAATCAGCCGATCGCTCCTGCCTGTTTGGCACGTGCGCCCGGGGGTTCTTCTAAACTCCTTGTGCAAGGCGTCGGCGTTCTGCTTCACGACATTGCGGCGCTCGTCGGTTTGTTTTGTGTGCCCTGCACGTAGGGCTTGGCTCTTCTTTGCGCTCGATGATGGCTTGCGGCTGAGCCCATGCGGCCCGAGGACACTTTTGATGAAGGATCCTTTTCGGCGCGCGCGGTAGGATCGAACCTATGACCTCCCAGCTCGGAGGCTGACCTATGCAGCTAGTCGGTAACGCCACGCTGCGACGCTAACCTCCGGGCGACTGCAGCGCCACGCGGTCAGAATTCCGGCAGCGCTTCGCAGCCAGAACGAGATCGGCCGGTAGGTGAAGCCATCGCCTCGAGGAACGGCTGGATGAAGTCAGTCGCGTCGAACTGCCTGATGCCCGCCGGTCGAGCGTGATCGACATCGCTTTCCCGTACGCCACGCTGGGCAAGGTTGCCTGGATCAACGCAGCGTTCAAAAGCACGACAGCACTCCCTCGACACGGTCATGGTCGCGTTCGATCAGGGTTGGCTATCCGCCAACGATACCGGTCCCTTCACGCTTTTTCTTCGTCCGGGGTAGGGAAATCGCTCGTTCTGTCACTCCTATGACATACGACGTAGATAACTCGGGATTATCCGCGCTCAATGGCCAACGTCACAGTTTTCGCAGTTTTTTTGGTGTTGATCGCGAGCTTCGCGATCAGCGTGGCGTCAGCACGTAAGCGTGATTCGAATCTCATCACTGACTTTCTGTTTTCCGGGAACACGCCGCTGCTCGGGCTCTCGAGCTGCATCGGATCGATCATCTCGATGGCTGTGTCGTTTACCGCCCTCTTGTCCGCCGGTTATGAGTGGGGGTGGCAGATCGTTTTTCCGATGATCGCCGGTTGTGTGCTGGGTCTTGCAGCGATCCTCAAACTGACACAGCATCCGCGGCTTTCGGCAGACGGCCCGCCGCACAAGATCCCGTATCTTCGCGGCGCGTCCTATCTGGCAACCCTCGGTTCACGTAGCACGACACCGTATTTCGCCTTTGCGATCGCTGCGTACGGCGCGATGCTCATCACGGAGATCGTAGTACTGCGCGGTTTCGTCGGCTCGCTGATCGATTTGCCGGCGGCGGAACTGGTGATGACGATCGCAACGATCCTCATTGTTTGCTACGCCTACGTCTTCATCGGTGGCTTCCGTGGCGTGCTCGTTACCGACTACTTCCAACTGATGGTCGTCTTTGTCTTCGTAGGTCTGTGGTTCGCGTCGATGTCCCACCACAGCCACTTCCACATTCCCTCGCCAACGGCGTCGCATCTTCATTTGACGGGGTGGACGCGCCTTCTTCTCTACATTGGTGTCTGCGGCGGTTCGGTCGCCTGGATGTTCGCCAGTGTGGACCAGTGGTACCGGACGATCGGCACACTGCCGCTACCGGCCGCGCGGCGGGTACTGATCAGCGCCGCCATCGCTCTCTCTGTTTTCTCGGTTGTGCCGATCATGGCCGGGGCTGCGGCGGTGGGGCGGGTTGGCATTCCGGGGCAAGTATCGAACGGAATCTCGTTGATCCTTGTCGCCGACCTCTTGGCGCACGCAAATACAACGGTCCGCTTCGTCTTCGCCATGGCCCTCACGTGTGCTGCGCTGACGACGCTAAATACGTATCTGATGACGATGCAGCAGCTCTACTACGAGGCCGAGACGCGCATGGAGTCAGAACATTGGTTTCACTACCTCTTAATCGAATATGTGCTGAAACAGAAGCACGTGCGTGGCGTCGTCGCCACCCTCGCAACGCTCGCGTTCATCGCGTCCTGTTTCTTTCCCGCGCGGTACGTTTACGCGTTTGGGGTCTTCGCGCTGTCTACGCTGATTCTCTTGATTCCGTTCGTGGCAGGCGCTTTGGCGGAGGTATTCGAAACTGCGAGGCAACGCGTCGTCCGTGCGGCGGCAGTGGCGATTGGGGACGCACTCATGATGCATGGTGGCGTGACACTCCTCTCCTCGATCACGGTGTGGGCGCTGCTGCTTGGCGCCTGCCGTCGGTTTCTCGGCCCCCTCTCAGGACAACTCTTTG
>DASYJY010000176.1:0-23771 GCA_035995985.1 Thermoanaerobaculia bacterium | reverse complement strand
TGCATCGAAGCGGTGAGGGACGAGAATCTGCGCCTCACGAATCTTTGACGCGTTGCGTTGTCAGCTGATAACCAGGATCGCGACCTCGGCGACGTCTCTCCCAACCCCATTCACCTGGTTCGCCAACCCCATTCACCTGGTTCGCCAACTCCATTCATTTGGTTCGCAACCCCATTCACCTGCTTCGCAAACCCCATTCACCTGGTTCGCCAACCCCATTCACCTGGTTCGCCAACCCATTCATTTGGTTCGCCAACCCCATTCACCTGGTTCGCCAACCCCATTCACCTGGTTCGCCAACTCCATTCACCTGGTTCGCAACCCCATTCACCTGGTTCGCCAACCCCATTCACCTGGTTCGCCAATCCCATTTAAATGGTTCGCAGCCCCATTCAAAGGGTTCGCAAGCCGATTTAAGAGTGGTAAACGCATCGACCTTGGTTTCCCACCACACGGGAAAAGCGTTCCCTCCCGCATCGAAAGGGTCGGTCAATCACAAAGAAGAGGTTCTCGTCAGTCTGGCAGTCGGGTGAGCTCGTCAACGAAGGGGGGCCGTATATCGAAGACCGCCAACCAGCCCGGACTGACCCCTTTGGTTGCGGCTACGTCGCGCTGTGCCTTTGTGGTGAATCGCTTTTTCACATGCGTTCCGGATACGTCTCCTTCAACTGCGGGGGCATCTTCGCGTCCATGCCGAGGGATTCCTCGAGTTCGACGGCGTTGACGATCGCTTGTCCGCGGAAGTGATTGTTGGTGACGACGTACGTCTCCTTCGCCGCGGCCATCGTCTGGATGCGGTCCACCCAGGGCGCCAACTCTTCCTTCGAATAGAGGTAGTTGTAGCGCTCCCACGTCTCGCCGTGCGCGAACCATTTCTCGTAGTTGCGGCCATGAAGGCGCGCGTAGGCGAGCGGACCGGTCATGGCGTCGGACGGCTTGACGGAGTCGTGGAAGAGCGGCTGATCGACGTTCACCCACGCGACGTCGTGCTCGTTGAGGAATTTCAAGAACTCCTCGTTTTGAAACGTCGAGTGACGAACTTCGAGCGCGAGCGGGTAACCATCGAACGCGTCGAATAGCGCAGCGAGTTTGTCGCACGATTCCTCGCTGTTCTTGAAGCTCCACGGATACTGCAACAGCACCGCGCCGAGGCGGTTGGCATCGGCGAGAGGATCGAGGTAGTTGCGGAAGGCGGATACGTCAGCATCCACGAGCGATGCATCATCGTGCGTGAATCCGCGGAACACCTTCGTCGTGAACTTGAAATTCGGATTGTCCGCCACGCGGCGCACCCACGACTTCGAATGCGTTGGCGGCGGGATTCGGTAGAACGGCGAGTTGATCTCGATCGTGTCGAAGAACGACGCCAGATAGGCGAGGTGATCGAACTTCGAACCGTGCGGCGGATAGACGGTTCCCTCCCAATCCTTGTAGCTCCAGCCGGCCGGCCCGATGCGAATCTGATGTTCCATAAAATGATGGTCAATACGTTGACGAACTTATTTTGAGCAAGGCGTAATTCGTTGCCTGTGCTGGACATCTATGCTAAAAGGCGGCCCAACGAATCCAGCGAAAAACAACACCTTCCATGAATCGCGACAGAGCGTTCGGGGGGCGTGCTGTGTTCGTTACCGAAGGGAGGCTGGTCGACCTATCCGATTTCGCTTGTGAAGCACCAAAGCGGGGGCGAGGTCGCGGCACCCCGCACACACTCTGAGCTGCGGCATCACATTTTTCGTCGTACGAACAAAGGATCAACTTAGGAGATCAAGGTTCATGGATACATTCAACGACAAGTCTCTCAACTGCGCCGATTGCGGACAGGAATTCGTGTTCAGCAAAAACGAGCAGGCCTTTTACTCAGAGCGTGGCTTCACGAACGAGCCGAAGCGTTGCAAGAACTGCCGCGACAAGCGGAAGACGGCGCGCGACGGAAACGGCGGCGGTGGTGGCCGTGAGCGTTCGATGGTGAGTGTGACGTGCGATAGCTGCGGAGTCGCGACCGAAGTTCCGTTCACTCCCGTCAGCGGCAAACCTGTTTACTGCCGCGATTGCTACAACCAGCGCCGCTCCACGACCCGCTCCTCCAGCTGGGCGTAAGTTTCTACCCGATCACTCAACCCACGGCGGACCTTCGGGTCCGCCGTTTTGTTTTAGGCCCGTATACAATCCCGCCGCTTTGACCCGTCCTCTCGCAAAACCCGTCCGCAACATCCTCGATCTCGTCGGCAACACGCCGATGCTGCAGCTCGCGAACATCGCCGGTCCCGATGGCGCCGATCTCTTCGTCAAGCTCGAGTTTCTCAGTCCAGGCTTCTCCGTCAAAGACCGCATCGGCGTTGGGATGATCGAGCGCGCTGAGCGCGATGGAAAGCTCGCGAAAGGCGGCACGATCATCGAGCCGACTGCCGGCAACACCGGAATTGCCCTCGCGCTGGCGGGTACGCGCATGGGCTACCGCGTCATCCTCTGTGTCCCGGAGAACTTCTCGACCGAGAAGCGCGAAGTGATGAAGGCGCTCGGCGGCGAAGTCGTTCTCACGCCGAAGGACGACGGGATGAAAGGCGCGATCGCGAAAGCGGAAGAGTTGTCGAAGACGATCGAGAACTCGTATGTGCCGCAGCAGTTCGCGAATCCGTACAACGCCGAATCTCACTACGCCACGACCGGTCCGGAGATATGGGAGCAGATGGATGGCCGCGTCGATGCCTGGCTGGCCGGCGCTGGCACCGGCGGCACGTTTAGCGGCGTGGCGAAGTATCTGAAGGAGCGCAATCCGAACTGCTGGTGCGTTGTCGTCGAACCGCAGGGATCGATTCTCAAAGGCGGCGAAGCGGGGCCGCACGAAGTCGAAGGAATCGGCGCATCGTCGTTCATCCCGCCGGTGCTCGACATGTCGCTGGCCGATGAAGTGATCCAGATCTACGACGATCCCGCTTTCATCATGGTCCGGCGGCTTGCAGCCGAGGAGGGCGTGCTCGGCGCTTCGTCCGCGGGGGCGAATGTTGCCGCGGCGATGGAGGTTTGCAAGAAACTCGGACCGGGCAAACGCGTCGTCACGCTCATCCCGGACGCCTCCGAGCGCTACATGTCGAAGGGCATTTACACGAAGTGGGCGAAGCCGCCCGCGCCCGATCACGCGGATTGACGCAAAGGAACAGACATGGGTTTTTCCACCGATTGCATCCACGCCGGCCAGGAGCCGGAGCCAGTCACCGGCGCCGTCACCTATCCGATTTTTCAGACCTCGACGTACGTGCAGCCGGAGCTCGGCAAGCACAAAGGCTTCGAATACGCGCGGACGAAAAATCCGACGCGTTCCGTGCTCGAAGCGAACCTGGCCGCACTCGAACGCGGCAAACATGCGCACTGCTTCGCGTCCGGCATGTCGGCGACCGACACGGTTTTCCGCATGCTCAAGTCGGGCGATCATGTCGTGGCCGGCGAAAACATGTATGGCGGGTCGTTTCGCCTGTTCAACAAAGTGTGTGAGAAATTCGGCCTGCAATTCACGTATGTCGACACGGCGTGCGTTGAGAAAGTCCGCGCGGCATTGCGTCCGAATACGAAGATCGTCTTCCTTGAGACGCCGACGAATCCGATGATGACGGTGACCGATATCGCCGCCTGCGCCGAAGTCGCGCACAAGAACGATTCGCTGGTGGTGGTCGACAACACGTTCTGCTCGCCGTGGTTGCAGCGGCCGCTCGAGCTCGGCGCGGACATCGTCGTGCACTCGACGACCAAGTTCCTCAACGGCCATTCGGACTCCGTTGGCGGCGTGGTCATCACCAACGACGACGCCATCGCCGAGCAGATCGGATTCCTGCAGAACGCCGTCGGCGCGATCCTGTCGCCGATGGATTCGTGGCTGATCCTACGCGGCGTGAAGACGCTCGCCGTGCGCATGAAGCAGCACGAGGAGAACGGCCGGGCCATGGCCGATTACCTGTCGCGGCAGCCGAAGGCGTTGAAGGTCTACTACCCCGGCCTGCCCGCCCATCCGCAGCACGAGCTCGCCAAACGGCAGATGCGCGGATTCGGCGCGATGATCTCGTTCGACCTCGGCTCGCTCGCCAACGCCAAGAAGTTCCTCGACCGCGTTCGCCTCTGCTCCCTCGGCGAATCCCTTGGCGGCGTGGAGACGCTGATCTCGCATCCCGAATCGATGACGCACGCCTCCGTCCCGCTCGAAACCCGCACCCGCCTCGGCATCACGCCAGGCCTCGTGCGCATTTCGGTCGGCATCGAGGACGTGGAGGATTTGATCGCCGATGTCGATCAGGCCTTCGCGGCCGTGTAGTTTTAGGAATGGCAGCCCACCCTCGTTCGTTTTATCGTCGCCCCATGAAGAAGCTTCTTCTCGCGGTCCTCACGATCGCCTTCACGTTCGGCGCGACACTCGCGCAGGGCGAAGGGGCGTCTGATGAGACGCGGATGACGTTGCGCGGCGAATTCGTGCGGCTCATCAATCACGACCGCGCAAAGTACGGACTCGCTCCGGTTCAGCTCGACGCGCAGGCTTCCGCCACCGCCGACGCCTACTGCCGCGCGCAGATTCGCAACGGAACGACGGGGCATTTCACGACCGACGGCGAGGCGCCGTACATGCGCTACTCCTTCGCCGGCGGCAACGACGGCGTGAGCGAAAACGCCGCGGCGTGGTCGGCCAACTATGGCTTCAGCGACAGCGCGCTGTACGACATGCTGCGGAGCTCGGAAGCGGTCATGATGGCCGAGGTCGCGCCGCACGATGGACATCGCCGGACCATTCTCGATCCCGCGGCGACGCATGTCGGCATCGGCCTGGCGTGGGAGAAGGGCGAGTTCCGGATGACGCAAGAGTTCATCCGTCACTACGTCGAATGGCTCCGCCCGTTGCCGCGGCGCGTCACCAACGCGCAGCCCGTTCTCTGCAGCGGCCACGCGGTGAAGGGATACGACGTCGAAGCGATCACCGTGCATCATGAGCCGATGCCGCAACCGATGGCCGCGGTGACGGCGAACGCGATCCAGACGTACAGCCTGCCGGCCGCGCGCCGTGAATACCTGCCGCGGCTGAAGGACTTCACGCGCCCCGTTCCCGGCGGCGTCGAACAGATTCGCGAGGAGTACAGCGACGGCCGCAAGGGCGATTTCCAGGTTGCCGCCGACGGCAAGTTCGCCTTCGCCATTCCGCTGACCGACGGTCCCGGCATCTACACGGTCGTCGTGTGGGTGCGTCCGCACGGCAGGGTCGTCGACGCCATTCCCGCCAGCGACGTGTCGATCCGCGTCGATGCGGCCGCGCCGATCGCAATCAGCGGCACGCGCTGACGTATACACTCCCGCGCCATGTGCGGCATCAACGCGATCTTCGCGTACGGCGGCGCGGCGCCAGCGGTCGATCGCGATGAAGTGATCGCCACGCGCGAATGCATGCTTTCGCGTGGTCCCGATGCGGGTGACGCGTGGTTCTCGGACGACGGCCGCGTCGGTCTCGGCCATCGCCGTCTGGCCATCATCGATCTGTCGCCTGGCGGCGCGCAGCCGAAACATTTCGGCGAACTGACGATCGTCTTCAACGGTGAGATTTACAACTACCGGGAGTTGCGCGCGCAGCTCGAAGCGCGCGGACGGCGATTCACGTCGCAGTCGGACACCGAGGTGCTGCTGCAGTTGTATGACGAAAAGCAGGACGCGATGTTCGGCGAGCTGCGCGGCATGTTCACGATCGCGCTGTGGGACGGCGCGCGGCGGCGGATGCTGCTGGCGCGCGACCCGTACGGCATCAAGCCGTTGTACTACGCCGACGATGGCGCGACGATTCGCATCGCGTCGCAGGTGCGCGCGCTCGTCGCGGGCGGCAAGGTGTCGACGCAGTTCGATTCTGCCGGCGCCGCCGGATTTTTTCTCCGAGGAACGGTGCCGGAGCCATTCACGATGTATCGCGCCATTCGCGCGCTTCCGGCGGGTTCGTTCCTCTACGTCGATGGACATGGCGTCGGCGAACCGCTGCAGTACTTTTCGATCGCTGCGACGCTGCGCGATGCCGTCGAACGCGATGAACACTTCACGGAAGACCAGCGTCGCGAAATCGTTCACGACGCGGTGCTCGAATCAGTTCGCTATCACATGGTTGCCGACGTCCCGGTCGGTGCATTTCTCTCTGCCGGCATCGACTCGACCGCCGTCGTCGCGCTTGCACGCGAAACCGGCGCGACCGATCTGCAGACGATGACGCTCCGCTTCGAGGAGTACCGCGGCCGCGTCAACGACGAAGCGCCGCTGGCCGCACTCGTGGCGCGTCAGTACGGCGTCAAACATTCGATCCAGGAGCTGACGCTGGCTGATTTCCGATCGGAGTTGCCCCGGATATTCAACTCGATGGACCAGCCCACCGTCGATGGCCTGAACAGCTATTTCATCAGCAAGGCCGCGCACGGCCTCGGGTTGAAAGTAGCGATGTCCGGCGCCGGCGGCGACGAGCTCTTCGGCGGCTATACGTCGTTCCGCGATATCCCGCGCTGGATGCCGGTCACGTCGGTCCTGACGCGCGTTCCCAAACTCGGTGACGCCGTGCATCGGCTGAATTCGTCACTGTCGAAACGCACCCGCCACATCAGTCCGAAGATGGGCGAGATCGTCCGTTACGGCGGAAGCTACGCCGGCGCCTATCTCGTAAAACGCGGACGCTTCCTCGCCTCCGAGCTTCCCGCGCTCCTCGGCGACGAAATCGCCGCTGAAGGTCTGGCCCGGCTCGATCTCCTCCATCTCATCGAACGCGCCGTAACTCCCGATCCCGGCAACCCCTTCGCGCGCGTGGCCGCGCTCGAGTCGTCGCTCTACCTTCGCAATCAACTCCTGCGCGACATGGACTGGGCCTCGATGGCGCATTCGCTCGAAGTCCGCGTCCCGCTCGTCGACGCGCATCTCCTTCGAAAGGTCGCGCCGGCGCTCGTCACGCGCCATGAGCGCGGAAAACAGCTCCTCGCCGCCGCGCCGCGCCCGCCGCTGCCGCCCGAAGTACGCGAGCGGCGCAAAACGGGCTTCACGCTGCCGATCAAAGAGTGGCTGACGCACGAAGCAAGCGGCCCCGTGGAGTTCGGCAAACGGAGCTGGGCGCGCAAAGTCTACGAAGTGATGTTCAGCGCGGAGCGCGGACATTGGTAGATGTCTATCGCTGTCCAAACTGTCTCGGGACCTTGAAGTCTCAAACCCATTCGCTGCGTTGCGACCGCGACGACGTCGACTATCCCGTCGTCGACCACATCGCCGACTTCATGCGCGGCCATTACTACGATCAGTTCGATGAGAACACCGTCCTGACGGCAGAGCATCGTCAAGCGCTGGAGCGCGAAAATGACGGCGCCGTCGCGCGCATCAACGACTTCTACCTCCCGTTGATCAAGGACGCTTCGTTGCGGATTCTCGACGCCGGCTGCGGCAACGGGATCTCCGTCGATCTCCTCACCGCCGCCGGCCATGACCCATACGGCATCGACTCCTCGGCGTTGCGGCGCTGGCAGTGGCGCGAGCGCGTCCATCGCGAACGCCTCGCCGTCGCCGACGGCGCGAAGCTGCCATTCGCGGATGCGTACTTCGATGTTCTGCTCTGCTCCGGCGTACTCGAACACATCGGCGTCGAAGAAGTGGGCGGCCACGAATATCGCGTCAAGCCGCTGCCGAATCGCGACGACGCCCGCCGCGCCTTTCTCTCTGGTCTGCTGCGCGTTCTAGCACCCGGCGGAGCTCTCTACCTCGACTTCCCGAACGGCGCCTTCCCGATCGACTTCTGGCACAACACTCGCGGCGGCTCCGCGCGGTTCCATTCGACTCGCGAGGGCTTCCTACCGACATTCGCCGAAGTCGTCCAACTCGCCAACGATCTCGATCCCCGCATCACCGTGACCGCCGTCAGCCCGAACGGCCGCCTGCGATTCCGCCAGGTGCGCCAGCACTGGTACGGCCGCGCCTTCGCGCTACCGATGCAATTGCTTTTCTCCACGATGGATCACGTCCCTCGGCTCGCGCGTAGCGCGGTCAATCCGTTTCTGGTGATCCGACTGACGAAGCCGAGATGACGAACGGGCACGATCGCTGTACGCTATCCAGCTCATGACGATTCAGGTGAACCTTCCCGAAGACTTGATCACAAGGATTGACTCGATTGCCGCTGACCGCGACCAATTCATAGCCGATGCAATTCGGCAGGTCCTTCGAAAGTCAAAGAGATCGGATGCTGAGGAAGTGGCTCTGATCAACGCCGTCGCTGATGAATTGAATGCTGAAGCGGCAGACGTGCTGGAGTATCAGGCACTCTCGTGAAACGTGGTGAACTTTACCGCGTCCGCCATGCCTCGAAATCCGATCCTCGTGCGTCACGGGTTTTCGTCATCGTCAGCCGGCAAGCGGCCATTCAGTCGCGGCTCTCTTCTGTGATTTGTGCGCCGATCTACTCGTCGTATCACGATCTGCGATCGCAGGTTCTCGTGGGCATCGAAGAAGGGCTAAAGCACGATAGCTCGATCCATTGCGACGAGTTGGTCAGCCTACCGAAGAGCATTCTTACCGACTTCATCGGCTCGCTCGGACCAGCGAAGATTCTGGAGCTCAATTACGCGTTGCTCGATGCGGTCGGTCTCACAGTAGAAGAGCTGGAGTGAATTCGCCGCGCGTCGATCTCACCGCACCACGATCGTTCGCCGCATCCCTTTCCCGCGATGTCCATCCACCGGGCAATAGACCGTGTACGTCCCCGCGGGGAGAGTCACGACAATCTCCGCAGTATCGCCGCGCGTCAGGTCGGACGCGAGCTTCTGCGAGATCCCGCCACCTTCGATGACGAAGTTGTGCGTCTGCTTGCCGCCATTCGCGATCCGGAAGTGTTGCGGGCCGGCGGTCAGTGAATCGGGCATCCGAATTTCGTACTCGGTGAGTTGCACGTCGACAATCGGCGCCGTGGCGGAGCCGGCGCGCGTCTGCGGCGGCGTCACCGGATTCATGGCCGTGCTGTTCTCCGGCACCGCCTGCGGATTGCGCGTTGTCGTCGACGTTTGCGCGGGCGCGTTGCGCGACTCATCGGTGCGGCGGTCGCCGGGACATGCGGCGATCAACAGCGCGGCGGCGAGAAACGACAGCCTGCGCATCAGTGCTTCTTCACACCGGCCGTCGACGTGCCGGTGGTTGTCTTGAATGTCGCAGTGGTGTCAGTCGGCGTGGCTACGGATGCCGTCGTCGTTCCGCCCGGCCCCTGCAACGTAGACGTCGTCTCCGACTTCTGCGCATGCACCTCCTCGGTGCCGGTCAAGGCGACCGGAGCACCATTCGCCGCGCTCGGCGCCACTGTGCCGAGCTGCTGGCCGGCATCCGTCGTCGCGGTCGCGGGCGAGGCAGGCTCGCCGGTTCCGCTCGTGCCGGTCGCGGCGTCGCGATCGGTCGCGTTCCCCTTCGTATTCGTCTCGGCGGGCTGATCTGCTTTCCTGCAACGAACGGGCGTCAATGCAAGGCAGCAGACGAGAAGAGTGAAGACGAGCAGATGACGGCGATGGCGCATCAGAAAAACCTCCGCCTCAGCAGGAGGCAAAAGGCGTGCGCAGCAGGCACTCTCGGCACCAAAGCCGCAATTGAAATGCATCAAATGACGCAGAAAATCGCCACCTCCGCCTGCATCGCATTCCTCGCTTTCGGATGCTCTCGGTCAGGTAAAGTTCAGCGCAATCAGCAGCAGTATCAGACGGTGCAGGAAGGCTCCGCGAGCGGCGTGACGTCGACCATCAACGGCCCCGGCGAGACCGCGCCGCCGTTGACGAATACGAACGTCGACACCACCACGAACCTCACGCTGCCGATTAATCCGAATCCGCTCGGCAATACAACTGCCGCCGGTTCCATGGCCTCGGCGATGCCGCCGTCGGCTCCGGCCGGTACACCGGGCATGACGCCGCCGGCTCGTCCGCGCACATCGCCGCGTCCCGCGCCGGCAGCGAACGCACCAGTGGTGACGGACACGATCGGCAGCACCACGCCGGCCATGCCACGCGAACGTGCACCGCAGCCCCAGCGGCGCGATCGGCCGCAGACTGACACCGCCGCCACCGACACGATGTCGACCATGCCGCCGCCCACCGACACGGCCATGACCGACACCACATCGACGAATACGAAGAAAAAAGATGACGGCAAGAACAAGGACAGCGATCCGCCGCCGCCACCACCGCCGACGGCTACCGATACCCGCGGCGGATCTTCGTCCCCTCTGCGTCATCTGCGGATAAATCGTTAGAATGCGCCGCCGATGCCGCGCCTCTCCTTCCAGAACCTCATCCTCCGCCTCCAGAACTTCTGGGCGGAGCGCGGCTGCATGATCGAGACGCCGCTCGACCTCGAAGTCGGCGCCGGCACCATGCATCCCGCCACCTTCCTGCGCGTCCTCGGGCCCGAGCCGTGGAACGTCGGTTACGTCCAGCCGTCACGCCGTCCCGCCGACGGACGCTACGGCGACAATCCGTTCCGCCTCGGCAAGCACTATCAGTTTCAAGTCATCCTCAAGCCGTCGCCGCTCGACGTGCAGGAGCTGTATCTCGACTCGTTGCGCGCGCTCGGACTCGACCTGACCCGCCACGACATCCGCTTCGAAGAGGACAACTGGGAGTCGCCCACCCTCGGCGCGTGGGGCGTCGGCTGGCAGATCCTGCTCGACGGAATGGAGGTCACGCAGTTCACGTACTTTCAGCAGGCCGGCGGCATCGACCTCGCGCCGATCTCCGCCGAGATCACCTACGGCCTCGAACGCCTGACGATGTTCCTCTCGCGCCAGCCCTCGGTCTACGACATCGAATGGGGCGCCGGCTTCGGCTACGGCCCGGTGCGCAAACAGGACGAATACGAGTTTTCGAAGTACTACTTCGAGACCGCCGACGTCGCGCTGCACTGGAAACTTTTCGATCTGTACGAAGCCGAGGCGAAGCGTTGCCTCGACAACAAGCTCGTTCTCCCCGCGTACGACTGGACGCTGAAGTGCTCGCACGTGTTCAACACGCTCGACGCCCGCGGCGCGGTCTCGGTCACGGAGCGCGTCGGCATCATCAAGCGCGTTCGCGAACTGGCCGTCGCATGCGCACACCAGTTCCTCGCGGCCCGCGAAGCGCTCGGATTTCCGCTGCTGAAGGCATCCAATGGCTGAGTACTTTTTCGAGCTGCTGACGGAAGAGATTCCGGCGTGGATGCACGACGCCGCGCAGGCCACGCTGCTGCAGCAACTGACGAAACTCACCCTCGACCTCGGCGAGCCGCCCGAGGATCGCAATCCGGTCGTCGTCAACAGCACGCCGCGGCGCATCATCTTTTTTCTGTCGCACATCCCGCTGCGCGAGTCCGACCGCGACGAAGAAGTGAAAGGCCCGCCGGTGAAGGCCGCGTACGACGCCGAGGGGAAGCCGACGCAGGCGCTAAACGGGTTTCTGAAAAAGAACAACGCTGCGATCGGCGACGTCATCGCCGCCGGCGATTACATCCGCGTCCGCCGCACGATCAAAGGGCGCTCGGCCGGCGAGATCCTCCAGGAGCGCGTGCCGCAGATCATCGAGTCGCTGCGCTGGCCGAAGATGATGCGCTGGGGCAACGGCGAGCACTCGTACATTCGCCCGATCCACTCGGTCGTGTCGGTGCTCGACGGCGAGCACCTTCCGCTCACGATCTTCGGCATTGCTTCGGGGACGACGACGCGCGGACACCGCACGCTCGCGCCGCAGCCGATCGAGGTGCTTTCGTACAACGAATATGTGACGAAGCTGGAGCTGGCGCGCGTCGTCATCGCCGCCGACCGCCGCCGCCACGTCATGGCCGAACGTGCCCGAGTCCTCGGCCAGCAGGCTGGCGGCACGCCGTCGATCGATGCATCGATCTGGTCGCAGTGGCAGTACCTCACCGAATACCCGGGCGTCGTTCGCGCCGAGTTCGGCGGCGACTACCTCGCGCTGCCGGACGAAGTGCTGGTCACGGTGATGCGCGTGCACCAGAAGCAGCTCCCGATCCGCGACGCGAACGAGAAGCTGACCAACTCCTTCCTGGCCGTCCTCGACAACGATGCCGATCCCGATGGCAACGCCGCCTACGGCAATTCGTTCGTCACGAACGCGCGCTTCGCCGATGCGAAGTTTTTCTACGAGACCGATCGCAAACGGACTCTCGAATCGCGTTTGCCGGAGCTGGAACGGCTTCAGTTTCAGGAGAAGCTCGGCAACTATCTGGACAAGACCAAGCGCATCGAGAAGATCGCCGCGGCGATTTCGGATGACGCGGACACGCTCGCCGCCGCTCGGCTTTGCAAGACCGATCTCATTACGGAGATGGTCAAGGAGTTCACTGACCTCCAAGGCAAGGTCGGCGGCATCTACGCTCGTGAAGAAGGACTGCCGAAAGAAACGTGGCAGGCCATCTACGATCACTATCTTCCAGTCAGCGTAGACGATCCCCTGCCACGGACGCTGAGCGGCGCGATCGTGTCGCTCGCCGACAAGATCGACACGCTCGTTGGCTTCTTCAGCATTGGCGCGAAGCCGACCGGTTCCAAGGATCCATTCGCCCTTCGCCGCGCGGCGCAGGGTGTGGTCCAGATCCTTCTGAACCGCGACAAACGGCAGGTACGAATCAAGCTCGGCGAGCTACTCAATATCGGCATCGATGTTCACGGTTCGCGGCAGTCGGTGAAAGACGACCTCCTTCTATTTTTCGGTGAGCGTGTGCAGACCATCTTGGAGACTTCCGCGTGGGGCTTCGCGTACGACGAGATCCAGGCCGCCATTTACGGTGGTGGGACGGGACTCCTGACGGACTTGGTTGACCGCATCCATGCGCTCAAGGAGGTCCGAGGCGAGCCGAACTTTCTGTCGCTGATCGATTCCGCAAAACGCATCGTCAACATCACCGTCGGCCAGATGTACGACGGGGAGACGAACGTCGATCCGGCCAAGCTTGAACATCCAACGGAACGCCGCCTCGCCGAACTCGTGTCGGCGATGAAAGAACAAATCGAGGAGTCGATCTCCGAACGCAACTACAAGCGTGCGCTGGAGACCTTTGCTGCGCTCGCACCTGAGCTGGAGACGTTCTTCGACGAAGTCATGGTCATGGTCGAAGACGAAAGCGTGCGCCGGAACCGCATGGCGCTGCTGCGCACGATCGGCAACGCTGTGATGAAGATCGCCGACGTCACGAAGATCGTTGTCGACCGGCGCGAGTATCGCCCGTGAAACGGCGCGCGTTACTCGCGTTGCTCCTCGTCGCGAGTTGTTCGCGTCCCGCTCCGGACCGTCCCGAGGATCGGCGGTTGCCGAGCACGTTGCCAACGGACGTCGCCAACGAACACGCCAGTCTTCTCGACGTCGCGCGCGGCGCCACAATCGTTTCGCGCACCGGTGAGGCCATGCTCATCGTTTCGGCGATCGCCACGATCGACGGCGAGATCGGCACGTTCTGGACTCCGCCGCCGCACGACTATCCGCAGTCGATCGTGATTGCGTTCGCCGCGCCGAGCCGCATCGACCGCGTCGGATTTCGTTCGCTCGCGGCGTTGCATGCCGAGGCCAATCACGTGACGTTCGAGCGATCGCTGGATGGTGCGAACTGGCTGCCGCTGGCCACGATGACCACGCGTCACGTCAGCACGGCGCAGTGGCTCGATGTCGCGCCGGCCGAGGCCGCGTATCTGCGTGTCACGATTCCGGATGCGGCGTACGACGGTCACGATGCACGGATTCACTCGCTGCTCGCGCACGGAACGGAGCTGGCCGCGTCGAAGAACGCGCCGATTGACGGTTGCTGGTCGATCAACGGCGAGGCTGCGAAATTCGTGCAGCACGGCGCGCGCGTCAGCGGCGTCGTCGAGCAGAACAAGCAGCCGCTCTTTCTCGCCGGCGGCTCAAACGGCCGCATCTGGCGCTTCAACTGGATTCGCGGCAACGACTACGGCTACACGGCGCTGACCGTTTCGCCGGACGGCAAGCACCTCAGCGCGCTCAACTGGCACGAGGAGGCCATCCCGCTCTTCACCGCGTTTCCGTGGTTCGGCGATCGCGGCGGCTGCGCGGCCACGCCGTTGCGCGACGACGTTCCGATCGCGTTGCTGCGTCGCGCCGGACGCGTGTCGCTCTTCGCACTGCAGTTCGACGCGAATGGGAACCTGCTCGCCGAGGCAAGCCGCGAAGAGTTGCAGTCGTTGGCGAACATCATCCGCGGCGTTCCCGTTCCGCTTCGCATCATCGCGCATGAGTTCCGTCAGGATCCGAGGCGCAACAAAGAGATCACCGAACGCGAGATCGCCTCGATACGAGCCGCGCTCGCGAATGTCGATCTCGCCCGCGTTGAATTCATCGCCGCCGGCAGCGATTCGCCGCGGCAGGTGCCCGAGTCGGACGCCGCCCGCGCGATCTACAGCAGCGTCGATGTGGAAGTTCGGAGATAATCGCGCGGCCATGCAGGAGCCGCAATACGTCTACTACTTCGGCGACGGTGCCGCCGATGGCAACGCGAAGATGAAGGACGTCCTCGGCGGCAAAGGCGCCGGCCTCGCCGAGATGACCAACATCGGCGTCCCGGTCCCGCCAGGCTTCACGATTTCCACCGCCGTCTGCACGTACTTCTACGCGAACGGCAAAACATATCCGGCCGAATTGAACGCCGCGGTCGCCGAGAACCTCGCGCGCGTGGAGAAATCGGTCGGCCGCAATTTCGGCGATGCGAACACGCCGCTGCTCGTCTCCGTCCGCTCCGGCGCGCGCGCCTCGATGCCCGGCATGATGGACACGATCCTCAACCTCGGACTCAACGACGAAACGGTGAAGGGCCTGGCGAAGTCGTCGAACGATGAACGCTTCGCGCTCGATTCGTATCGACGCTTCATTCAGATGTACTCCGGCGTCGTGCTGGAGCTCGACAAGGATCTTTTCGAGCACGAGCTCTTCGCATTGCGCGACAAATCGGGCGTGAAGACCGACGCCGAGATTCCCGCGGACGGTTTGCGCGGACTCGTGGAAACGTACAAAAGCATCGTTCGCGAAAAGACCGGCAACCACTTTCCGCAGGACGTGCAGCAGCAGCTCTGGGGCGCGATCGGCGCGGTGTTCAATTCGTGGAACAACCAGCGCGCCATTACCTACCGCAAGCTGAATCAGATCCCCGACGATTGGGGCACTGCCGTCAATGTGCAGTCGATGGTCTTCGGCAACATGGGCGACGACTGCGCCACCGGCGTCGCGTTCACGCGCAATCCCGCGAACGGCGAGCATCGCTTTTTCGGCGAGTACCTGCCGAACGCGCAGGGCGAAGACGTCGTGGCCGGCATTCGCACGCCGTTGCCGATTTCAAAAGCGCAGGCCATTGGCGACGAAAAGTCGCTCGAGGAAGCAATGCCCGCGGTCTACGCGCAACTCGAGGACGTCTACAAGAAACTCGAAGGCCACTACCGCGACATGCAGGACATCGAGTTCACAATCCAGTCCGGCAAGCTCTATCTCCTGCAGACGCGGACCGGCAAGCGCACCGGCTTCGCGGCGGTGAAGATTGCCTGCGACATGGTCGATGAAGGGTTGATCAATCACACCGAGGCGGTCGCACGCGTCGAAGCCGGCCAGATCGTGCAACTGCTCGCGCCAGTGTTCGATGCGACGGAAAAACAGAAGGCACTGTCAGGCGGACGCGTCCTCGGCCGCGGGCTTCCAGCCGGCCCGGGCGCCGCCGCCGGACGCATCGCCTTCAGCGCCGAGCGTGCCGTGTCGATGGCGAAGGACGGTCCAGTCATCCTCGTCCGCGTGGAAACGTCGCCCGAAGACATCGCCGGCATGCACAGCGCGGCGGGCATTCTCACCACGCGTGGCGGGCTCACGTCGCACGCGGCCGTCGTCGCGCGCGGCATGGGACGGCCGTGCATCGTCGGCGCCGGCGCGCTGCGCGTCGACTACGGCAAAGGCGAGTTGCGCAGCGAAGGCCACGAGCCGCTCGAAGAAGGCGACTTCGTTTCGATCGACGGCTCGACCGGCGAGATCATCGGCGGCAAGCTCGACACGCGTCCCTCGGAAGTCATCCAGGTGCTGCTCGAGAATTCGTTGCCCGCCGATCAGTCGGAGACGTTCCGGAACTTCGATCGCCTGCTCAAGTGGGCCGACGAGATTCGCACCCTCGGCGTTCGCACGAATGCGGACACGCCGAACGATGCGCGCGTGGCGCGCCTCTTCGGCGCGGCCGGAATCGGTCTTTGCCGCACCGAGCACATGTTTTTCTCCGAGGACCGCATTCTTCGCGTTCGCGAAATGATCCTGGCGCGCAACGAGGCTGGACGCCGCAAAGCCCTCGACGTGTTGCTGCCGTTTCAGAAGGCCGACTTCGAAGGCATCTTCCGCGAGCTCGACGGCCTGCCGGTCACGATCCGCCTCCTCGATCCGCCGCTGCACGAGTTTCTGCCGCAGAGCGAGCAGCAGATTTCCGCCGTCGCCCGCGACATGGGATGGGGCTTCGTCGAGCTGCGCGCGAAAGTGAATCAGCTCCACGAATCGAATCCGATGCTCGGCCACCGCGGCTGCCGGCTGGCAGTGACGTTCCCCGAGATTTACGAGATGCAGGTGCGCGCCATTTTCCAGGCCGCGTGCGACGTGAAGAAGGACGGCATCGACGCGCGTCCCGAGGTGATGATCCCGCTCGTCGGAACGGTGAAGGAGCTTACGACGCTGAAAGAAATGGTCCAGCGGATTGCCGCCGAGGTGATTGCGGAACGCGGCGTCGAAATGCAGGTGATCGTCGGAACGATGATCGAGATCCCGCGCGCGGCGTTGATCGCCGACAAGCTCGGCGAAGTGGCGGAGTTCTTCTCCTTCGGCACGAACGACCTGACGCAGATGACCTTCGGCTACTCGCGCGACGACGCCGGTTCGTTCCTGCCCGAATACGTCGACAAGAAGATCCTGCCGAAGGATCCCTTCGAGTCGATCGATCAGGAAGGCGTCGGACAGCTCGTTCGCCTCGGCACGGAACGCGGACGCAGCACGAACGCCGATCTCAAAGTCGGCGTCTGCGGCGAACACGGCGGCGACCCCGACTCGATCCGCTTCTTCCGCACCTGCGGTCTCAACTACGTCTCCTGCTCGCCATATCGCGTGCCGGTCGCGCGCCTGGCAGCGGCGCAGGCGGAGCTGGAGTTCGCGCACTACGAGGGGTAAATGCGTTTCACCACAGAGACACAAAGGACACAGAGAAACCCCTCTGTGATCTCTGTGTCTCTGTGGTTCAAATCAGTTCCGGCAAGCGTTCGATCAGTCGATGCAACCTCCGCAACGACCTCTCCTTCCCCAGCACCACCGCCACATCGAAGATCGGAGGCGATGCGCCTTTTCCGGTCAGTGCGAGGCGCAGCGGGTGGATGAGCTTCGCGGCGCTGATACCTTGCGATTCGGCTAACGTTCGGAGTGCGGTTTCCGAGGTGGTGACGTCGAACGGATCAGTTGACGCCAGCGTTTCGTGCAACGCAGCGAGCCGCGCGGCGAGGTCGTCGCCTTTGATGTGCTTCTTTACGGTGTCGGCGTCGTACTCGATCGCATCATCCGCGATGAAGTAGATCGCCATCTGCTCCGCCAGTTCGCGCAGCGTTCGCGCGCGCATCTTGTGAAGGTCGATGATCGTGCGCAGCTCGTCGAGTGATCGCGGATCGGAGCCGAGGAACGGGAGCAGGTGCGGATAAATCTGTTCCGGCGTCATCCGCATCAGATATTGGCCGTTCATCCAGAGCAGCTTTTCGGGATCGAAGACGGCCGGCGCTTTGTTGACGTCGCGCAGATCGAACCACCGCCCGGCCTCGTCGCGCGTGAAGAGCTCGCGGTTCTCGCCGGGCGACCAGCCGAGGAGCGTGAGGAAGTTGAAGAGCGCCTCGGGGACGATGCCCATCTCGCGATACTCCTCCGCGGAGGTCGCGCCGGTGCGCTTCGATAAACGTTTCTTGTCGCCGCCGAGGATCAGCGGCAGGTGCGCGAACGATGGCACCTCGGCGCCGAACGCGCGAAAGAGCAGCACGTGCTTCGGCGTGTTCGAGAGATGGTCGTCGCCGCGTGCGACGTGCGTGATGGCCATGTCGATGTCGTCGACGGTGACGGAGAGGTGGTACGTCGGATTGCCGTCGGAGCGGAGCAGGACGAAGTCGTCGATGAGGTCGCCCTCGAACTGCATGTCGCCGCGGATGAGATCCTGAAACTCGATCGTCCCCGGCGGAACTTGGAAACGGATCACATGCGGTTCATCGGATGCATCGGTGACATGGCGGCAGCGCCCGGAGTAGCGCCATTGTTTGCCGGCCTTCTCCGCGGTGGAACGTTCCGCCTCGAGCTCTTCGACCGTGCAGTAGCAGCGGTACGCCTTGCCATTCGTCACCAACTCCTCGGCGCGTTCGCGATAGCGATCCAGCCGATCACTCTGATGGATCGGACCTTCATCCCACTCGACGCCCAGCCACTGCAGCGACGTCACGATTTGCTCCGCGTGATGCTGCCGCGAGCGCTCGACGTCGGTGTCCTCGATGCGCAGCAGCATCGTGCCGCCGTAACGGCGCGCATGGAGCAGATTAAAAATCGCGGTACGCGCGCCGCCGACGTGAAGAAAACCGGTCGGAGAGGGAGCAAAACGGAGCTTCATGAGGGTGGTGGAGTCTAACATTTCGCTTTTGACGTGCCCTCTCCTGCAACCGCGTAGAATCGACCCCGTGCCCCGCAACCGTGGCTTCTCGCTGGTCGAGACTCTTGTCGCGCTGGCGATTCTGGCGATCGTGATTACGACCACGATTGCGATGTTTGCGGAGAGGACGCGGCGGCTGCGCGAGGCGAGCGAGACCATCCTCGCGTTTCAGGCGCTGTCGAATGAGGCAGAGTACTGGCGGCGCGAGCCGTTCACGCAGATCGACAAAGCTGACAACCAGACGTTCAAGTCGGATCTGGCGATTCTCGCGCCAATGGCGCCGTTCACTACTGACGTGAAGGTGGAGACGCCGCGGTCGGATGTTCGCAACGTGACGCTCACCATCCACTGGGCCAAGCGCGAAGCGCACCTCGGCATCGCGCGCGCCGACACCGGCGGGAGCGGCTTGTGGTGACTCGGCGCCGCGCGCGCGGCTACACGATGATGGAGATCGCCATCACCCTCGCGCTCTTCGGCGTCTTTCTCTTCATCATCGTCACGATGACGTCGGAGATGCGCCGCAACGAGAAGAAATGGCCGGTCAACTTCTTCGCGCATCCCGAGGTCGGCAGCGTGCTGGCGCGGATGCGGCGCGACATCTACGACAGCACCGCGCGGCCCGACAACTTCGAAACGTACAGCAGCTCGCCGCTGACGCTCATCGTCTACACGATCAACAACGACGGCACTGCCGAGACGATCGTGTGGGATTTCACGACGCCCGGCGAGGCGCACCGCAAGGCGTTCAAGGCCACGCTGCTGTCGTCGGAGTGGATGGCGCGCGGACTGCCGCTGTTCATGGCCACGGCCGAGCCGATGCCGTCGGGGCAGGATGCGATTCGCGTTCGGGCAGTGGATCAGGAGAAAAAACTTGCGATCGACGAGCTCATCGTCCCGCGCCCGCACGCGTGAACGCGGCTACGTGCTCGTGGCGGCGATCACGATCGCGATCCTCTACTTCGCGTTGATGGAGCTGATGCTGATCGATTCCTCGCGTGCATTGCGCGAGGCGCAGCGGTTCCGTTCGAAAGTCGTTGCGACGACGCTGGCGGAAAGTGCCGCGGAGTTGTCCGCAGCGTCGATGGTGCCGCGTCACGCCGGCGACACGATCAACGCGGACGACGAGCAGGGATCGATGAAAGCGACGTGCAAAGTGAACGGACAGGCATTCAACATCGACGCCGAGGCGACGACGAGCGGCGTATCACCGGTGACGTCGTCGGTGCGCGTGCAGGGAAGGATCATCGGGCAGCGCGTGATGATCGACTACACGTTTCACTCGCAGTAGCGCCGCCGGGCGGCGGCGCCACGCGTGTGATGGCTACGCCCGCCGTCCGCGCATCATGCCGAGGCCGATGGCAACGGCTGCGAGACCGCCGAGGACTTTGCCGGGGTTGGCTTGCGCGTACGTGCGAGCCTTACCGATCGTGTCGTTTACGTTCATGCCTTTCATCTGATCGCCGATCGAGCGGACGCTCGTCGGGTCGATGCCGACCTTGTTGAGAATGCCGTTGAGGCCGGTCGCCGGACGCTCCGCGACGGGCACGCTGGTTTCGCGCTGGTACGGGTGGAACTGATTGGTGGGATTCATGTTGTCAACCATTCACATCCTCCTCTGAACGGTTATTTGTACTGCGAGGAGGGTGCCATCAATGCGGTTTCTGCGGCTGCTTGTAGAGAGCGCAGAGCTGCTCGGTATACGTGGCGATCGAGCCGAGTCCGGCGTCGTCGCGGCGCTGATCGAGGGGCTCGGGATCGTCGATCGGCAATGGCTCGCACTTGCTACCGCTGGTGTCGAATTGCGTGCCATAGAGTTGCTTTTTTCCGTCGGCGATGCGCACGCGGTCGATCGACGTCGCCACGAGCGCGTAGCTGAGCTCTCCCTTTTTCGCGGCCGCTTCCATCACCGGAAGTATTTCGTGGAGGAACTTGGTGCCGCCGTGTTGGGCGAGGGTCCAGGCGCCGCTTGTCGCTTTCGCGCCGACGAGCGACTTTCCCGGCCAGCCGTAGCGCTTCACGATCTGGCGCAGACGCTTCACGTGCTTCGCATCGAGTTGCTGCATCTCAGCATTGATCTCTGGATTCTTCTGGTCCTTGATCCAGCGCTGACGCACTTCCTGGTCGGTCTTGTTCATCGCCAGAAGCTCGTCGCGGAGCGCATCCGGATTGAGAGTCCGACAGGCAGTTGCGGCCAAAACGAAAGCAACGGTGAGAGCGATGGCGAGCGTGCGCATCGCGCGATGCTACTACGGTTGTAGTAACTTCGCCAGCATGCGCTGCAATTGCGGCAGCAGCGAGGCCCCTACGGCGACTTTGAGGATGTCGGCGATGAGGAAGGGACGGACGCCGGTCAGCCACGCCGTGTTCGCGCCAGTGACGGCGGCAATCAATGACCAGCCGCCGAGGTAGATGATGCCGAGGGCGACGAGCATGCCGGCGATGGAGCGAATGGTGGTCGAGCCCCAGCCGCGCTCGGAGAACCAGCCGGCGACGAACGCTGCGAATGGGTAAGAGAAGAGGTAGCCGGCGGTTGGTCCGGCCAGCCAGATCGCGCCGCCGTGGCCTTGGGCGAAGACCGGCATGCCGCTGAATCCTTCGAGGAGGTAGAGCGCGGCGGCCGCGGCTCCGCGGGTTGAGCCGAGCGTGATGCCCACGAGCAGCACGGCCAGCGGCTGCATCGTCAGCGGCACCACGGTGCCGGGAATGGGGATGGCGATCTGCGCGGCGATGGCGATGATCGCGGATGCGACGACGACCAGCAGGACATCGAGAGCAGCGCGTCCGCGCACGATGCGGGTCAGAAGCGTGTTCGGAATCGTGGTCGCTTTAACGTTCATCGTTTCGCCGTCCCATCACCAGAATTGCCGGCAGCAGCGTGATCGCGGCCAATCCGCTCAGGCCGATGCCGAAGGTTGAAGCATACCCAATCGATCGCAGCCCCGGATAGTGCGAGAAGGCGAATGCGCCGTAGCCGACGATGGCCGTGAGTGAGGCCATCACGATCGCTTTGCCGGTCTCGTGCGCGCTGCCGCGGAAGGCGGCCGGATCCTCGCGGTAGCGCTGCAGCATGTAGATGGCGTAGTCGGTAGCCACGCCGATGATCATCAGGCCGACGAAGATGTTCATGAAGTTGAACTGCAGGCCGAGCAGCGCCATCAAACCGAGCATGCCCACTGCGCCGGCCACGAAGGGCACGAATGAGAGCAGCGTCAGCTTCACATTGCGGAAGCTGACGAACATGAGCACGAGCACGGCGATGAAGCCGATGATCGTGGAGCGCGTGGCGTCGGCTTTGACGATGCGACGCAATGTGCCGCTGACGAGATTGACTCCGGTGAGGACGTCGCCGGGATGGCGGTCGGGAACGGTCATCAGTTTCGCGGGAACGTCGCGCGGCCACTTGCCTCCGGTCGGGTAGACGTTGATGACGGACATCCAGCCGTCGCCGACTTTCTTCACGAAGCGCGTGGTGAGTTTGGTGATGTCTTCGTTGCCGATGGTCTGTAGCGTGATCGGCTGCGACGGCTGCAGCGTCTGCGCGAAGAGCTTCAGGTAGTCGTCATACGCGTCCGGCCGGAAGCCGTTCTCCGTCAGCGCGGCGCGGAACGTCTTCTCAACGCGCGCGAAGTTGAATTCGTTCGCGCTTCCGCCGTGCAGCCGGGCGATGATCTTTTCCTGATCGACCACCGGCGGCAGAAACGTGGAGATCGACTGGTACGAGGCTATGGTGTGATCGGCTACGAGCGCGTCGAGATCCTTCGACGCCGTGCGCGTTTTCTCCAGCGCTTCCTCGAGCGTCTTGCCTTCGCACACGTACATCATGAAGTCGAACGACTGCCCGAACTTCTCGGTGATGCGCGACTGGTTGACGACGCCCGAATTTCCCTTCGCGCGCAGATCCTGGATGTTGTCGCTGAAGCGGACGCGCGTGGCCATGATCCCGCAGGCGACGATGAAGACCACCCAGACGCCGATCGTGACCAGCGGTTTGGCGATGGAGATGTCGATCAATTTTCCGGCGCCGAAGGAGTTCAGATAGAGCTTCGGCGCGCGCCGCGATTCCTTCCGTTCCGAGAAAACGATCAGCGCGGGCAGCAGGAACATCACGCACAACAGAAAGAGCAGGATGCCGACGCCGGTCAGGAATCCAAGCTGCGTCATGCCGCGGAAGTCGGTGGCGAGGAAGGCGAAGAAGGTTCCGGCAGTCGTGATCGCCGCCACGAACACGCCCGGCATCGTCGAGCGCATGATCGTGCGGATCGACTCCTGCATCGTCGCGCCGCGGTTGCGCTCATCGACGTAGCGGCCGTAGAGGACGGTGATGAAGTCGATGCCCAGTCCCGCCAGCAATGCCGCGAATCCAGCGCTAGCCTGCGAGAGTTTGCCGTACGTGACGCCAGCCATGCCGAACGTCAGTAGCAATCCGAGCGCGAGCGGCGCACCGGCGTAGATGATCGAAGCCGGACGGCGAAAGGCGTAGAGAAACAGCGCCAGCACGCCGAAGACCGTGCCGAGGATGTTGACGATGACGTCCTGGCGAATGAGGTCAGCGTCGCCTGCCGCGATCTCGTATCCGCCGGTGTGCGAGATCCTCGGCAGCGGCGTTCCCGGCGGCGCGCTCTTCTGAAAATCCCTCAGCGCCTCGGCTTCGATCAGCGTCCCTTCGTTGAGCAGCTTCTTGCCGAAGGGAACGTCCTGCGCCGGCCGCCGCGGCTTGGTCAGGATCAGCAGCATGCTGTGATCGGACGACATGTAGTAGCCGGTCGACGTGTCGATGCTGAAGCCGCCGCCGGCGGACTGAAACTTGCGAAGGAAGATCGGGACGAGGTTGAAAGGATCGTATTGAACGAGCGGCTTCATTGCGGTGGCCTGCGGCGTCTGGAGCATGGCCGCATTGCGCGCAACCGAGGCGCGGATGCCGTCGTCCGTGAGTTTGGCGCTGACTTCGTCGAGCTCCGCCGGCGTCAGGAACAGCAGCGCTTTCGGCAGGATGATCTCGATGAAGTCGAGCGGGTTGGGGATCTTGTACGTCACATCCTCGATCCGCGGATTCTTTCGATACCCCTCGGCCACGGCATCGA